>JAEHDC010000004.1 GCA_016880595.1 Candidatus Saccharimonadota bacterium
ACCAAGCACCAAACAAATTGCCGCTAAGCCGATCATTGCAATTATCATTAGCGGCGAGGACTCGCTGGTTTTAGCTGCCGCCGTAGAGCGTGGTCGCGCCAGAAATGTCGCGCCAAACACCTTAACAAAGCAGGCAAGCGCCAAGCCGCCAGTCAATGCCAATGCAACGGCAGCCAGCAAGAATACCCATTTTACCATATCGCCACCGGCCAATCCGCCGAGCAAGGACTGATAAGTTAGCCACTCACTAAAGAAACCATTAAACGGTGGTAGCGCTGAAATTGCCATCGAACCAATTAAAAATAGCAAACCAGTTAGTGGCATAAGTTTTAGTAATCCGCCATATTTTTCTATATTGCGCGTGTGAGTTGCCTGGATTACAGATCCGGCACTCAAAAACAACAGCGACTTAAACGTAGCATGGTTGAGCGTGTGGAAAAGTGCAGCGCTTAGCGCTAAAAGCTCAAGGGCTGGCTGTTGCTGCGCCGCAAAGATCATGGCGCTGCCAAGTCCAAGTAAAATAATCCCGATATTTTCTATGCTGTGGTAGGCGAGCAGACGTTTAATGTCATGCTCTGTCAACGCATACAAAACCCCAAGCAGTGCAGATGCCGCGCCAGCTATTAGAACCACCAAACCGCACCACAGCGGGATTGGTTGCAGGACGTCAAGGAACAGACGAATCATCATGTAAATACCAGTTTTTATCATCACACCAGACATCAAAGCCGATACTTGTGACGGCGCAGCCGGGTGAGCTGACGGCAACCAAATGTGCAGGGGAATTACACCAGCTTTTGTGCCTAGGCCAACAAAAGCCAACAAAAAAACCGCCGCCAAAGCTAGCGCCGGTGTTGCTTGTAGATTTGCGTTAATTGTTGCAAAATCTAACGAGCCTGTATATGCAAAAAGGAGCGCCATAGCAAGCAAAATACAGGCTGCGCCAACGTGAGTCATTACCAAATATACGTAGCCAGCTTTAACATTCTGCTGGTTTTCGCGGTCGTACACAACTAAAAAGTACGATGCCAAGGACATAACTTCCCAAGCTAGCAAAAACCACATGCCATTGGCCGCAGTTACAACCAGCAGCATTCCAGCAATAAAGAGGTTATACAAGAAGCCTAACATGCCGATGTTGTATCGCTTGTAATATTCCCGAGAGTAAGCAATGCCGTAAATTGAGCAAAACAGCGCAATTAAACAGATTACAAGAATAAAAAACGCTGCGAGTTTATCAACATGCAGCGAGACAGAGAAGAATGGGAAGGTTGAAATTGCGGCTTTCATAAAAATATCAGAACCAGTTGCTAAAGTAGAAAAAGCAAACAGCAAACCCCATACTGAACCAATAATTGCACATCCATTACTCCAAAAATTTGCAAAGACGTCATGTTTATTGCCTACAAGCGCACCGAGCATACCTAAGCAGAATAGTGTAACCAAGATTACAAGGCCAACTGATGAAGCAACAGCAGTAAACATGCTATTTAGCCTCCCGTGCTAGGCGTTGCTTGCCCTCAAGGTCTTCGAGGATTTCGAGCAAAGCATGAAGTACTGCAAGTGGAGTTGGCGGATCGCCAGCAATAGTATAATCAACAGGGATAACCTGACCAACCCCGCCGCAAATTGCATAACTGTTTTTAAATATCCCGCCGTCAATGGCGTCGTCACCAACAGCTACAATGATTTTTGGGTCAGGCGTGGCTTCATATGCACTCTTGAGTGCGCTAGCCATATTGCGTGAAACTGGCCCGGTGACCATCAGCATATCAGCATGTCGCGGCGAAGCAACAAAGCTAATGCCAAAGCGCGAAACATCATAAAAACCACTGGAAAGAGCGGTAAGCTCGTTCTCGCAGGCATTGTCTGACCCGGCATCAACCTGGCGGATTGCGAGTGAACCGCTAAAGAGTTTGCCAATTTTTTTGTGTAAATCCGCACCGACAGCCTCAACTGCCGCATCCTCAGCTAAAATATCGCTCGAGGAGCTTAATACAGATGGAATGCTAATGATTTTATTTAAAATTGAGACCATTAAAAGACGCTGCCTTTTTAACGCTTAAATTTGGTGTCGGTTAAAAGAAAAGACGGCTTGTTTTCAAGCCATGCTTCTTAATCGTTCGTTGTCCATCATACTCCTCCTACGGTCGTTAGTAAAGAGTTTTTTTTGGTAAATATTACCAGAGCACAAAAAATGCCGCGCGACCTCTGTAGATTGCGCGGCGTTTAAGACGGTTTTCTTTAACTAAACGCGCGGTCGTCGCCCATGGCGCCGCAATTCAGCAACTTTAAGGCGAACAGCCTGGCGATCAATAAGCGCTTCGGCACGCTCCAATTCTAGCTCGTCTTTGGCTTCTTCCTTAAGCTTTTTGGCCGCAGCCAGAGCTTCAGCCGCCTCTTGCTCAACAATTTCGTCGGCATGATCAGCTTCGTCTACAAGTAGGCGAATTTGCGAACCACCAATTTCGGCAATCCCACCATTTGTGGCAAAAACGTCGCGCGCTGCATCACTATCTTCCTTTTTGCGACGGACAGTAATGACGCCCGGAACAACAGTGGTCACCAACGGCATGTGATGCTGGTAAACTGCAATTTCGCCATCGCCAGTTGGCAGAATAACTTCATAAACGTCTTCTTGAAGTTTAGGGCCGGAGAGGGTGATGAGTTCTAGTTTCATAAAATTCTCCTCAGTTTTGGCTTAGCCTTTAACTTCTTTAATTGATCCCTTCATATAGAATGCACTTTCTGGTTTGTCATCATGTTTGCCTTCTAGAATCTCTTTAAAGCTAGCAATATTGTCCTTAAGCGAAACATAAACTCCAGGCTGACCGGTAAACTGCTCAGCCACATGGACGTTCTGGCTCAAGAAACGTTGGATGCGACGGGCGCGATTAACAGTTTGCTTGTCCTCGTTACTGAGTTCTTCCATGCCAAGGATGGCGATAATATCTTGCAGCTCTTTATAGCGCTGTAAAATTCGCTGCACTTCACGGGCAACATTGTAATGCTCTTCGCCAACCACCTCTGGATCTAGGATGGTAGAGCTGGAAGCCAACGGATCAACGGCCGGATAAATACCAATCTCAGTTAAAGCGCGGCTAAGGTTAATTGTGCTATCAAGGTGGGCAAACGTAGTTGCTGGAGCTGGATCAGTGAAGTCGTCAGCTGGCACGTAAACGGCCTGCATTGAGGTAATTGAGCCTTTTTTAGTTGATGTAATTCGCTCTTGCAAAGCGCCCATTTCTTGTTGCAAGTTTGGCTGGTAGCCCACAGCAGATGGCAGACGGCCAAGCAATGCCGACACCTCAGCGCCAGCTTGAGTAAAGCGGAAGATATTGTCGATAAAGAGAAGCACATCCTTGCCCTCGTCGCGGAACGATTCAGCCATAGTTAAAGCACTCAAGGCCACGCGTAAGCGAGCTCCAGGTGGCTCGTTCATCTGGCCAAAAACCATACTGGTTTTTTCTAGCACGCCAGAATCTTTCATTTCGTGATAGAGATCATTGCCTTCGCGGGTGCGCTCACCAACACCAGCAAAAACCGAGTTGCCATTATGGAATTTGGCAATGTTATTAATTAACTCCTGAATCAAAATAGTTTTGCCCACGCCAGCGCCGCCGAACAGACCAACTTTACCGCCTTTGACGATCGGGCAGATAAGGTCAATAACTTTGATACCAGTTTCCAAAATCTCGGTTTTACCGGATTGATCGGTAAATTTTGGCGGTTCGCGATGAATGGCAGAAACAGAGGTAAACTTACCCTCCTTGCCATCAATTGGTTGTCCAGTCACGCTAAACATTCGTCCTAAAGTTTGCGCACCAACCGGCACACTAATTGGCGCGCCAGTATCCATTACTGCAGCGCCGCGCTGCAAACCATCGGTGCTGCTAAGCGCCACGGTGCGCACGGTAGTTTCACTTAGGTGCTGCGCGACCTCAAGAACAACAATTTCATTGCCTTTTTTTACATTTAGCGCCTGATTAATTGGCGGCAGCTGCCCGCGCTCAAATTCCACATCCACCACAACGCCCACAATCTGGGCAATGGCGCCGTTTTTGGTTGTTTGGTTGGTTATCATTTTTTCTCCTTAATCTCTGTTCTAATCATTTAGCGCCTCAGCACCGCCAGTAATCTCCGCCAGCTCCTGGGTAATACTGGCCTGGCGTATATTATTAAACGCAAGGGTCAAATCGTCAACAAGATCTGTAGCATTGTCTGTGGCGCTCTTCATGGCCATCATGCGCATGGACTGCTCAGAAGCAACCGACTCTAACATGGCCTGCCAAAGCTGACAATCAATTAACTTCTTAGCTGCAGATCCAAGAACGTGCTCAACTGACGGCTCAAACTCAGCCAAATTAAGCTGTGCACTAATCTCGGTCTCGGCAAAACCAGCTGGCAACAAGTGCAAGACATTTGGCTGCTGGTTGATACTTGAGTAAAAATGCGTATAAATAACATCGACTTTATCGACTGTCTCATCGGTAAACATTTTAGCAGCTTCGCGGATGAGCGGCTGCAGATCATGAACCTGCAAGTCTTCCGGCAAGTGCTTGTAGACGCCAACCACCTCTGTTTGGGGCAGGCGAGAAACAAGTTGTGCAGCCTTTTGCCCAATCGCAATAGTGTAGCTTTTGACCCCAGCAGATTTGTCAGCTTTAAGCTCGGCAAGATAAGCGCGCAATGCGTTGCTATTGTAAGCGCCTGCCATGCCGCGATCACTAGTTATGACTACTAAAAGACGCGCTTTTATCGTGCGTTTTTTAAATAGTGAATGCTCGCTGACCTCTGTTATATTGGACAAGCTCGTTAATAGCTCACGCGCAATCTGACTGTAGGCGCGACTGCGCTGAGCAGCTTCTTGGGCCTTACGCATGCGCGAAGCTGCCACCAATTCCATTGCCTTGGTTATCTGGCGCGTGTTTTTTACCGAACCGATGCGTCGTTTGATTGCAATTGTATTAGCCATGGTTTATTCCTTTGGCTTGACATGCTCGCTTTGCGTCATGCTCGTTCCGTTCAGGCACATTTCGCTCGCAAAAAACTCGCCCCAATACGGCGCAAAACCGAGTCCGCGTGGACCTAGCATAGCGCTCGCTACCTTGTGCGAATAAACAAATCATTTTTACGCTCCGTAGCCCTTCGCCAACTTCTTGGCTTCGTCTAGAATCAGCTTGCTGGTTGCTTCGGATGGTTTATCACCCTTGCTCAATTCCTTCATAGCCTCCTTGTGGTCTGACCAAAGAGCAGCTAACAATGCGCGGATTACATCATGCAATTTTTCTACTGGGACTTCATCAAACACGCCATTAATTGCCGGCAAAAGCACAGCAACTTGTTCCCAAACACTCATTGGGCTGTATTGAGGCTGCTTAAGCAGTTCTGTAAGGCGTTGGCCTCTGTTAATCTGCTTTTTGGTTTCAGCATCAAGATCAGTACTAAACTGTGTAAATGCTGCGAGTTCACGGAACTGTGCGAGGTCAAGCTTAAGGCTGCCACTAACACTTTTAACAGCTTTGGTCTGGGCTGAACCACCAACACGGCTCACAGAGAGACCAACCGAGATTGCCGGGCGGATACCCTGGAAGAACAAATTGGTTTCTAGGAAGATCTGACCGTCAGTGATACTAATAACGTTGGTTGGGATGTAGGCACTGATGTCGCCAGCCTGGGTTTCGATAATTGGCAAGGCGGTCAAGCTACCGGCGCCAAGATTGTCGCTGAGTTTTGCCGAGCGCTCCAACAGGCGAGAGTGCAAATAAAACACATCACCAGGAAAAGCCTCGCGTCCTGGTGGACGACGAAGTAATAGTGACATTTGACGGTAAGCCACGGCGTGCTTTGACAAATCGTCGTAGATAATTAAGGCGTGACCCTTGTTGTCGCGGAAATATTCAGCAATAGCCGTACCTGCATATGGCGCGAGATAGAGCAGGGAAGCCGGGTCAGCCGGACTTGTCGCTACAACAATAGACTGCTCCATAACACCTTCACTCTTGAGGCGATCAACCAAACGACTAATTTTGCTGAGTTTTTGACCAATGGCCACATAAACGTTTACCACGCCAGTTTTTTGACGAGCTTGGTTAATCATGGTGTCCAATGCAATAGCTGTCTTACCGGTTTGGCGGTCACCAATAATAAGCTCGCGTTGGCCGCGGCCAATTGGCACCAAAGAATCAATTGCCAATAAACCGGTCATTAGTGGTTCGTGAACTGATTTGCGATCAATTACACCTGGAGCGGAGCGTTCTACTAAACCGTAATTCTGCGTTTTGATCTCGCCCTTACCGTCGAGTGGACGGCCGAGCGGATCAACAACGCGGCCCAACAGTTCTTTGCCAACAGGCACTTTTAATACTTCGCCGCTCAAGCGGACTCGCGCGCCGGCCTTGACTTCAGCGTCATTGCCAAGCAAAACTGCGCCAATTTCGTCTTCCATTAAGTTTAGAGCAAAGGCATCAACAGTTTTACCTGAGGTGGTTTCGATGCGCAAAGTTTCGTTAAAACCACATTCACTGAGGCCATAAATCCAAGCCACACCATCACCAACGCGGGTAACAACGCCTGTTTTTTCTAGGCCTTTTTCGGATTTTAACAGACTAATTGCATCTTGTAATTCTGTGGATAATTCTTTTACTGAGATCATTTTAAATTCCTCCGGCAAGCTGTACTAGCTGCCGTTTTACGCTTGCGTCTAGCTCAAGTTTTGGTGTGCGCACAATAACGCCGCCGATCAACTCTGGCTCAACAGCTTCATTTAACTCTATATTTGTTGCACCTGTAGCTTTTTTAAGCATATCAACAATATTGCTGCGCGAAGCTTGGTTTAGGCCAAAAGCAGAACAAACCTCGGCGCTGAGCAGACCCTGATTTTTTAGCAGCTCGTTCGCAATATCACTAATTAACAGATGTGCGGAGCTAGTTTGCTTGTTTTGAATCAAATAGGCAGCTGTTTGACGCAAAAGCTCGTGTTGACGCTCTGGATGCGCAACTATCAAGCGAGCTAATTCGCGCGCAACGCGCTGACGGCTAAGCTTAGCCATCTTATGCACGCTCCTTTGTTGCATTAGTAATTGCTGCGTCTATGAGGCGCGCATCTTTGGCGGCATCAAGTTTTTCGCCAATTATGCGTTCGGCTGCAACCGCCACAAGCTTGATAGTTTCAGACTTAAGCTCGGCGCGAGCTTTAGTAAGCTCAACATTCATTTGCTCTTTTGCCTCTTTAACAATGTGCTCAGCGCGTTTTGCAGCTTTTTGCTCGGCAGCCTCAACAGCTTGCGCCGCCTCTTTTTGGCTGGAGCTTATAACTTCATCAGCTTCTTTACGGGCGTCGGACAGCATTTTGGCAATTGTTTTTTCGGCACCCTTAAGCTTTTCCTCGGTCTCGGCCGCGTTTTTTAAGCTGTCTTCAACAGCTTTCTGACGCGCATCCAAAACAGCAATAAGCTTACCAAAAACAAACTTCTTCAGAATCAACAGCACAATAACAAAGGTAATAAGCTGGAATAAAAATGATTTCCAGTTTAAACCTAGTGCCGAGATACCACCAGCGGCTTCTGCCGATTCTGCCGCCACTTCTGATTCGGCAATGGTAGTGAGTAGCTGTAACACTAAAAATTACCCCTTAGTTTGTAGTAAATACAATCAGTAGCACAAAGGCTAGCACGGCGTCGACCAAACCGGCCATAATAAAGGCGGCTGACAATACTTTACCTTGCACCTCTGGGTTGCGGCCGATAGCCTTAACGGCTGACGAGCCGATCATTGCAACGCCCAATGCTGGGCCAAGCGCGCCAATTGCAATTGTTAAACCTTTGATTAAATTCGGGTCGATTTCCATAATATCTCCTTATTTCTTAAACTTTCTTAAAAATCAATCTTTCAAACCACAGCTTTTGGATTAGGTACGGAAGAATGATTATCTGGTGGATGTGACTCCTCGTCATGCGTAACTGTGGCCATGCCAAGATACGCCGTGGTGAGCATGATAAAAATATAGGCTTGAATTGCACTAAAGAAGATCTCCATAAAATAAACTGGAATAGTAGCTGCCCAACCAAAGTTGCCAGCCAAGCTGCTCATGACGCTCATCAAAACTTCACCGGCGTAAATAACGCCAAAAAGACGCATGCTAAGCGTGATGATGCGAATAAATTCACTCATTACCTCAATAAGCCCCATAAACAAATTCATCGGGTTCCAAGGCTTATTTGTAAAATAATGCTTTAGGTGGTTGACAATGCCAATTTCTTTGATTGCAAAAAACTGAACCAGACCAATAGTTAAAACAGCAAGTGCCAGTGTACCGTTAAGATCTGTTGTAAAGGGCCGGAGGAGTGGAGACACGCCTTCGGCTGTTGTTGCCGTTATAGAACCGACGCCTGGAAACAAGCCTGACAAATTGCTAATAATAATAAAGGTAAAAAGAGTAAGGTAAAGTGGCGCATATTTTAGAGCTTTTTTGCGATCGCCACCAAAATTCTCGGACGCAGCATTAATGAGCATATCTACTAAAGTCTCTACAGTAAAAGCGAATTTATTCTTAGGGCGAAAAGTACTTTTACGCAAAGCCATCGCAAACAATACAACAACGATGACGCCAAGGATCACCCCAAAAAGCATTGAATTAGTAACAGAAAGTGGACCAATATTAAACAGTGGCTCCGCTGCCAGCGGTACGCTCCCGCTACTTGCCATAATCTTAAGCATGCACACCCCTTAGAGCACAATGAACAATAGCCGGTGACTGTATAAAATATTTCATCAATGCCGCCAGTATAACAAGAATTGCGGTTATACTCAAGTGTTTTCCAAAAAAATACAGCTATTTTACATCAAATTTTATATATACACGTCTTTATCTAATCTTTATGCTAAAATATTTTTATGAAGGTCGCCAAACCATTGGCTTTTGCCTACAGGGAGCTCATTTTAAATCGTCGCAAGCAGATTCCTTTTTGGATTCTTGTAGGTTTTTTACCTACGTTTATTATTAGCCGCCTTCTGGTTCATAATTACCCTGATGTTTTTATGCAAGTGTATGGCGTTCATGTGCATCATTTTACTTACGGAATTTTTGTACTGGCAATTGTTGGCTTTGTATCTTTAGTTTGGAACAATTTTTCTAGGACAATTTTAGCGATTCTGTATGGAATTGGGTTATCGCTGTCATTTGATGAATTTGGCATGTGGCTCCGGCTTTCAGACAATTACAACCTAGAGCAGTCTGAAGATATAATGGTTAGCATCTTGGTTTTTTTGGTCTTTTTGGTTTACGGCATTGGAATTTTGCGG
>JAEHDC010000005.1 GCA_016880595.1 Candidatus Saccharimonadota bacterium
AGCTATAATTGCCGCAAAACCCACATAGCTATACTGGGTATACCATTGGGAACGGTAGATGTAGGTTTGCCCAAAACCAGTATAGCGTACAGGGATTTGAATATCACTTGCATGCAAGCGCAATATCACGATTGCTGCCAGTACTACACATGATATCAATAAAGCTGCCAGCAAAAATAATGCTGAACGATCTCTTACTATTGTCAACCAATCTGCTTTTTTAATCATTTTATGCCCTGTCTACATTTATAGTATAGCGCATGGTGCGGGTACTGGGAATCGAACCCAGCGCCCAGCCTTGGGAAGACTGTGTATTACCACTATACAATACCCGCCCGTTTAAGCTATTGGAGCCACCTGCCGGGATCGAACCGGCGACCTACGCTTTACGAAAGCGCCGCTCTACCAACTGAGCTAAGGTGGCATAATATTACATTTTGCATTATAACAGATTAAAATATATAAAAAAAGGAACGCCCCACAACGCTTGTGGAGACTTTGGCTATAAGCCAGGCGTTCCTTTCTGCGCTGCTAGGCGTTTTTTTGTGATTTTATCTAGGCTGCTGCATATCGCGTTCCCAGCCTTTATCACAACAATATCCTTCTTCCCTGAGCCGCCTAATAAGAACGTTGAGGCCTCTAGCGCTACGTGGCTGTAGAACTACATCCTGGCTAGAATGGCCGTCACGCACAGCACATCTTACGCCAGTAATGATTTCACCTACTCTCGCTAAGCCGACGACATCGAAAAGCTTACGTTCGCTAGCTCTTGATCCACTACTTTTTCTTCTCCCAGAGTATCTACCAGGAGGCCTGCCACCAGATATACGGCCTAAGCGGATCCAGCCACCGTCAAGTTCTTGCCAGTCTGCGAGCTCATCGATAAAGCGTCCAACCCCCTTTACTCTACTAGTATGGCCAGCGGTGACAACCTCGACCCCACGTCGTTGATAACGAGAGGCTACCATTTTGGATCATCCTATCTGCTAGTCAGTAAAGAATTATATTTTATTATACTATGCTTTACTCGATTTATACATACCCCCCTCTATTATTCTGCCAAAGAAAATACCCCATCTTAATGATAGGGTATTTTCTTTGGCGGGCCCGACCGGATTCGAACCGGCGATCTCCTCCGTGACAAGGAGGCGTGATAGACCGACTTCACTACGAGCCCACGTTAACTCCTGTTAGTTTATCAATTTTATGAATAAAAATCAAGACTGTTGGTTTATAGATTCGACATTTTCGTCGATTTCTATGAATTTCTTAATCTCGCCCTCTTTCCTAACATCTTCCAGCTTATCGTCAACGTACTTGTACGCAACAAAAATTTTTGCAAAATCTACATCACCAGTATCTCGACGATCAATGAGTTTTACAATATAGAAGCCATCTGACCCCTCAATAACACCGGAGACTTGTCCCGGTTGCAAATCTGCAACGGCGCCTAACAAACCGTTAGGGTCTTCACTATCTTTACTGATATAGCCAACATCACCGCCATTTGCCTTGGTAATAATATCCTCAGATTGTTCCTTAGCAATAGTTGCAAAATCACCACCAGATTGGACCTGCTGTAAAATTTGATTTATCTTATCACTTGATTCAACATCGAGCGTGGCATTAACTTTTCTGTTTAATAGCTGTTGGCGAACAGAGCTCTTGTACTCATCAAAGGTCCAGTCATAGTAATCACTGATAACCTGCTTGTAAACTTCTTCGCTAACGCCTAATTTATTTGATGCAATCTGTTCTTGAATAAATTCATCAACTTCAGCTGTACTAATGCTTATATCATTCTCATTAGCCAATTTTGTAACGTATGCGGCCTTTATTGCTTTATTTATAGCCAAGCTCTTCTGATACTCTAGCTGTCTTTTGCCATCAGTAGTATTAAAATTGTTTGCTTCTTTTGTTGTCAAGTAATGAATTGAACTGCGCAATCCAGAAAGATAATCACTATATCTTACAAACTGCCCATCGACTTCTGCTACAGGAGCAGGAAAAATGCGAGTTAGCCCATATGTAAATTTATCGTATGCTTGCGCAAAATATAGCTGATAAGCAAAAAATATCACAAAGGCTATCAGGGCGAGCACACTTATTAGAACGCTTATAAACAGCACTCTGTGTTTTGTGTATTGGACAGGATATTTAAATTTTCGTCCGCCAGCTAAGACTCGCTCACGATGCTCCGCGACCGTTTCATTAGTAATACGCCCACCTGTCTCTGGGCGCCTACCTTGCTTTTTGAAAATTTTATGCAATTTCGTTTTCATTACCACTCATTATTTGGTTTGTGCCCACATAAGTCTTTATTGTGTTGCAAAGATCATTATAATTTCTCTCTGGATTGCTTACCTTATCTATGTAAAGATCACCTACATACGTCTGCACTACAAGTGTCCCATACTTAAATATTGACGCACTAAGTCCAGGTACATTATAACTTATGTTTTGTATTTTAGACAAATTTAAGTCAATGATGCTTTTATTAAAAAAACCTTTTTGCGTTATCTGACGCATCCTCTGATTAGTTACAATTATCATGCTAAAATACCAGCCAAGCCAATGATAAAAGAATATCAATAAACCGAAACCCAAGCCAGCGAACGCTATCCATAAATTATTTATGTTATCCGGCCAGATCAATACTGGAATAGAAGCTATTAAAAATAAAATAAATAAAATATAAAAAGCTTTTCTAATCTTAATAATGTGATTTTTTATTATAAAAACCACTTCTTCGTCTTCATATTGGCCGTCAAAATCTTTTGCCATGCTTTTATTATATGACGGCATAGACAAAACTGCCACAGCTTAACCGTAATAAATTGCAAATGGTACCCCGGGCTGGACTCGAACCAGCGACACCTTCCTTAGGACGGAAGTGCTCTATCCGCTGAGCTACCGAGGCATATTTAGCTCGATTGCTCGAGCTAGCTTAATTTTAATAGTGCTTCGCATACATAATCTGGTCATTGCCAAGATCGTAATCGTAAATTTCACTCTCTTTAAACCAAAGGCTAATCTCATTTGCAGCTTCTTTTGGGTTCTCACTCGCATGAAAGAGATTATGTATTGAACGTTTCTCTACATTCGCAACAGATGGACTATCGACAGAAAAATCTCCACGAATTGTCCCAACGGCTGCTTTATATGGCAAAGTGTGGCCCGCCAACTTCCTAACCATTTCAATAGCCTGAATTCCTTCGACAACCATAGCCACTACTGGCCCAGATTGCATATACTTGATTAGGGCTTCGAGCACTTCACTGCCAATCTTAGCAGTATCATCTGTGCCTAGAATCTGTTTAGCATCAATATTTGGATAACTATCAAAGCCACTCAGACCTTTTTGACCAAGCCTATTCACCCATGCTTCGTCACTTGCAGGATAATGTTTTCGGACTGCCTCATCTGATGGCACAAGCATTTTCATTGCAATAACCTTCAAACCAGCTTTTTCTAGCCTGTGGATAATCTCGCCAATTAACCCGCGTTTTACAGCGTCAGGCTTTAAAAGACAAAAGGTTTGTTCATATTTGATATTATAAATATCGGGATGTAGATGTTGATCTTTACTCATTCGACCGTTCCTTTCTTATATCTTACTACACTTTAACACACCTTGGCTAATGTTTAGCCAAAAATTATTAATGTTGTGATTACCGCTAAAGCCAATAAGATCCTGTATATTCCAAACCCCTTAAGATTACCCTTGGCTAAATATCTCAGCATAAACTTCACTGCAATTAAACCACATATAAATGCAGCAATGTTGCTAGTTGCCCAAAGCAAAAGATTAGTCTGAATAAAGGCTCTTTCCTCTTCGCCTATCACGCTTAGCAATACCACTCCAAACATCACCGGCACCGACAATAGAAAACTATAATCTGCCGCCTTTGCATAATCAAGTCCAGCTAATTTGCCTGCAATAATAGTTGACCCTGAGCGTGAAGTGCCTGGAATTAATGCCAAAACTTGAGCTAATCCTATCAAAAACGCACGCGTAATAGACAGGTCATTCTCATCTTTCACGCTACTAGCACATGGCATCTTATCCAAGACGACCATAACTACACCAAGGGCTATTAACATTATTGCTACTACCCAGGAACATTGTATCCATGAACTTTGAATAATGCTCTTAAAAACTATGCCCAATATTACAATCGGTAAGGCGGAAATTATTAAATTGCGTACTAATTTTATATCTTGGCCCTTCAATAATCTAGTAAAAATTTGCCACAATCTCTTACGGAAATAAAAGACTAGTGCTAAAAACGTACCTAGGTTTATCAACGAGTCAAAAACCGCCGAAGTTTGAACGCCTAAAAATTGCTGCGCTAAAATTAAGTGTCCCGAGCTTGAAACTGGTATAAATTCCGTAAAGCCCTGCAATATACCTAATATAATTCCATCGAGTATAGTCATGCACTAATTATACACTGTACTTTTTATATTTTACCAGTTATAAATTGAACATCTTTTATACTCAAAGAAACATTTGTGATAAACTATAAGCAGTATGAGAAATTACACATCAGAACTAATCATGGATTTTTTAGAATATCTTGAGGTTGAAAAAAATCGTTCGCAAAAAACCGCAGAGAACTATCACCTTTATTTAATGCGCCTAGTTGAGTTTGGCAATGACCCCCTTGTTGAAGATATAGACGAGGAAATGATCCGAAAATGGCGTTTGTGGCTAGCTCGTTTTACTGACAATCACGGTGACAAACTTACTGTCATGACACAATCATACCATTTAATCGCTCTTCGCAGCTTCTTAAAATTCTGCACTCGGCGTGGCATCGAGACGCTGCCGTCTTCATATATTGAACTACCACATGTAACTAAAAAACAAGTTAGCTTTTTGGATGAGGCAGAGCTAAAAAGATTGTTCGAAGTTATCTCAGTTGACAGTCCATCCGGGCTTCGCGATCGCGCGATTGTATCACTTCTTTATTCAAGCGGATTGCGCGTCTCCGAACTAACGAATCTTGACAAAAATCACATCAACCTAAAACGTTGTGAGTTTACCGTAAGGGGAAAAGGGCAAAAAGATCGTGCTGTTTTTATTGACCCAACAACTGCTGGTTTTGTGAGTGAGTACTTATCCGCAAGGTCGGACAGCCTTCCGCCGCTATTTATTAATTTAAGTAAACATAGTGCTATTGATAACTCAGGCAATTTTAAAAGGTTGACTCCAAGAAGTGTTCAGCGTCTAATAAGTAAGTACGCCTTATTGGCCGGAATTACAAAACACGTATCGCCGCACACGCTGCGGCATTCCTTCGCTACTGACCTGCTTATGAACGGCGCTGATTTGCGTAGCGTTCAGACATTACTTGGTCACAGCAGCATAATAACTACGCAAATCTATACCCACGTTACAGATCCTCATTTAAAGGACGTGCACAAACGCTTCCACCGAGATATTACCGATTAGGGACAATTATTAGCTACGTAATCTTTTGTTTCTGAAGATACGCTCATATTTTTACAAATGTTGTTAGCGGTCTCAAGTGCATATTCCGGATATAATGTTAATGGGTTAACTAAAACGCGCGCTTGCAAGCGTCTATAGACATCATCTGCTCGACCAGTCGCATCAATAATCGGCTGAACTTGATCAAAGGAGACCTCCGTACTGCTATTAACCATCGCTACTCTAAAATGCGTTTGACCATAGATTGGCGTAATTCTTAAATAATAGTTGTTTGCACTACTTGCATAAGTTGAACCGGATGGTATTTGCAGCAGCGCACTACAGGCATATGATCCTAAGTTATCCTCTGGCGAAGCTTCACATTTTACAGTGTACGGATTTATGCCAGTACTAGAAGAGGAGAAGCTCCCTGGGTTAGGATCAGCAGCAGCTAGATCAATAGCAGTATTCGCATCTGCACCCGTTTGGCCTGGCACGAGCAAAATGGTGCGGCTACGTGCAGCTAGGTCACTGCGTGTATATGCGCCACTGTTAGGATAGCCAAACAACTGTACCCTTAAATATGCTGGGTAGCCCAAGGCACTCCAGCCAGGCGAAACATTCGTTGAGCCAATTACTGGATACAGCAAGGGTCCTGCAGCGTAGCCACTCGGTATACCATCCCCGTCTGTTCCAACAGTGGAACTTACCAAATGCCAAGAAACACGTATTTGTTGGAACTCGCCACCAACCGCCTTAAGTGGAATAATCTGACTTACATTTGCAGACGACTGTGACAAATAATCTGGCGAATCTAGGTCGACGGTCAGACAGGAGTATGACTGATTAATTTGTGAATTGTTAACCACATTTCCACTTGAAGCTATCCCTAGATCAGTCCCAATCTGCGATCCGGTAATTGAAGTACAAGAATCAGATCCTGGCGAGGTCATTAAGCTGTAATATGTAGCTTTGTCCGAAGAGCTAGTAAGGCTATAGTACTTTAAAATCGCTCGCTTGCCATCTTCAATCCCCGACTGCGCTGAAGCTAATGCCGAAGATGACAAATCATTATCTAACGCCTGCTGCTGTTCTGTTGTTGTTATTTGAATGAAGCTAATCGTAATGACCGTAATAAGAAGCATGAAAAATAAAGTTGTAAACAATGAAACGAAGCCACTTTGGCTATCGTAATTATTTATTTCCCGCATATTATTCGCCTCCTCCTACAATAACACTTGTACTAAAGTCTGATGTTGCGCAATACTGTCCGGTTGAACCGCCATAAACGCATTTGCCTGATACAATCGCCGGATCATTTGCTATTGCTAGTTGTATTCTAACATTTACTAGCGGCGAATCAACGCTTGGATCGCCAATGCTCAATGCCATTATCCAAATACTGCTTGTAAGGATCTCTGTTGAATCATCTTTTGGAACATTCGGATATGCACTGTTATTTTGACTACACATCGCTTCCGCCGGATCATTAACTCGCGCAAGAACAAGTGAGGAGTTATCGTCAAACTTATTTGCACTTGATGTTGGCGTATTGTAGTCGTTCCATACATAACTGATGCTACCTAAGCAGATTCGCCCGTCAGAAATTGCTGAAACATCTACTGCGCTAGGGTCTGCAATTTGTAGATTGCGAGAAATATCATCGAGAGTCGTTCTACCGGCCTGATTAATCTTCTTCAAAGCCAGGCCTTTGTTATAAGTTTGCATAACCTGGATAACTGTAGTTAGAGAAAAAAGCAGAATAAAGGCCACAAAGGCCAGAGCTAGCATAAGCTCCACGAGAGTAAAACCTCGTTGTCGATCTTTAACGTGATGGATCATATAATCGCTCCGCTGTTACGGTTTGCTGTTCAATTCCGCCAGTACCTGGCCAACAGGCACGAATTACAAAGTCAACATATGCCGGCGCCACACCGCTAGAAACCGTTGCTTCAATCCATAGTCCTTTGCCAGCTGTGGCATAGGTTGTTGGCGTTTCGCTTGCATTAAAGCTCTTGTATGCTAACGATCCGCTAGAATTATCTAAATAAAACGCTGTGCCGGATTTTGTTGACGTTACACTGCAGCCGCTATAGTCCGTCTGGTTACTATTGCTGCCGTTTACAATAGCAAGCCAAATTTGAGCATCGCTGCTTGAGCTATTTGTTGCGTATTGATTGCGCAAATACTTTAAATATTCAAGTTGCGAATTAACTTCCTGACGAGTTTCTGAGTGCTCAAGCGCAGTTTGCTCGGCTTGTAAACCTCGAGTCATGAGAGTTATTGCACCAACTATCACTACGCTCAAAATAACTATAGACATCAAAACCTCAACTAGCGTGTCTCCTCTTTGCCTATGCCCCATTGCAGTCCGCTCCATTTGCATCAAATATTATTGAAGCTGAACTTTGGCTACTCCCACCACTTATGTAAAGCCTGGCGGGATTAGTAAGCCCTTCGGCGCTTTTTATGCAAAAGTTAGTCGCTTGTGATTGGTTAGCCTCTGTACTTACGGCAGAAGTTAAATCTTGTGGCACACTATTTACGGCGACTTTAAAAGTATAGCTTACTATTCGTGTAGATTTTGGGCTATGCACCAAAAGCAAGGCATTGGTGGCCGAGCTGTCACTGAGCCGTTTAAAGCCTGATGGATAAGCACCCCATGGTATAGAATAAGTAGATAGCGAAGTCGTTACTGCTTTCGGCTTAAAACTAGTTATAAGGTCTTCATCCGTTTGAGCATAATTAACAGTTGACGGCTCAGTACCAATAACATCATAATATGACACGCTACTGCTACCTTGCCAAAAAATAATTAATTTGCCCATCAGTAAACAATTACTTGTGCCTACCTCTTGTGAGGTGTTCGTGCTAATAGTCCCACTCGTGCAGCTTATCTGATCATCGCGCGTATTTACGCCATTAATAATGTCATCGTATTGCTTCTGAATAAAAGATTCGAGTGAACGGCCACTATCTGTAAAACGCACACTTCGAATCGTGTTACCCGTACCAAGCACGGCAATCAAAAATAACATACCTGTTATTGCCAGGAATAAAGACACTTCAACGATAGTAAAACCCGCTTGCCTTGATACTGCCATTGGCATAATTATACCATAAGCAGATTAAGTCTACAGCCCTATGCAAGATAAATACCAATTTATTAAAGAATCGCCAAACAATCCAGCCAAGATAAAACCCAAAATTAAGAACGGCCCAAATGGTATGCGGCTCTTGATGTTCAACTTGCCAAGTATTAGCCCTGGCAAAATAATTGCTAAGCCCAAGATATTGCCTAAACATAAAACCAAAAAAGATTTCTGCCAGCCTAACACTATGGCCATGAAAACACCTAACTTAATATCGCCGAGGCCTACCCACTTGCCTTTTGATACTACATATAGCAAACCGTAAATCCCTGGCAAAGCAATCAGCCCAGAGAACATATACATCAGATACGTACCAAAATTAACACCCTGCATAAGGCTTACGCGCAAGGCAGCATCCAATAAAGCTATTATGATTAATGGTACAACAAGCTTATCCGGCAGAAGCATCCAACGAATATCGTAAATCGTCAGTATGTCTAAAATCACCATATAAACTAACCAGATTGCAAAAAGCGCTTCGGCTTGCCAGGATGCAAAACCGAATGGCCAGAACAAAAAAGAAATTGTGAAAATTACAGCTAATGCAATTTCAGAAAATAAAGCAAGTGGAGAAATCTGCGCCCTACAATAGCGGCATTTGCCACCAAGCACAAGCCAACTGACTATTGGTAATAAATCCATTACAGAGAGCTTATGATGGCAGTGCTCGCATTCAGAGCGATCGTTAACCATATTGCGCTTGGTGTGGAGGCGCCAGGCCATTGCACCCGCAAAGCTCCCCATAGCAGCACCAAGCAAAAACAAAAAAAACGCAATTTCTGTTTGTATCATTAGCATTATGCTAACAGATTTTAATAAAATCACAAAACAGCGCCTTTACAAAGCGCTGTTTATATAAGCTTTAAGCAAGATTAAATTAATTCGCTAAGCAATAATAGCCGCCCTGCTCTTGGTAAATAATAGCAGAGAATGATCGACTTGTTGATGTGCTTGCAGTACCAGTTGTTATATCACTACAGGTAAGTCCTGGGTAAACAAAAATTTGAGCAGTACTAACATTTTTAGTTGCTGCTGAAGTTTGCTGCGTTACCACATAAGTTACGCCCGTACTTGGATCAGCGAAAGCGGAGCTATTAACGGTTAAATAATTTGTGACAAAGGTATTCCACAATGCCGTGGTTGACGGCAAAACGCCTTGATTATTAGATTGATAACCCGTTACTTGACTCATAAACTTTGCCAAATCTTGCTTGCGTTGCGTATCACGCTGGCTACGCTGCAGAGCTGGCAGCGCTAAGAACACTACCAAAAAGATCAGACCAGCGATAGCAAGCACCAAAACAACCTCGATGATGGTAAAGCCCTTTGCTTTATTGTTAACTTCCATTAACTTTCCCACCCCTTTCTTTATACAGTTTGTGGTTAATTTTATTATTGCTTATGATTATAGCGGAATTCTCAGCTTTGGCAATAGGCTTTGTGTATTTTTCTAATAAGAATAACTATTTACCAAACCATAAATTGGCAACAATATTGCACCAACCATTATGCCAGCAACAACTGCTAAGACTACCATCAAAACTGGCTCAATTGCTGTTGAAATAGAGCGCACGCTCGTATCTAGCTCATTCTCGTAGTAAGTTGCAGCCTTACCCATCATCTTATCAATACCGCCAGATTGTTCACCAACACCAATCATCTGTGACACGAGAGGCAAAATATAATGCTCGTTTTTTAAGGCAACAGATAACGCCTTGCCGCCTTTAACCTTATCGGCAGCTCTCAAAATTGCATCAGAAATCACAACATTGTTTACAGCTCGCGCTGAAATGCGTAGCATTTCCAGCATCTGAACACCGCTAGCCATAAGAGTTTGGCCGGTTCTTGCAAAACGCGCCATATAAAGCTTCTGAAATAAAGGCCCAAAAAGCGGCACACTAATTTTAAATGTATCAAAAGCTTTGCGCCCAGCTGGAGTTTCTATGTAGCGTTTTGAGAAATATATAATTGCGACCAACATCAGGATTATAAGCCACCAGAAATTGATAAAAAAATTAGAGATGGATACAAGCGTAGCAGTTAGAAACGGTAGCTCCTGTTTAAGATCTTTGTATAAACTTTCTATTTGAGGCATAATCGTAAGTAACATATAAGCAATAACGCCTACAATTACACCTAGAACAATAGCCGGGTAAACCAAAGCTCCACGCACTTTGCTGAGAAGCTCAGCGTCTTTCTCTTGCTGACTAGCAATGCGTTCCATAGCATCGTCTAGCGTACCCGATGCTTCACCAGCAGCAACCAAAGATACATAAACATCATTAAAGACATCTGGATACTTTGCAAAAGCCGCAGAAAGGCTACTTCCGCCTTCAACACTTGTGATAATTCCATTGATAATAGAAATAAGACGTTTGTTTTGAGTTTGTTCAAGCAGTGTACGTAAGCTCTGAGCTAATGGCAGTCCGGCATTAATCAATGTAGCAAACTGCCTAGTAAAAATAATTCTATCTTTTGCGGAAATGCGATTTGTTAGCTTGCTTAGTATATCGCCTTTTTTAGTTTGCTCCACTAATTTTATTGGCACCATCCCTTGCGCCATTAACAGCTTGGCGGCAGCTCTCTCGGACTCAGCCTGAACCGTTGAATTAACTACTTTGTTTGTTGTGGTATCACGCGCGCTATAATCAAAGACTAGCATGTCAACCTCGCATCATTCTTTCTAACTCACCTAGATCTACGGCGTAGTTCCGAGCTTCATCGTAAGCAATAGAGCCCGCCTGAACCATACCTACAAGAGTTCTATCCATAGACTGCATACCAATATCACCACCGGTTTGGATAACAGCATCAAGTTGATGAGATTTACCTTCACGGATGATGTTACGCACAGCCGGAGTAGCCACCAAAATTTCAGCGGCCGCTAACCGTCCGCCGCCAATTGCCGGTATCAACCTCTGCGAACAAATAGCTTGCAAAATATTTGCCAACTGACTGCGAATCTGCGGTTGCTGATGCGGTGGAAAAACGTCGATCATGCGGTCAATAGATTGCGCTGCACTGTTTGTATGCAATGTTGCAAAAACCAAATGACCGGTTTCGGCAATGGTTATAGCAGCACTGATCGTCTCAAGATCACGCATCTCGCCAATCAAGACCACATCTGGATCTTGACGCAAACTAGAGCGCAATGCAGCACTGAAACTATAAGTGTCATAGTGCACCTCGCGCTGAACAACCAGAGACTTTTTAGACTTATGGGTAAACTCAATTGGATCTTCAATAGTTATTATATGTTGCGATTTCTCGTCGTTAATTTGATCAATTAACGCAGCCAAGGTTGTTGATTTTCCAGAACCAGTCGGCCCCGTAACTAAAACTAGGCCACGTGGATAGTTTGCAAATTTGTTGACGATCGATGGGAGACCAAGCTCTGCCACGCTTTTAATCTCATTTGGAATCAAACGCAAAGCTGCCGCTAAATTACCTCGCTCATGGAAAGCGTTTACGCGGAAACGCCCCAGGTCACCAAAGGCAAAGCTAAAATCGAACTCTTTATCTTTTAGCAAAATCTGCTTTTGTTCGTCATCAAGAATGGCAAAAACCAAGTTCTCTACATGCTCTTCGTTGAGTTCATCATAACCAGGGATAGCTATTAATCGGCCATCGATACGCAACATCGGTGGCATTGCAACCTGTAGATGAAGGTCTGAGGCGCGTTTTTTAATCACCTCTTCTAGCAGAATTTCTATTCTTAGTTGTTGCATTGCCTTCCCTTCCTTTTATGCCATATTTGCCGCAACGCGGTTTACTTCTTCTATTGTTGTTAAGCCGGTGAGAGCCTTGAGGTAGCCGTCCTCGCGCATAGTCACCATGCCCTGAGCCGTTGCCATTCTTTGAATCTCAGAGCTAGTTGTACGCTTGATAATGAGTTCTTGGATTTGTTCAGTGACCTCCATGACCTCATACAAACCAACGCGACCCTTATACCCACCCGGAGTTTGCGGCGTGTCTTTGCCTCTGACTAAAGTATAAGCTTTTTGCCCTGCCAGCGGCAAGTCTTTATAGCCAAGATCTGCAGAAACCGCACGTTGCTCCTCGCGCGTTTTTGGCAAAAGTCGACCAATTGTGTCGTTTATAGATTGAGTTTCAAGTGGCGTAGATTTATAAATTTGGCGATCCTCTGCCACGCGTCGCACCAAACGCTGACCAATAATAACGTTAACGGTTGAGGCAATTAAGAATGGCTCAACGCCCATGTCCAGCAAACGAGGCAAGATACCAGCGGCAGAGTTGGTGTGCAAAGTGCTAAATACAAGGTGGCCCGTAAGTGCAGCCTGCACGGCAAGGTCGGCGGTTTCACGGTCGCGAATCTCACCAACCATAATAATATTTGGATCCTGACGCAAGATTGACCTTAATCCGCTCGAAAAAGTCAGGCCAACATCTGGGTTAACTTGAATTTGGTTAACGCCAAGAATCTTATATTCAACCGGATCTTCCAGAGTTACAATATTAACCTGATCACTTTTTATCTCTTGGATCAGCGCGTATAAAGAAGTAGACTTACCAGAGCTGGTTGGCCCACTGGTTAAAACCATACCATTTGGCCGACGAATTCCGCGACGAATCATGCGCAGCGCGCGGCCCGCATAACCCATTTCTTCTAGTCTAAAATTAGTGCCAGTTTTGTCAAGCAAACGAATGACAACTTGTTCGCCCCAAACCACCGGGCTAATCGCAATACGCAGGTCAACGTCTTTGTTGGCGACATGCACGGCAAACTGGCCATCTTGTGGAATGCGATGTTCGTCAATCTTTAGATTACTCAAAATTTTTATGCGCGAGATCAGCGCTGGCTCAATGCTTTTAGGGAGCTGCATAATTTCACGCAAAACGCCGTCTATTCTACAACGAATCTTGAGAGAGCTTTCTAAGGGTTCAATGTGAACATCAGAGGCGCGGGCACGCACGGCATATTCCAAAATCGTACTAAGAGCGCGACTAATTGGCGAATCTTGCACAATTGTTTTTATATCAGCAGCAACTGCACCCGTTTTTGCCACTTCTTCAGTCTGCTGCGTTGAGGCAATTGCAGCGCTAACACCCTCAGCTAAATTCGTACGGTACTGATCTAGAACGTGGCTAATGCCCGCCTCGGACGCCATATAGACTTTAATTGGATGACCAATTCGGTTAGCCAAGTAATCCACCGCTTGCACGTTATTGGCGTCAAGCATGGCAACGGCCAAACGATTTTGCACCTCACCAAGAGGCACAGCCATGAAACGCTCAGCAGCATCACGAGGCAACAAATCCAGCACAGCTTGATCAATCTGCGCATTAGTCAAGTCTACATATGGAATTCCAGAAACCTGAGCAATACACCTAGTGAGAGGTTCGTCACCAACAACTTTTTGCTCAGCCAAAAGACTAAAAAGAGGTTTACCACTCTGCACCGCCTGCTTACGATACTTTGTCAAAACATCAGCCTTAATAAGGCCTTCTTTAATTAGTAAGGCTTCTAGCTTTTTTTGATTCTCATCTGTTAGAATACTCAAGGCCTACCCCACTCCGGGCTACTGCCCAGTAAACGGTTGTTCACTATTTGCTGTGCCGATCTGAATAACAACTGTTGGGTTTATTGCGTCTTTATTAAAAATCGTAGTCGAGGGCTCAGTTACAGACGATGAAATAGTTTTAGCGACCTCGACAGTCGTAGAACTATTCTTTGGTTCACCAAAAAGTGCTTTCACGGCTACGAATGAAACCACCAAAGATAATGAAACTATCAAAACAAGTACGGCATAATCGCTCTTTTTCATTGTACGGTCTCCTCATCTAGGCTTACAGATTGCGCAGCTTGATAATAAGTTACCATGTCGAAGGTTGCTCGTAAATTTGCATCACTGCCATTAAGTGTCATATCAACAATTTTCATAGGTCTGATGGTACGATTAAAATCATCAACCAAAGTCTTAATTTTATCATACGTTCCACTGACCGAAACACTAAACTCCATCTGCTGTGGGCCCGTTATAGAAGTACTAGCAGAACCGGTCGTTGCAGCATCTGCAGTAGTCGTCGGTACACTAATATTCTCTATAGTAACGCCAGAGCGACTTAAGATCACTTGCTGTAAGGATGTGGCTAAAGCAGCCGGGTCATCTGTTGTTGGTAATGCGTCAAGAATGCTTTTTGTATTGGGGTCATCAGCACTAGTCTTAACGCTGGCTAAAGCTTGATTAACCGAAAGATTATCAACTTGCTCAATAAGTTTCTGCGCATTAGCATAATTATTAGTCAATGTCTGAGAAGCAATATTTTTCTTGCTGATAATCTTATTATTAAAGTCCCATTTTGTAAACAGGTACTGACATGTTGCAATGCAAAAGCTTAGGGCTACGGCCGCAATCGCAACCCACACAAACATTGTGCGACCAGCAACTTCTATCTGTTGTCGTTTTTTCATGCCAGTCAATCTTGGCATTTTTATATCTGAGGTCTTACGCTGTGATTGTTCTGGCATTATTGTGTCTCACTACTATTAAAGATTTGCTCGGTTCCAGTTGATTCCGTAACAGATTGTGTAGTTGTAATATTTGGCACACTCGCAACAACGTCCGTATTTTGCACATCAAATACATCTGGATTGTAAGCCGTTGTCACCACAAAAGATACAATCTCTTGCCCATTTGACTTAGCTAAATCTGCTGTTTGCAAAAAGACTTGATTGAAGATATTTTCTGTTACAGAATCGCCTTCTCCACCTTTTTTAAATGATGCTTCAGCATTCTTTAGTGTATCTACAAAAACATTTAACGTTTCATAGCTCTGAGTTGTGCCAGTCAATGTAATGGTCTGCCCCTCTGTCAAGAGTTGAAGATTAGTTAAATAGATATTGTTTGGTGAAGCCGGGTTAATTACAGACAAAAAGTCAAACAATCTATCATACGACCCCTTGCCATTATGTAGCTCTGGCAAAACAGCCAGCTGTGCCTGTATAGTTAAGTATTTATTAATATCTGAAATGCTCTCTAGCTTAGATTCCTTATCGCTAATACTATCGGTTGCAAGATTAATTTGAACCTGTTGTAAAAAGTTTACATAAACAAATAAAATTGCGCTTAGACCCAATGAACAGATTGTAACGATTATCGATGCACTAATTACCAAGCTCTTGGTTTTTTGTGCTCTTATAAAGTCTTTTTTTAACTCTGGCAAAAGATTAAGTTGAATCATAGTGTACGCTCCGCAAGGCCGACTGCGACCGCAAACTGCGGCGCTACTTGCATTAATTTATCTCTAAGATCATTTCCATAGCGAACATTACCCCAAGCGTTTCCGGCAACTGTTGGCATTCCGGCTTTAGTGGCGATATATTCTGCAAAAGCAGGGATAGACAAGGTGTAACCCGATAGAATTATTGAGCTTATTGGCACATTTGGATAGCGTGACTGAAAGAACTTAACAGACTTTATAATCTCGCCAACAAATTGTTCTAACGTGGAATCCAAAGACTTTAGTATTTGACCCTCTAGTCTATCCGGATAAAGACCGAACTTAAGAATAAACTGTGTAGCCTGATTTGCGTCGATTGTCAGATTTTGTTGCGCAATCTTTACCAATGTCTGCATACCAACTGGAATTGAACGGATTAAGCGCGGCGCGCCAGCTAGAACCAAAACAATATCTGTGGTAAAGTCGCCAAAATCTATAATTAAATGCGCGTCCTTACTATTAGACGGTACTAGAGCTCGCACAAGAGCCAAACTGTCTGGCTCAAGAGCCACTACGTTCAGACCCAAGCCTTCTAATAAATCGAGGCGGCTCTCGCTGAACTTGTTTGCAACGCTAATCAAGAGTACCTCAACTTTACTAGGATCGCGCAAGGACTTACCTAGCACAGCCCAATCTATTTTGACGTCCTCAATTGGCATTGGGATAAATTGCTCTGCCTGGTACTTAATTGTCGCCGCAAGCTCTTGTGGCGGCAAGTCAGGAAGATCTATAACTGTTGCAAAGGTCTTGTTTGAGGGCAAGCCGACCACTACGTTTCTTGTGCTAACACCAACTTGCGTTACTAAGTTATTTATAACTTCACCTAGACGCCGTTGGTCATCAACAGAATCACTTGTTGATACTTTGATTTCTACTGGTGCAGTACCAAAACGCGACAAATTCCAAATGTCACCGCTCTTGTGCAGTTCTACTATACGGATTGCCGTAGTCCCAATATCTAGAGCAAAGAAATCGCCCACCGAAGGAAATAGTTTCATACTAAGTTCAATTATAGCATAAGCTTTTTTGTATGAAAGACTTTTTAATTAAAATCTTGGTGGCAATTCTCTAACTTCACTTGTCGTGATGGTCGTTGAAGTTGATTGATTGAGGGCATTGTCTATATAGACTTCGGGACTCAAACTGAAGATCTCGGCAGCCTGTTTTTGACTATCAGCCGTCGTACCATCTGCACCAGCCGTTCTAAACAGATCAACCGCATTAGCAATTACCGAGCCGTTAATTGTAAGCTGTTTATTACATATGTCTATAGTTGCTGGCTCAGTCTTTGGATAACAGGTATAGAATGTGCCTTGAGTTATAAAAATCCCATCCATCTGTTCAACATCGGCATTAACATAAATGTTGCCTGTTGCAATAATTACCAAGCTTGGCATATTGTTAGCAGCATTAAACGAAGCCGGATAGGTAACATTTCCGCTGACCGTAACGTTGCCTTTGACGTAATAGACTTTTTGGATACCGGCGCCAATAGATCCGTGTAAGGTAATATCACCATTTATTCGCCAAGACCCGCTACTGCCAGACGCAACATCCACAGAGCCAGAACTGGCCGCTGTAGATGATTCATAGGTGTCCGTATAATCTGTAATGCAATGCTGAGATGCGCCATAATAACCCAACTTATTCGTATATAGGTTTGAGAACGTTAAGCCGTCACCTATACCTGTTGATGAAGTTAATGACGCGCTACCGCTGCCAAAGTTCGTAACTTTTCCAAGCGCAAAAGCAGCAAAAGATGTCCCAGATCCAGGTGTTGTTCCGTCAGAACTCAGTGCGTGACTACGTGCGACTGTAGTAATATTTGCACTATTATTACATGCCGGGGTTATGGCAGCAAAACCACCACCAGCCCAAACATCACCAATAAAATGAACGTATGGCGACTTAGCAATCGTCACACAGGCACTGGCCGTTTGATCTGAAGCGCTATCATAATAGCCAGAAGCAGTCGGATTTGTAATTGTAATCACGTCGCAAACTTTTGAGCCGATTTCAACATTGTCAGGCGCTAAGTAAGTATTCGCTTTTAATACTACTGAGGCGCCTGCTCCAATAACTATATCGGAACTTCCGCCAGTAGTTACGCAATCCTGACTACCAAGATCAGTAGCATCTCCGTCTGGCGAATAAAGCGTACGTTTAACGCTACAATTAACAGTAATTGGGCTGGCGTTGGTAGTTGCAGAAATTGTTGGGGTAAACGTAGCAGTATCGCCTGCCGCCATTGATGTTGGTGAAACGCTCATAGCCGCCTTTAATTTTGCCGGGATAACCACTGTCACACAAGCTTCATCGCTCGCCCGCTCGCCCGCCCCCCAGGCATCAGACGGATTCCACACAATATGTCTACAATATTTTGTACCGGCAGCAGCATTTGAAGGAACTGTGAAAGTTTCCGAGACTTGAAAAGTTTGATATGCATCAATACTAGTCGTACCCGTTATCGACGTCATCCCAGTAGCTGCGCTACTTGCACCATCTGTTGTGTAATAAGTAGTTGACGGAACAGCCGTAAAACTAAAATCATTAATGTTGTGCGAAAAAGTCACACTCTCGCCTGGCGAAGCGGTGCTCTGAACCGTAGTCCAACCTTGAGTATTCCAAGAGACCTCAACACCAGGCATGTAACCATAGGTCAACGGATTACCACAATCGCGCTTAATTACGTAGGCCGTTTCACCAGAGCTATTCATAAAAATAATAGAAGTACGTGTGCCATTTTCATAATAGAAAGCGTCGTCATCTGGATTTGTTCCAGTTTTACCACCCTGCCAATAACTATTACCACTATGGGTGAAATTTCCGCTCCACGTAATATAACCCTTGTCTTCTGCAGCTTGTATGCGCGACTCCCAATCGTAAATTTGCGCACTAGTCGGCGGCTTGTCCCTGTTCCAGGGGCTACCTAACATTGTTTGAATGATAAACGCTGCGCCAGTTTTATCTTGAGCAGTACCACCAGTAAGCTGACCTTTAATAAAAGCTATAAACTCATCAGCAGAATCAACATAATCTGGAATACCGCTAGATATAACGCTATCCCCATAGCCATCTTTGATGTTATAAAAATAACCATAATATTTTTCTCTATCAGGCACACCCGGCCATGCAGCCGTTGCCGTTCCATAACCAATTAAGAATGCTGCGGCACATCCTACTGCCAAAAGCGCTCGTTTCATCATAGCTGGCCACCTAACGCTTTAACTTTATTCTCATAAAAAGCTTTGTCGCTTTCGTAGCCTGGCGAGGTTGTATCTAGCGCAGCAATAGCTAACTTATAGTATTTAATAGCATTGGTGCTATCTCCAAGCGCCTCATAAGTCTCGCCTATAAGGTGCGTTGTTGTAAAATCAGAGATAATTGCGTCAGCTGCCAAGTAAGATTGTAGAGCATCTTGGTAGTCACCGTTGTTTTCGTAAATTACGCCTTGTTGGACGTAAAGCTGCTGCCTTTCCTTAGTGTCGGTACTAGTAGTTTGCGCCAAAGCGTCGGATATCTTTTGCTGCGCTTCATCGGCTTTGCCAGATAACGCTAAATTCTGCGCGTCCGAAGCCGCCTCTGGCAAAGTTTCTTCGTCTGCTGCTGAGTATCCGCCCAAACCACCTTGATCCGTAACATTATCCTTATTTTTCCACCACCACGCAAAAACGCCCGCTCCAACCATGGCGAGCAATAAAACAATTACCCCTATTATTTTGAGCACAGTTTTTTTGGTTATCTTATGTTTAGCCATACAAAACTACAAAAATCCACTTATACTTATGCTTACTATAGCATATGCAGTTTTGCGGCGCTATACATGACGGCAAAATTCTTCATATCTGCTAAAATAAGAACATGAGTTTATCTATAGGAATAGTCGGCTTGCCCAACGTTGGCAAGTCTACGCTTTTTAACGTTTTAACAGATGCAAATATTTTGGCCGCCAATTATCCGTTTGCAACAATTGAGCCAAATACCGGAATCGTACCTGTACCCGACCAACGCCTAGACGTACTCCAAAAAATGTACGTTGCCGCAAAAGTCGTGCCCGCAACTGTCACTTTTGTGGATATTGCTGGCCTAGTTGCTGGCGCCAACAAAGGCGAAGGTTTAGGCAACAAATTCCTGGCAAACATCCGCGAGTGCGACGCAATTTGTCACATCGTACGTGCTTTTAAAGACGATGATGTGCTGCACGTTGCCAATAAAATTGAACCGGCCGAAGACATAGAGGTTATTAACACTGAACTGATTTTGGCCGACGTCGCTACCATCGATTCTCGCCTCGCCCGCTTGCAAAAAGATGCCAAGGCCAATCCAAAAATGCACGACGTAGTAAATTATGTTGAACGCCTCAAACAACACCTATTGCAAGGCACGCCGCTACATAAATTGCCAAGCCTGGACTACGACGCCATCCGCGACCTCCACCTCTTGACCGCCAAGCCAGTAGTCTACGTTTTTAACGTTGACGAAACCACGCTAACAGATGAAAATCGCAAAGCAGAGCTAATTGCCTTGGTTGATCCAGCCAAAGCCGTATTTATCTGTGCCAAACTAGAAGAAGAATTAAGAGAACTGCCAAATGATGACGCCAAAGAGATGCTGGCCGAATATGGCCAAACCGAACCAGGCCTGCATCAACTTATTAAAGCCGCCTACACCACGCTTGGCCTACAAAGTTATCTGACTGCCGGGCCAAAAGAAGTTCGCGCTTGGACCATCAAAAAAGACAGCACCGCACCGCAAGCCGCTGGAGTTATCCACACAGATTTTGAGCGCGGATTCATTGCCGCCCAAATTGTAAATTACGATGACCTAATTAAAGCCGGCAGTGAAGCCGCTGCCAAAGCCGCCGGCAAAATCCGCACCGAAGGCAAAACCTACGTCATGCAGCCAAACGACGTTGTGGAATTTAGGTTCAACGTCTAAAATGAGCGATGACTTTTTGTTCATCATCCACGGCTACGACGCCGATCTAGCGCCATGCCTAACAGTTCATAAGAGTAATTCTAACAATTTTGAGCACATTGCGCTGCGCAACAAAGCCCTGACCCTAGTTCTTGACAAATCCAAAAGATATTGTACCGGCTGGCATGATTTAGCCACGGCCAAAAGCTCTCCTTGCCCAGATTCAACAGAGTTGCCAGAAAAGTTCAGCCAATGCCGTCACTGTCAGAATAAAACCGGCTTCAATCCAGCGTTTTACAACGCCAGTAGCGTATCGCCGCAGCAACAAGCGCGCAACGCTCAGCCGCATTTTTTGTACTTGGCACACTTTGCACCAGGCGTGGTTAAAGTGGGGATAAGTTGGGCAAACCGTGGTTTGCGACGGCTGCTAGATCAAGGCGCGCGCAGTTGCTTAGTCATCAAAACCTACCCAACCGCCACTGTTGCGCGGCAGTACGAGGCTAAAATTTCCAGCCTGCCAGGCATCGCCGAAACCTTGCAAGCTAAAACCAAGCAAGCATTTTTTGCTCAAACATATGACGAAAAAGTTGGTGCCAAAGAGTTAATTGCGGCGCGCCAAAGATTAATTAACGAATGCGGAATTACTCCAGAAACCAACGAGCCACAGTTTTTGGACTCGCACTATTTAGCCGATGCTTGCCTAAATAAACCAATTATGCTCGACGCGCCAAAAATCTCCGGCCGTTGCCTTGGGATGATCGGCAGCACAATTATTTGCATACAAAACGAGCAACAGTTTGGGCTTTGCGTCAGCGGGCTAGCTGGCTACAGACTAAAAATCAGCGATGTTGAGGAGCTAAACGAGCACACACCACAACAGGCCAGTTTATTTTAAGCAGCTCAAAAGGTAAAACCGCTCCCGGTTCCCTTTTGCGCCAGCCACATCACTGTCAGACTTGGCGCGAATGCCAAAAATATCTTTTGCCCACATCTCAAAATCGCGCAAAATTTGGCGGCGCATGGCGTCGTTTTTAATAACGCCTTTGTGTTTTTTGCTGCTGCCAGCTTCAAATTGCGGCTTAACCATGGCAACAATTTGGCTTGAGCTATTGCAAAGCGAGGCAACGTGTGGCAAAATGTCACGCAGGCTAATAAAACTAACGTCAATCACAACAATGTTTGGAGCCTCAGACAAGACTTGCATCGCTCGAATGTCAGTTTGTTCATGTAACTCAATCTTAGGATTACCATGCAAACTGGGATGAAGCTGGTTTGTGCCAACGTCTACGGCAATAACTTTTTTGGCGCCATGCTTAAGCGAATAGTCTGTAAAACCGCCTGTGCTACTGCCAACATCCAATACGGTTTTATCTTTAAAATTAAGATCCAGCGCCTTTGCCACAGAGGCGAGTTTTAGGCCGGCCCTAGATACATACTGCTCTGGAGCCGTAAGATTGATCTTGGCGTTTTGCGTCACAAAAAAACCAGGCTTTGTAATTTCGCGCCCATTCACTTTAACCTTGCCGAGCTTTACCCAACTCTCGGCTTGCGAACGGCTATTCACCAAACCGCGTGACACCAATGCTTGATCTAAACGCTGTTTATCCATATTGACATTATACACTAAAAATGATATTATAGTAAAGCTTTACTCACACGAGACAAGGAGTCTGAGGAGCCATGAACAGTCCACTTTTTGCCGCTGAAGCAGAATTTAGCGAGATGACTGGCGCTGCATATATTTCTCTAGGAGCCACACCCTTTAACAATGGCGTAAGCGCGCAACAAATGTACGTAACCAAAGAAGACGACCCATCACGCGGCCAAGTTGACGCTAGGCTTCACAGAATAATCAGGCAGCTTATAGACGACGATTGCGTAGTGCGGATTGAGCTCACCGACCAGGAGAGCGATAGATACCCCACACTCGCAATCGAACTACGTACAGATAAAGGATTCGGCGATCTGATGAGAATTCTTGATCCAGGGTCCACGCTTGGTAACTTCTATGATGAAATTTCTAAGCGCATGTCGCAAAGCGTCGCTTACAACGACGCCCAGCGTCAGACAAATTGGCTGATCGTGGAGGCTATAAACAGCCTCTTGGAAGAGTAAGTAACTGGCCGCGCTCCCATCTTCTTGACGGTGAGCGCGGCCAAATTTGCTTAAAGCTATTTTTTACGCTCTAGGTACTCACCTGTCCGCGTATCTACCTTAATCACATCGCCAGTCCTAATAAAGGCTGGCACTTTTACTACAAGGCCAGTTTCCAACGTGGCGTCTTTTTGCACGCTACTGGTGGTGTCGCCTTTTACAACATCCTCGGCATAGGTAACTTCCAGATACAAATTATTTGGCAGCTCAACGTTTATAACTTTGCCCTCAAAAAACTGCAAACTAACTTCGTTACCGTCTTTAAGATATGGAGCGGCGTTTTCTACAAAATCGGCTGGCAGCTCAAACTGCTCAAACGTTTTGCCATCCATAAAATAATAGGTTGAACCGTCGTTGTACAAATACTGCACAGTACGATTTTCTACTATTGCTTCGTCAATTTTGTCTGAGCCTTTAAAGGTTTTTGGAATAACTGCGCCATCCAACAAGCCTTTTAGGCGTACGTTTACAATACTGCCGCCACGACCCATAACCTTTTGGCTATAATCTGTTACACGGTAAGGTCTGTTGTCAATCTGAATCAATGCACCTTTGCGCAGATCTGTGATATTGAGTGCCATTTTTGCGCTGCTCCTAGCCTACAAACGGTAGAAGCGCAAGATGCCTGGCGCGCTTAATTGCCACAGAAAGTTGAGTTTGCTGCTTTTGGCTAAGGCCGGTTTTGGCGCGTGGTTCAATTTGACCATAGGCGTTTACAAAACGCTGCAATTGCTTTACATCCTTGTAATCGAAGTATTTTACTTCATTTTTGAATCGTTTCATTTAAGTTCTCCTTAAAAAGGTATTTCACTGAGGTCAATTGGCTTGTCGTCAATTTCTTGCACTGATGGCTCATTGCTGTTGCTTGAACTGGCTTTGCGCGGCGCAGCTTGCGGAGCGCCAGCACCTTGACCGCCGCCGTCTAAGAATGTTACGTCGTTTGCTACAACTTCTACCTTGCTGTGCTTTTGACCGTCCTTTTCCCAACTGCGCTGGCTAAGCCGACCCATTACCAAGCATTTGCGTCCTTTGCTAAGATATTGGTTGACAAGTTCGCCTAATTTACCCCATGCTGTGACGTCAAAATAGTCCACAGCTTCTTGCGTTTGCCCAGATTGATCCTGCCACGCGCGGTTTACTGCAAGACTAAAGCTGCAAACCGATTGACCGCTTGGCGTGGTGCGCAATTCTGGATCACGCGTTAGATTACCCATTAAAATTACTTGGTTAATACTTTTGCTCATACCCCGCTCCTCTACCCTTTACTCTTCTTCTTTTGCTTCTGTCTTTGTTTCAGAGTTCTCTTCTTGTGGCTTTTCTGCAGCCCTTGCGGCTTCCCGTTCCTCAGCTTCAAGCTTAGCGGCTATTGCTTTTGGATCAACGGCTGTTAGCAAGTAGCGCAAAGCTTCGTCAGTAATGTTGAGCGTGCTTTGCAGCTTCTTAACAGTTTCTGGCGGAAGACTAACTTCAAAATACATGTAAACCGCAAAATCTTCTTTGTTGATGCGGTATGCAAGTTTGCGCTTGCCCCAATTGTCTTCTTTAGTAATCTCGCCTTTGTTGTCCGCGATAATTTTGCGGAGTTTGGTGAGTGGTTGTTCCAGATCAATCTCAAGATCAGGATGCAACAAAACTACAAGTTCGTAGTCGCGCTTCATGTTTCCTCCCTGTGGAACCTGTTTGCAGCAGGCGCGTCTTTGGCGACGCAGGTTAATTTATACTGCGGCTATTATATCTCACTTCACAAAAAATATCAATTGTGATAAAAATAGTTAGAACGGTTTACTTCTTTTGGAGGTACGATGCGTTTTGCGCAAAAGCTGACTGCTATAGTCACCGTCACCTGTTGCATCCTGGCTGCGGCAGCCGCAGGTTGTGGTAGCAAGTCGACAGGGACGACCGCTAGCAGCCCACCTTCAGCCGAAAATTCGACTGCTGCACCCACCTTGGTTATGCCGTCGTGGACAGATGGTGGCGATTACGTTGCCTACTCCGAACAGCTGCTCGGATATCTGGGCTATTTGGCCACGGAAAACGGCGTAAAAATTGATTCGGCAAAGTTGACACCGACAATTTTTTACACTACTGGCCAGGCACCAGAAGAGGTTGACTGTGGCGTCGATCCATACGACGGCAGTCTTTACTCTATCAGCCAGGGCGATAGCGGTTACGCGGCCATCTCTTTTTGTGGCAGCGAAAAGCTTATCATCGTTTTTGAAGAAGGCTTCATCAACGAAATAATGGTCATCATGACCGCCGTGTACGCCGTGTCTGAACTGGCTGCCAATAGCAGTTTTTCTCCGCTGTCAGCCTGCTACAGAGGCGCATTGGCAAAGGCCATGGCCGAGACAAGCAGTGTCGCAGCAACTGTAGTTGGGGTAATTGACGGCAGCGCCGGCCAGACCGACAATTCCGAGCAATATTCCCAG
>JAEHDC010000052.1 GCA_016880595.1 Candidatus Saccharimonadota bacterium
ATCTGTAGTCAGCTTGCATATATTTGATTTTTGCAGCTCGGCCTTTATAAATTTAGGTTTTTTGACTTTAAAATTCTGCATAACACTCCATTACCTTAATAATAACAAATTGAGGGCAATATAAAGCTGCTATATACCGTTGTCATGTTGGCTAGATGATGTCCAAGTCATCTGTTATACTAGTTGCAAATGACAAGATTACAAAAGATTATTTTGCCAATTGCAAGCGGACGATACGTTATTGCTGTCTCGGGCGGCGTAGATTCGATGGTACTGTTGGACATGCTGCGGCAAGATGCTAGTTTGGAGCTGATAGTTGCGCATGTTGATCACGGAATTAGACCTGATTCAAACAAGGACTGCGATCTTGTTGCAGAATATGCTGCTCGGCATGCATTGATCTTTGAATCTACAAGGTTGAATCTTGGTATTGATGCTAGTGAGGATGAGGCGCGTCAACAGCGTTACGCATTTTTACGCCAATGTCGCAAAAAGCACGATGCAAAGCAGATCATTGTAGCGCATCATCAGGAGGACTTAATTGAAACAGTTATAATTGCCATAATCCGCGGTACAGGCTGGCGCGGCCTGGCACCGTTTGTTAACCCTAAGCAGATTCTGCGGCCTCTGTTAAATGCGACAAAATCTAACATTTTGGGTTATGCTCGCGCTAACAACATTGCGTGGCGTGAGGATTCGACTAATCAAAACCAAAAATACCTACGCAATTATGTTAGGCTTGGTCTAATACCGCTGCTTGATCAAAAGTCTGAGAGTTGGCGCGAGGACTTTTTGCAAATGATTCGCAAACAGCAAAGTCTGCGATTTAAAATAGAGGAAGAATTGCTAAGCTCAATCTCAAAAATTCTTGATAAAAATACTTTGCTAGTCAAACGATATTGTGTTATCATGGCGCCGGCAGAAGTTGCTTACGAGATTGTGCAGCAGATCTTCCGGAACTGCCTTGGCACATCTGTTGAACGGCAATTAGCCGAAGCCGCCGTACTTTTTATAAAAGTTGCGCGACCCAACAAAATCCTGCAGCTCAATAAAAATTGGCAGCTGCGCGTTTTAAAGACTGATTTTGTTGTAGAGCGACGCACCTCATGGTAAGATAAAATAAGCAATAAACTCTAAGGATAATAAATAGTGAAACCCAAACAGCCATCCAAAGCTCTACGCCTGATAATCTTTTGGGCGATCGTTGCAATTACGGCGTTTATGTTGTGGACAGTTTACTCGCCGCAGCAGTCATTGACAGACGTATCGTTTAGCGACGTTATTAATCGCGCTAACAGCGGTCAAATCTCAAAAATCGAAATTCAGGGAGATGAATTAACAGTTACTCCAGGGGGTGAATCTCAGGCTACTCAGCGCTCGTATAAGGAGTCGGGGAGTAGTATTTACGAGCAGGGCCTAAGCACAACGGCGCCAGTGGAAGTTGCCATTGTAAAAGAGTCTGACACTAGTACTTTGTTGTGGAATCTTGCTTCAATAATTATCCCGGTTCTGTTGTTTGGCGGTATTTTTTATCTGATGTTCCGTCAGGCACAAGGGCAAAATAATCAAGCTATGGGCTTTGGGCGCTCCAAGGCACGACTTTATGGCAATGAAAAAGAAAAAGTGATTTTTAAAGATATCGCCGGCAACAATGAAGCCAAAGAAGATTTGGTTGAAGTTGTTGACTTCTTAAAACATCCAAAGAAGTTCCGTGATTTAGGCGCTAAAATTCCTAAGGGCGTATTGCTTGTTGGCCCTCCAGGAACAGGCAAGACCATGCTCGCCAGGGCTGTTGCTGGTGAGGCAAATGTGCCGTTTTTCAGTATTTCTGGTTCTGAGTTTGTAGAAATGTTTGTTGGTGTTGGCGCTAGTCGCGTGCGCGATCTGTTTGCAAAGGCAAAAAAGAACGCGCCCTGCATCATTTTTATAGATGAGATTGATGCCGTTGGTCGACGCCGTGGTAGTGGCATGGGTGGTGGTCATGACGAGCGCGAGCAGACTTTAAACCAGATTTTGGTTGAAATGGATGGTTTTGAACAAGATACAAACGTAATTGTTTTGGCTGCTACCAACAGATCAGACGTGCTAGATCCGGCCTTGCTTCGACCTGGTCGTTTTGACAGGCGAGTCCAAATTAATCTGCCAGAGCGCATTGATCGTTTGGCAATTCTAAAAGTGCATTTTGCCAATAAGCCAGCCGAAGAGTCAGTAGACTTAGATTCTCTAGCCGCCAAAACCGCTGGTTCCTCTGGCGCTGATTTGGCGAATATTGCTAACGAAGCCGCAATTGTTGCGGCTCGCCATAACCGTAAAAAAATTAACAATAACGATGTTGTGGCTGCTTTTGAAAAAGTTGCAATTGGCCCAGAGCGCAAAACTAAGGTGATGAACGAGGCAGACAAAGAACTAACGGCTTACCATGAGGCTGGTCACGCACTCGTGGGGCACGTTTTGCCAGATTCTGATCCGGTGCACAAGGTCACAATTATTCCGCGCGGTGGTACCGGTGGCGTAACTTGGTTCTTGCCGCCAGAAGATCGCAATTACACTTCAATCATTGAATTTAAAGATATGTTGGCTCGTTCACTTGGCGGCCGCGTTGCAGAGAAAATTAAATATGGCGCCGATCGCGTTACTACAGGCGCAGGCAGTGATTTGCGCAAAGCAACAGATATTGCACGAGATATGATTATCGAGCAAGGCATGGGTAGTGGGCTGCGTGATCTTGTCTTCCACGAGGATACCGGCGGTATGATGTTTGACCGTATGGTGCATGAGCGCCCGTATTCTGACTCAACTGCAAAGGAGATAGATGCCGAGGTGCAAAGTTTGGTTCGCGAGGCAGCAAAACGCGCAGAGGCTATAATCCGCGCCAACATACCATCACTAGAAAAACTTGCAAAAGCGCTCCTTAAAAAAGAAACTATCGAGTCAGATGAAGTCAAGGAACTTCTTGCTGATGCAAAATTACCAAAAGAAGCAGCACAATATTAAGCTGTTTTCTGCTATAATTTCAACAAACCAATTAATTTTTTCGCATGGTTAAACGCTTTTTTCCACGAGCCACTGGCCGCCTTTCCATAGGCACAGCCGCAACACTTTTAGCAGTATCAACGCTGGTATCGAGTGTTCTTGGTTTGTATCGCGAAAAACTTCTCTTGAGTAACTATTACACCACGTATCCGCAAGGAATTGACGCCTATAAAGTTGCTTTTACAATTCCAGACTTTATGTTTTTTTTGCTGGTTTCTGGCGCGCTAAGCGTTACGCTGATACCTGTTTTGAATCAACGTCTTGCAGCTGGTAACAGAAAATCTGCCTGGGAGCTTTGTTCAAGCCTGATGAACCTCATGGCAGTTTTGACTTTTATAACCAGCATTCTGATTATAATTTTTGCCGAGCCACTGGTAAAATACGTAGTTGCACCCGGTCTGGATGAGAGCACTCGTGGTCTGGCAGTCTCTTTGATGCGAGTTATAGCAATCAACCCCTTTTTGTTTTCGATATCCACAGTCATGGCCAGTATACAGCAAGCCACTGGCCGTTTCTTTTTCTTTGCACTGGCACCAACAATTTATAACTTGGGCATAA
>JAEHDC010000053.1 GCA_016880595.1 Candidatus Saccharimonadota bacterium
TGAGAAGATCGGATCCTTAACTGAACCATATACAAGTCCCTGGGCGATCAGATCACCTAATGTGAGCGGCCCAAGCTTTCCGGTCCTATGTAGCCGGCAAATTCGGCCATCAACAACCCCAGCTTGAACTGCCTCAAAGGCGGCCTTGCTATGCCGCCAATTTTCTGGCTGAGCCAGAAGAAGCATATATTTTACCTCGGGCGACGGTTCTGGCAAGCTTGCTTGATTAGAAAGAGCAAGGTTGATCCTGCCTACAAGATACTTATTTGACCTTACGCGATGCCCAAATTTTGAAATAAGTCGCCCAGAAACCACTCTTTGGCTAACTAAACAATTAATCCTGGGTGCAGTACAGTTATCGAGCAAAAATTTTACCGCGCCTTCGCTGCGCCGACCTATTCTGCCAGAGTGCCTTCTTATAAATTCGCAAGGCCCCGCGGTCGAAAGCGAAATAGCTCTCATAAACCTACTGCGCCGTTTCAAGGCTGGAAAATTTTCACCGCGCAAAAGCCCAATAAAGATTCTCCATTGGTCTACAGACAAATCGTCAACGCTACGATCCTGCACTACTGTTTTTGCCACTGCCGGTTCCCTTCTCGGGTATTTGCAGAACTGCTACGTTTATACTACGATTTGGGTAATAATGTCAAATAAAATGGCAAACCCCTCCGCAAAAATGCGAAGGGGCGCCTGTAATCTTTAAACCGACGTTGGCATAGAAGTTGACAAGGCTAACTCATCATCGCCCTCAGAAGAGTCGACTCCGTGCCGTGGCTGGTGGAAATATCTGGTTAGATAATCCTTCTCAAGACAGTACGGCGGGATTCGATGTGCGACATCACCATCCCAAAGATCACTCCCTGCTATTACACCTCGATCAATTAGCTCCCGAGCTATTCTTTCATGCTCAGGGTTAACGTCATCATCAGTATTACTGGTAGAAGTAATATCGAAGCGACTACCAGAAGGCAGCCCCAACAGTTGGTAGTGGCCTTCACCGCTAACTTCGCCGTCAATAACGGCACCAGCAGGCGGCCGAGGCTCTTTTCTTAGATGCAACACAAGGCTCCAAATAGAAATCAAAAGAGTAATTACCGCGATACCGACAAAAGTATACAACACCAATGACGGGTTCACGAGCGACCTTCCCCTCTATACCGAAAACTACAGACTAAGTCTTTTATACTACAAACATCAAAAATAGTCAAAAAATTCTGGTGCGGGCGGCGAGAATCGAACTCGCGCCTCCAACTTGGAAGGATGGCATACTACCATTATACGACGCCCGCAAACTATTTTATTATAGCAGCAACAGAGGTGTGCGTCTATATCGACACTAAGCCGCGCTCTGCAAAGCCTCCTCCACCTGCTGCAAAGTAATTTGCATAGTTTGACCAGGAGAAAGTTGGTTGCTCAGAACTTGTTTTGCCACAATATCTTCCACAGTTCGTTGCACAACTCTGCGCAACGGTCGAGCACCTAAACGTGGATCATAACCAGCTTTGACTAATGCGCGTTTAGCGTCATCTGCAACCTCAATTTTAATCTGTTGCTGCGACAAAGTCTTATTGACACCAGCCAGCATAAGGTCAACAACCTGCAATAGCTCGTCTTCGGTTAACGGTCTAAATACAGTAATCTCATCAAAACGATTCAAAAACTCTGGTTTAAATTGACCAGTGTCTATAAGCTCATCTGTAAACTTCTGTTCAAATTGTTCAAGCTGGTAACCGGCAGCGATGTATTGCCGGATGCGATCAGCTCCGGCATTGCTAGTAGCGATAATTATGGCGTCGCGGAAACTAACTTCGCGGTTTGTGGCATCGCGCAAAATGCCCTCATCCAAAAGCTGCAACAAGGTGTTAAGTACGTTTGGATGGGCTTTTTCTATCTCGTCCAGCAGCACAACACTAAACGGTTGTTTGGCAATTTGAGCAGTTAGGCTGCGCGGATCCTGCGCGCCGTCAGCAATCAGGCGCGCCACGTCCGAAGCTTGGCCAAACTCGTTAAGATCCAGCCGCACAAGATGATCTTCTCCGCCAAAATAAACTGCTGCTAGCGCTTTAGCCAGCTCAGTTTTACCAACGCCAGTCGGTCCCAAAAACAAGAAAGCTCCAATTGGACGATTTTGGTTACGCACACCGCTACGCGCGCGGCGCAAAGCATTTGCCACCACCTTTACAGCACGCGTTTGGTTGACCATGCGCTGATGCAGCAAATCTTCAAGATGTAAAAGCGTGTCGCGCTCATCTGTTTGCCGAGCATTAGAAACGCGCACGCCAGCCAGTTGCTCAACCGCACTCTCTACACTAGCATTGCCAACCAAACCATTTTGCGCATGACGAGCTGCCGCCTCTAATACGCTTAGCGCCTGGCCAGGCATAGCGCGATCTGCCACATAGCGCTGCCCAAGTCGATAAGCGGCTTTTAGCGCCTGATACATGTAGGTTACTTTGTTGGAATACTCGTAAGAAATTATCTGATCTTCGCATGCCAGCATGGTCTCTGCCTCTGTTAACGGCTGCACATTTATACGATTAAGCTGCTGAGCAAGTGCTGGAGTTTGCTGGCTGAGCTTAAGCCATTGCTGCTCGTCCATGCTCAAAATTATGCGTAGCGCGCCGCCTTCCAGAATTGGCAACAAAACGTTGCGCAGGTCCACAGTTCCGGTACCTTCTTCAAAAAACATCTCGGCGTTGTCTAAAAAGATAATGACGTTTCTGGCGTTGTGCGCCTCAAGCAACAGCTGATTAAGCAATCCTTCCAAATCGCCTCTTTGACGTGCGTTAGAAATTAACGTGGCTGGATCGAGCATCATAATTTGCCTATAGCGCAACTCACGCGGAACCGATGCGTCATCGCGCAGCAATCTCTCTGCCAAAGTGTAAACCAATGTAGTTTTGCCAACGCCGTTGCGGCCAATAAGCACAGCATTTTGCCGCCCACCTTTGGAGAGCTGTTGCAAAAGCTGGTCAATGATCTGATTGTGACCTTCTAGCTCGCGCGACAATGTGCCGCCGCTAACCTGCATACTGACATTGAGCGCAAAACGTTCCAAAAGCGGCGTGTAGCCAAAGCTCAAGTCACGACCAATTCCGCCACCAAGCTTGCGCTTTTTGGCTGATCTTATGAGGTCATGTAAGTGATGAAACCATTTAACGCCAGCATAAACATCATCAATTGTTAGCTGCAAATGAGCCAAAAGCCGCTCATAATCTGGCATGTTTTTAACTAAGCTGGCCGTGACAATTGCACCGGAAATGTGCGTTAGGTCAAATTGGTTGCGCATTTCTAAAGCAGTTTGCCAGACGGCAGCCGTGTCGGCCGGGTTGTCGCTGCTTAGTTCGCGCAAAAAATTCGGACCGATCCCAAGCCGTACAGCAAAGAATAATCCCCCATTAGTCTGCATGACTGTTTCAGCCAGCTGCTTTGGAGAAATATTATTTTTAAGCCGACCAAGAAGAGCAGCCTCAAGCAAATCGTCAACAGTTTGCGCACGTTTAGTTGGCGGCAAATCTGTTAGCCACCAATTGTAATAGACTATCATCATAATTGGCCAAGCAGCCAAACTAGCAACAATCCAACCTTCGCGGCCATGCAGATAAACCAAAAATCCGCCCAAACCTAGCAGCGCTAAGCAGATTACAAAAAATATTGCTTGCCAGATTTTTGAGTTTAGCACAAAGTACAACCGCGCCTGTGACGATCTAGCGCTAGACAAATTTACCTCAGGTTTCATTGCACGATTGCCCCAATAAATATAAAACAAATCAGCGGCGCTATTGGTAGCAACGGCCAGATTAGGCATAAAATCACACTTAAAATGCTGACAAATACAAACGCGATTATGCCAAAAATTATTAAAAATGTACGAATAAAAGCGCCAATAAACCTAGAAAGTAGTCTATCGCCCCAAGCGCGAAACTGCACCCCAAGCGATCCGCGGACGCTACCAGCAGAAATTTGCCTAAACGGCGCAAATAAGCTGGTGGCGAGTTGCGGTACGGAAAAGAATTCCATGACGCTTTTAATTTTTTCGCCGCAGCGACGCAATAGCTCCAGCCAGCCTGTGGAGTACCACCAAGAAAAGAGGCTAATTATGACCATACTTCTATTGTATAACAGACTGCTTGAGTTGTGCAGATGAACATTTTAAGCGTGTACAACTACTCTCGTTCCAATTGGCGCAAAATCGTACAGCGTTTTGGCATCGCTTATTGTCATGTTTACGCAGCCATGGCTCATTGGATGGCCAAAATTGTGATGCCAATACGTACCATGAAAGGCTTCGCCATTGTAGAAATAGCTTACCCATGGAATATCTGGTACGTAATAGTATTCGCCATTGATTGTGCCGGTCATGGTTTGCATGGTATATTTTGCATAAATTTTGCTCTCACTAATTGCGGTTGGTGTGGCGGCCTTACCTGTAGAAACCGAGTAAGTAGCAATTGCCGTGTTGCCGATATACAATGTGGTTGTTTGATCACTCAAATCTACCTCAATCCATTTACCTTCGTCAGTACTAACAACAACCGTGGTAAATGGCGCTTCCTCAACTGTCACCTCTTTGGAATATGATACCTTATTGGCCAAGGCTTCCATTATACCCGAGACTAAACTGTCAGAACCTTCCAATTGATAGCCAGTGCGCCCCTCTTGAATAACTGTCTCAGCGCCAGTTTGTGAGTCCACAATAACCTTGCGCTCGCGCGGCAAAGTGGTAATGGAACCAGCAACTTGGTCGTTTACAAACTGGCTAACAACTGCCGAGTCAAACTCAATTGCCAGTGTCCCAGCTGTAGTATCTGGAACAAAATGCATCCAGCTTGCAATATCGGCTGGCGAAGCCGCATAAACTACTGATCCGCTTCTTAAAAATTCAATCGAGAGCGCCAAATACGCATTTGCCTCATCTTTTGCTTTTGTAGCCGCGCTATCGCTGATTATCGGCTCAACCGGTACCGTAGAAACCGCCAATGTAACAGATTGAGGATTGGACATTAGAGTTGGCAAGTTCTCCTCAAAAGACTTGACGTCAAAGCCTTGTCCAGCAACGCTGGCCTGTACTTCAAATTGATTGGTATCACTGTTAAAAATTACCTGAGCATCCTGCGGATCCGTATACGTATAAGGAAAATTAGCAACCGCAAAAGCCTTAAACATACCAGCATCATTTGTGTAAACTAACGGGAATGTATCTGCCTGCCATACAGCAATATTTTTTGTAATATCTTGGCTGCGACGGGCCGACATTATGTTTTGTACAGTAGCCGCCACATCAACATTAACCCCTAATTGGTTAATTGGTGCCGTGACTTTGTTGCCGGTGCTATCCTCAAAAGTAACTGCTAATCGAGCAACTTCGTCTTCAACAATGCTAGTTATCTCTGATGCCGTCTTATTGCCGACCTCAACGCCGCCAACATATAAATTTGGCATTAAGCGGCCGTTATAGTACGTTGCCAAAAATGCAACTGTGCCGCCAAGAATTAAAAAAACTGCCCAAAAACCAATATACCAACCCGGCAAACGCCACTTCTTATTGTGAACTTTTTGCTCTTCTTGACCCTGTTCTGATTTAATTTTCTTAACTTTCATTACCCACCTTGCGATTAATTACAGCATACTACTGCCAAGGCGAGATGTCTAGCGTAATATAAACTAACTTATAGCGCCAGGATAGCCCGGCGCTATAAGATGACGACTATAGGCAACTGTTATACTCCTTAAGGAAATCAATCAGCTCCTCAGCTTCCTCTTGCTCAACTCCTCCAAGAACTGGTAACGATGGTGCTTGCCGCGCAATGTCAATAAGCAGTGTCGCCCGCGGGTCACGTCTTGACACAGCACAGCGACAATCTAACCTAAAGCCACCCTGGCAGGCGACTACATAGTAACTAACGCAGTTCACCTCAGGAAGTGCAATTTCGCACTCTTCAAAACAACCAAAGCTAACAATACTAAGACAATCGACTTGGTGTTGTCTAGCTCCGACGATAAAGTTTGGATCAATGCAAGCTCGGTACGCCGAATTGCCAAATAGCACTCTTGGCGGTAGGCGCTTTGCCACCATCCCGGGAATTACCGGGTTAATGATTTCGATCGAACCAACTAAACCTCTTGTTTCACCTTTTGCAAAAGCCGCGTCTACCTCTTTAAGTAGCCCTTCTGCCTGTTCTGAGGTAGCCAGCAAAATGCTGTCTGTTCTCGCCATGTCAACAACTCTACAATAAACGCCCAAAATTATCAAATGGAGTGTAATAAACAACAAAGGCATAAATTCATTGACTCCAAAGGCAGCTTGCCGTAATAATGTGTGCGGAGGGGAAACCATGAACAAAACAAAAAAAGTTATTTTAGGTGTTTTTACACTTGTGGCCGTTTTAATCGGCATAACTATTGGTATACTAATTAACAGCTCTAACAACAATAATTCTGCACAAGCAGAATCCAATCAAAGTGCATCGGATAATTCTGTAGAATTTACAGCGGAGGCCGGGAAAACAGTACTCGATCAGCTTAAATCCCAAGCAAATGTAGAAACTCAAGACTCATCTTACGGAGAATATGTGGTAGCTATCAATGGCAACAAATCTGACGGAGCTAAATACTGGACCTATTACATTGATGGCCAAATGGCACAACAAGGCGCTGCAGATTATATAACTACTGGCGGAGAAAAAATTTCATGGCGTCTGGAATAAAAAGTCGCGCCACGGCAATTGCCTGCGCGCTAATTTTAGCTGGAATCATTTTGCGCTTAATGCCACACGTTGCAAACTTTGCACCAGTTGGTGCAATTGCCTTATTTGGCGGCGCCGTGCTAAACAAGAAATTGGCCTGGTGGCTACCTCTAGCAATTATGGTAGTTTCCGATTTTATAATAGGGTTGCACAGTGCAATCTTGTTTACATGGGGCGGATTCTTGCTTATAGGACTATTTGGTATGCTGCTTCGCAACAAAAACAATTTGCAAAGAGTCTGTCTTGGCACGCTGGGCAGCGGTATAATTTTCTACGTCATTTCAAACTTCGGCGTTTGGGCTGTTAGTGGCATGTATCAGCACACGCTACAGGGGTTATTGGACTGCTACATTGCTGCAATTCCATTCTTCCGCACATCACTAGCCGCAGACTTATTGTACAGTGCTGCTCTTTTTGGCGCCTATGCTTTGGCAACACAACCAGCGTCACAACAGGCCGTCACCTTTACAAATGTAAATTAAAAACAGGCTGCCGTGCTATTGCCGGACAGCCTGTTCAGTTATAATATGAGCTTAACTGCTAGGTGCGTCATCGCTGTACATATAGACCAAACATTCTCAAATGCGCCAACCCCATGTTAAACTAGACTAAGTTTGAACACTGAACA
>JAEHDC010000054.1 GCA_016880595.1 Candidatus Saccharimonadota bacterium
CAGTATATTAACAAGATCGAGGAAACGGCAGAGCGTTTCAGACAACACATTGAGAACAAGATATTCGGCTATGAGCTGCTGGGATTTCGGGCTGGGTTGGCGCAGGATTAGGTGGTTTGTCTATATATCTACTACAACCCACAGACACAAGTTCACTACAAAATTTATGAACCAATTTACTTGCCAGAAGGGGCATCCATAAATGAAAGAATAATCCGCTCAGAAACGCCGAACTCATTTCTTTGGTGGGTTACGCCAAAGGTTAGCATTAGCGCTAGCGCTGTTATTAACGGTAATGATTATTCTACTGTCAGTAATGACGCTTACGATGGTGTTACTAGTTTATGTGACGAAGATGTAAAGTTGATGGTCGGTGCGGCGTGTGCTATGCACACAACCCCAAACGGAGTGCTTTATTATAGGGGATTATTATATTCATCTGATTATAAAACTCAGCCGTATGTTTATGATAAACTCAGTGGCCAGGGCGTAAGTTTTGTAAAAGAAGGTACTGAAGTTGGTATATCCGTTCAAGCTGATAGCCTTCTTTCGTTCGAAGAATGGGACAAGACCATTGATTCTGTCCAAGAGGTTAGCATTAAAGAATATACTGTCCTCCACGCGCATCCAGGGCCGTAACTGATGAAAATTTCATTCCCTAAAACTTCAAAAAACAAAGTCGTTGCAGCCTGCTTTTTAATTTTATTTTTTGCATTCATGACAGTATTAGCTCAAAGAGTTTATATTTATTTTAATCCTCAAACACTTGTAAACTATAAGATATTTAAGCCATCATATTTACCTAATGGTATGAGTGCAACTGAAACTGTCATAAGAGCAGAGACACCAAGCTCTTTGTTGTGGTGGGTTACCCCAGATGTAGACGTAAAGTTTTATTTGAACGAGGAATCATCGTATTTTAATGAAGTTTTGGATAGTAAAGTGCCAACATGCGACAGCCTATATAGCTCTCCATATTTAAAATGCGAAGCGCGAACTACACCGAGCGGCGTTGCTTATATACGCTCGTTAGTCTACTATCCTACAGATTATAATACTAAGCCGCTTGTTTATGATAATTTATCACAAGAGAGTGTTTATTTTATAAAGGATAGTACCGGTATAATGTTTTCAATTAGCTCCACCTATGATCAGCCAATCTCCCTCGACGAATGGGATAAGACCATAGATTCTTTCCAAGAAGTTGAGCTTACAAATTACACTATTCTCCATGCACATCCTGGGCCGTAGCAGCGCCGTTTTTGCATTTTTAAAGTGTATTCTTACCTAAACTATGTTAAAATCAGAGCACGAGTATGAAAGAGGTAATCCGCAAACCAAAGGTGATCGCGCTAATTATTTCAGCCATAATTATTTTGGCTTTGGTTGCTGTTGGAGTGATTTTTTGGCAGCCATTTTACGAGATTGCTTCTGATCAGGGGCGCACGCAGCAGCTAATTGAATCCACTGGCGCTTGGGGTCCGCTAGTTTTTATATTATTGCAGATTGTCCAAGTTGTGGTTGCGCCAATTCCAGGCCAGGTGACTGGGGTTGTTGGCGGGTATCTATTTGGCTGGGAGCTTGGCACAGTTTACACTACCATCGGTGGTGCAATTGGCTTTACTCTAGTTTTTTGGCTGGCGCGCAAACTTGGCCGGCCGTTTTTGGAATATTTCTTTGACAAGAAACTGATAGGAAAGTTTGATTATCTAGCTGAGTCCAAAGGTGTTTTGGTGCTCTTTTTAATTTTTTTGATTCCGGCCTTTCCAGACGACTTAATCTGTTACATCGCTGGATTAACTACTATAAAAATTCGTACATTGGTGTTGATTTCTTTGGCAGGCCGCCTGCCATCGACTTTGTTTTTGAGTTTTGCAGGAGCAGGGATTGCACAATCTAATGAGAAGATTGTACTTATCATTGCTAGCCTGATGATAGCAGCGTTTGGCTTGGCATACTGGAAGCGCAAGCCACTAGAAAAATGGATAAAAAGCCTTACAAAAAGTAGCGCTGATGAGGGAGACAAACCAAATGGCACACTTGGTCGGTAACTATGTTAAAATTTCCCATATTGTTGTATAATCTCTATTTGTATGACAGATGCAATAGTAGTTCGCGGCGCGCGCGAGCATAACCTCAAGAACATCGACGTCACCATTCCGCGCGACAAGCTAGTGGTGATAACAGGACTTTCCGGTTCCGGCAAGTCTTCTTTGGCGTTTGACACAATTTACGCCGAGGGCCAGCGTCGTTACGTTGAGTCGCTCAGCAGTTATGCCCGTCAGTTTTTGGGCATTATGGAAAAGCCAGACGTTGATCAGATTGACGGTTTGAGCCCGGCAATTAGCATTGATCAAAAATCCACTAGTCGCAACCCGCGGTCTACAGTAGCTACTGTCACGGAGCTGTACGATTACCTGCGTTTGCTTTTTGCGCGCATTGGCGTGCCGCACTGTCCAATTTGCGGCAAAGAAGTTACTCGCCGCAGCCCGCAGCAAATTGTGGACGAAATTACATCGCAGCCAGCAGACGCCCGTCTGATTATTCTGGCGCCAATTGTGGTGGGCAAAAAAGGTGAGTTTCAGCACGTTCCAGAACAATACCAACGCGCCGGTTTTGCAAGAGTGCGAGTTGATGGCATAATTTACGTTTTAGAAGAGTTTCCGCTGCTAGATAAAAATAAAAAGCATACCATTGAGGTGGTAGTCGATCGCGTAACAAATTCGCCTAATAACCATTCGCGAATTGCTCAAAGTACAGAGCAGGCTTTGGATTTGGCCGAAGGCGTGGTGCATTTGGTCAACGTCGATAATGGGTTTGAAAAAACTTATAGCCAGCGCTACGCCTGCGTTAATCACCCAGAAGTTGAGATCCCGGAGCTGGCGCCGCGTTTGTTTAGTTTTAACTCGCCACAAGGTGCTTGTCCGGTTTGCACTGGCCTTGGCAATCGGCTTGAGGTTGACCCTGAACTTATCCTAAATCCAAGTTTGACAATTTCTGAAGGCGCAATTCGCCCCTGGAATCGCATTCGCGTTGACACTTGGTACATGAAGCAAGCTAACGCTATGGCTGAGGCTAATGGTTTTTCGACTCACGTTCCAGTTAAAGACTTGCAGCCAGATCAATTGCAAAAGGTTTTGTATGGCACTGGCGCAAAAAAATACGCCATTTCGTTAGGTACTGGGCGCAAATTTGAAACTACCTTTGAAGGCGTTATTCCAAATTTGGAGCGCCGCCATCGCGAAACTGACAGCGACTTTATCCGCCGTGACATCGAGCGTTTTATGCGTCAACGCCCCTGCACAACTTGCAACGGTCGGCGCTTAAAACCAGAGGCTTTGGCCGTGACTGTGCAAGGTTTAAGCATTATGGACGTTTGCGCGCTATCTGTTAATGACGTGTTGCAGCTATTTTCGGCTGGTCTAAAGTTGTCTGAGCAAGATCAGATTATTGCCAAACAAATTGTGCGTGAAGTTTTAGCGCGCTTGAGCTTTTTAAATAATGTTGGCTTGAGCTACATAGAGCTTGGCCGCGCTGCCAATACCTTAAGTGGTGGCGAGGCGCAACGCATTTGCTTGGCAACGCAAATTGGCTCAGGTTTGCAAGGTGTTTTATATGTGCTAGACGAGCCAAGTATTGGCCTGCATCAAAAAGATAATGATCGTTTAATCGAAACCTTAAAACATTTACGTGATCTTGGCAATACTGTGATTGTTGTTGAGCACGATGAAGACACAATCCGTGCCGCCGATCATCTTATTGACATCGGTCCTGGAGCTGGAACCCACGGCGGCCACATTGTGTCGCAAGGCGCGCCGCAAGATGTGGCCAATGATCCAAACAGCCTGACCGGCAAGTATTTGAGCGGTTTAGAGAAGATTGCTACGCCAAAAACACGGCGCCAAGGCAACTCAAAAAAATTGATTGTTCGTGGTGCTCGCGAGCACAATCTTAAGAATATTGATGTTGAATTTCCGCTCGGCAAGCTGATTGTGGTTAGTGGAGTTAGTGGCTCGGGCAAGTCTACGCTGGTAAATGACATCCTGGCCAAGGAACTGGCACATCGTTTGCATCGCGCCAACGAAGTGGCCGGTCGGCATGACGCCATCGACGGGCTTGAGGCGCTGGACAAAGTTATTGTTATTGACCAGTCGCCAATTGGCCGCACGCCGCGCAGCAACCCAGCAACTTACACCGGTGTATTTACTCAAATTCGAGATCTTTTTGCCAGCACGCCAGAGGCGAATATCCGTGGCTACAAATCTGGACGTTTTAGTTTTAACGTTAAAGGTGGCCGCTGCGAAAATTGCCAAGGCGATGGCGTAATTAGAATCGAAATGCATTTTTTACCAGATGTATATGTGACCTGCGAAGTCTGCAAAGGCCAGCGCTACAACCGCGAGGCGCTGGAAATCCACTATAAAGGCAAGACAATTGCCGATGTTTTAGAGATGACTGTAGAACAGGCTGTGAAGTTTTTTGAGAACATCCCTGGGATTTCCAAAAAAATGCAAACTCTTAACGAAGTTGGGCTTGGCTACATTAAGCTTGGCCAGCCAGCCACTACCCTGAGCGGTGGCGAGGCGCAACGCATTAAACTGGCCAGCGAGCTGAGTCGCCGCGCCACTGGTCGCACGCTTTACATCTTGGACGAGCCAACTACCGGATTGCACAGTGCTGACGTTAAAAAATTATTGCACGTTTTGCAGGCGCTGGTTGATGCTGGAAACAGCATGGTTATTATCGAGCATAATTTGGACGTAATAAAAAGCGCTGATCACATCATAGATTTAGGCCCAGAAGGCGGCGATGAAGGCGGCACTATTGTGGCGCAAGGCACTCCTGAACAGATTGCCAGCGAGAAGAAATCGTTTACCGGCCAGTATTTAAAGCGGCTTATTTAGAGCTTCTTAATATTGATGCAAAGTAACGGCGCAGCATAGCGCGGATGAGCGTCTTCTCGTGCATGGTTAGTACGTAGTTTACAACATCGCCAGATACATTTTGCAAAAGAGTTTGCGTGTCTGTTTCGTCAAAGCTATAGAGGTCGCCAATAACCATTTTATTGAGGCGGCGCATGACCATTTCTTTATAGTACGATGGAACTTTGCGGCAAAAAACAGGGGTGCTGGTGAAGATAATCGGGCGGTTCCAGAGCATTGCGGCTAGGATTCTGAGGGTTTGACATTTATCAATAAGCTCGTTTTCTTTGCGGTTTGCCACAACTAGCATCGAGCACTGTCTTAATTTCTCCATGTCATCGAGCTGCAAAGAGTAGTCTTTTATTGAAGTTGCACAAAACGCAGTGTCTTTTGTGCCATAGCCAAGGCGATTTAGCTTGCCTTTTAGCAAGACGAGATCGGAGATTGACGATTGATCGACGTAGAGTAAATGAAGCATACGTGTGTATTATATATGTATATCATTTAGTTGTACATATTGTATGTGTAATTTTGCAAAAAAAAGTTTGATTTTTATCGAAAAATTGTTTTTTTAAGAAGTAATGACTCCTGATTGCTGCTAAAAAAATATTTAATATTTTTTCTACAACACCATTGTAGAACGTTGTAACTTGTCCATTTTTGTGCATATGTATCCAAAAACATGGTGTGTCATATCATTAAGTAATTGATGTGAAATTTTTAAAAATGGCTATTTATTGGCAGTTTGTAATATAATTTGTTGTATTATGAATGCTTAATTTAGTAAAAGGGCAGGGACATGAAAGTACATTTTTTGGGAGCAGAGCAGGATCTGCAAGTAGATACTGATTATTTTCGTCGTATTGCTAGCGCTGTGGAAAAATGCGGTGATTGTTTTGCGGACAGTACATGCAAATGTAACGCACAGGAACCTGGATTTGACTGGAATGCAATCTATCGCAACAATATTGAGGCGTTGGCGCGCGCTGACGTTGTAATAACGGATGTCACGACAACAAATTTTGCATTGAGCTATATGACTGCGATTGGGTTGCAATACAAAAAACCAACCTTGATTTTATTTAGGGAGAACGCATTTGATGGCATGGCTGCGCTTGGTTTGGACGAGTCTTTGGTGACAGTAAAAGAATATGACGATAGTAATCTTGAAGAAATAATTACAAAGTTCTTGAAGGAGAACCGTGTAGATGTTAAGGACATGCGTTTTAACTTCTTTATTGATCGTCCAATTTATAATTATTTACGCTGGGCATCCTATAAAACGGGCAAAACGAAAGCTATGATTCTTCGCGAACTTGTAACTAGAGAAATTGAACGTATTAACGCTACAGAAAATCTTTAATCTCTTTTCTTTTTAAGACGTTGTAGGAACATTTTGCGGTTTTCTGGATCCTTGACAATGTGGTACACGGGCGAGCCAAGGCTCACGAGTACGGCAAGTGCAATAATTGGCAAAATTAAAGCCTCTACATTTATGCCGCGTGATTGCAAAAAAGCGCCGCCAAAGTATCCAATGTAGGTTACGGTGCCGGTCCAGAGAAGTCCGCCTATAATGTCAAAAGTTAGGAATTTTTTATACTCCATACTGCCAATGCCGGCGACGACTGGTGCAAAAGTCCGTACAACGGGAAGAAACCGGGCAATTATAACAGTAAGAGCACCATATTTTTTGTAAAAACTCTCGGCGCGCATTAAATTGTCTTTGTGGAAAAGTATTGAATCTGGCTTTTTGAACAGTCTGCGGCCAAATTTGTGACCAATAAAATAACCAACGTTATCTCCAGAAACCGCCGCGACCCACAAAATTAAGATTAATATGTGAACATTTATACCCAAAACACCTTGTTGCGCCAGAAAACCAGCAGTAAAAAGCAGGGTGTCGCCAGGCAAAAAGAATCCAACCATCATGCCGCACTCGGCAAATACAATGGCAGCGATTCCTAAGACTCCGATCGCCTGAATAACTTCTTCTAAATTCATTCCAAATAGCATGAGTATATTCTAGCATGGTTAGGGTTGGAGTGGAACGCGGAAATTTATGCAAAAAAGAGTATAATTAACTAAGACACTTAAGGGGACGGATATGGGTGAAGATGTAAAGTTAGTTGCAAAAGAACGTACAGTGATTGGTAAAGGTGTTAAGCGGCTGCGCCGTGAGGGTTTTGTGCCGGCAATTATTTATGGCGACAATATGAAATCAAAGGCCATAACTTTGGAAAAAACAGAGGCCGTAAGGGTTTGGCGCGATGCTGGGCGACGCCGCGCTGTTGAGATAAAACTTCCGACTTCTAATCGTATTGCCATGATTGCTTCGGCGGATTTTGATCCGGTTAAACATAAGCTGCGCCATCTTAGTTTCTATGCAGTCAAGCGTAACGAGAAGGTGCAGGCGCAGGTACCAGTTAAAGTTGTTAGCGAAGGTCAAACGGAGGCAGAAAAAGCTGGTCTGATTTTGTTAAAGAATATTGAGACTGCCGAGATTAGCGCTTTGCCAAAAAATTTGCCAGAATTTATGGAAGTTCCTGGCGAGAAATTGGTTGAGCCTGGTGATAGCTTAAAAATGGCAGACATCATTCCTGCGGATGATGTTGAAATCTTATCTGATCCAGAGCAAGTTGTTGTGACGGTTTACGAACCAAGCGCATTAGTTGCCGCTAACGAAGCTGCCGAGGAAGAAAAAGAAGCTGAAGAAGAAGGCGCTGAGACCGAAGAAGGTGATAAGCCTGAGGAGGAAGAACGAAAGAGTAGCAATGAGCAGGAGGCGGCAAAAAGCTAGCGCTCTACTCTTCTATGAAGCCGCCGGATTGGCGCTTCCAGAGGTCTGAGTAAATGGTGCCGCGCTTAAGCAGCTCGGCGTGCGAGCCTTCCTCGGTGATTTTGCCATCCTCTAAAACCACAATTTTGTCCATGCGTTGGATGGTGCTGAGGCGGTGCGCAATAACGATTGTAGTACGGTTTTGCATTAGTTCCCAAAGTGCAGACTGGATAAGTTGTTCGCTTTCGCTGTCCAGGGCGCTAGTTGCCTCGTCCAAAACAAGGATTGGTGCGTCTTTTAAGATGGCCCTGGCAATTGCCACACGTTGGCGCTGTCCGCCGCTGAGCTTGATGCCTCGTTCGCCAACCATTGTATTGTAGCCTTGCGGCAGTGACTCGATGAACTCATTAGTATGCGCCATTTTTGCAGCCTTTTTGATCTGTTCTTCACTGGCATCGAGCTTGCCGTAGGCGATATTTTCTAGCAGACTGCGATGAAAGAGTACTGGCTCTTGAGGCACATAAGCAATATGCGAGCGCAAATCGGCCTGGCGCACGCTGCGAATATCTTGGCTGTCAATGCAAATTTCGCCGCTGTCAATATCTACAAAACGCAAAAGCAAACGGGTTAGCGATGTTTTGCCGGATCCAGAATGTCCAACCAAGCCAACTTTTTGACCAGGCTTAACGGTTAGGTTAAAGTTGCTAAACAGCGGTTCGGTGTTGCCAGTATGTGTAAAATTGACATTTTTGAACTCAATTTTGCCTTTTTTAATAGCAACTTTTTTTGGGTTTTTTGGGTCGGTCACGAGAGTTTCTTCGTCTAAAAGTTCGGTCATCTCGGCAGCGTCGGAGATGCATTGTTCAACTGTGCGTGAAAGGCTGCTAAGCCCCCAGAGCTGGCCAATTAACTGAGTGATATAGACTTGCGACAACAAAATTACGCCGACGTCAATCTTGCCTTGTGCTACAAAAAGAATTGAGAGCGCCAATATCAAAAACTGAACACCGCTGATTAACAACCCAAAAATAACGTCGTTGGTAACTTGGGTTGTCCAGGACTTGTATTTTTTGGTGGCTCGATCGAGATTTTTAACGCTGTGCTCTTTACGCTCGGCGGATTCACGCCCGAAGGATTTGACAGCCGAGATGTTGCCGATTACGTCTGACAAATGTGCGGTTAATAAACTGTCTGCCTCTGTTGCAATGCGAGAGAATTTCATGCGCCGGCGCGTTAGCTTAATATTTAACGCCACAAATAGCACGGTCCAAATGGCCATTGCTAGACCCATTATTGGCAGATAATAGGTCAATACGGCAATAGAACCGATTGCTATTACTGCTGTAATTGTCATGCTTAGTAAAAAGCTATCAGTCAATCCAATATAAGCACTGGTGAACTTGCTACACTGATTAACCAGTGCTCCGCTAAAATTATTGGCATGGAAGTTGAGGCTTTGGTTTAATATCATATCAAAAACGCGCATTTGTAGTTCTGGGCGGACTTTAGTTTCTAGTTTGGACAAGAAGTAAAGGCCACTGTCAATAAGAGCTTGGGCGCAAAGCATGATAACAAAAAATGTTATAAGATATGGCGCAAATATGTTAGTGTAATCGGCGCCAGCTGGCGTGGCAATAAGTTTGTTGATGGCTTGGGCAATGATAATTGGCAGGACTAGTTTTTGCAATATCATGCCTGTTACCCAAGAAAATATTGTGCTTAAAAACAGGTTGCGATGCTGCCAATTTGCTCGCCAAAACAAAAGCAGGCTTTTTGTTGTTGTACTCATAATGTATTCCTGAAAATGGTAGATGTAGTAAATAAAATATTGGACTGGCGCATCCAGCCGTATTATGTTAGTAAACAGTATATAGAAAAAATAGTTTAAGCGCAATGCCAGAATGGTATACTTTTTTAGGATTTTATATTATAATTGTACAGTTATGTTTTTGCATAACTGTAAAACATAGGTTGGAACTACTGCTGAAAGAGGCGGATTATGTCTGCACGACGTTGGCTGCTTGTGATTCTGGCGGCTACCATGGGTTTTGCACCTTCGGCATGCAAGTCATCGGAGCCATCGCCAGTGGTGACCCCCAGCTTGTTTGGAGCGTTGGCTACAGATCTTACTGGTGCTGGATTTATCATGCGGTCAAGTGGCACTTTTGACGGCGTTTACCAGCAGATCTGGACTTCTAGCTCTGAGTTTCCGGCAGTGCACCTTAGTGATAAGATGTTTGGAAACGGTATTTTGACCATTGAAAGTATTGATGTCGACCCGACCGCCGGTTATACCAATTTTTGGTGCTCTCCTATTTCTACAAGCTCGCCCGGTGTTCTGGGTGATGTGCTTAAGGGCTGCGAGACGCTTCGCAGCGAGGTTGAAAACGGTACTGCCACGCCAGAGGAGTCAGCGGCGCTTAACAATGTTTTTACCGTTAGCGACCTCGATATTGGGGTGATCGCGTTTATGAGCGAGTAACCCAATACCATGTTGCCCCGTCAGCTTGCATTAATTGCGAGTTGACGGGGCGTATTGCTTTTTATGCTAAAATGTATTATCTTAGATTCTGCAAACAAAAGAGTTTGCATTGTTAACAAAACAGTACTTCTTTGGAGGCGTTAAATGCGTGCCTTAGTTGCCATTCTGACAATCTTTGCGGTTATTGGAGTGACGCTTTTTGGAGCTTATTTGTTTTGGGACGCTTATTCTAGCCCAACTGTCACGACATCTGTTGATATTGAGGAGAGCGCTTCTGAACCGTTTCTTGTAATACCAGTTGCTGACCAGCTAAGCGCTGCTGGTTATACAGCGAGCGGCTCCCCAATTCAAGCTGACGATAATACGACCAGACAGCGCTGGGCTTTGGCTGGCGCGGACATGCCAATCGTCACTACGATTAGCCTGCCAGGCACGCCAGGCGTTTATATCCTTAGGAGTGTTGAGGTTGTACCGCCCGTTGGTTATGCAGATTTCTGGTGCGTGCCAATTGATAAGGAAGGGTCTATGGCTTATGATCTTAAGAGCCTCGTTGATGAGTGTAATGGCTTGGCTGGCGCAGTTACAGACGGTAGTAGAGTGCCAATGACCTCAGATGCGTTGCCGAATACTCAAACAGTAACCGGCGATTTAGGCGTTAAGGCGTACGCTCAGAAGTAACTGTTTTGTTGCCGTCCCACTTGGTTTGCTATGCGTAAACAAGTGGGGCGGCTTATCTCTTTTTTGTTGATGATTTTTAAAATGAATTATACTAATGGTAGTGAATAAAAAACTTTCAGATAAACTCAAAACCTTGCCCAGCTCGTCTGGTGTGTACTTCCACAAGAATGCCCGCGGCGAGATTATTTACGTTGGCAAAGCTGCGGTGCTCAAAAATCGCGTGCGC
>JAEHDC010000055.1 GCA_016880595.1 Candidatus Saccharimonadota bacterium
GGCTTACGCCGCTAGGTTTGAAGATAATATTAAAAATTTAAAAAATAAAACTAAGATTAAAGAATTCACTCAACAGATTACAACAGGGGTGCGAGACAGGGTGTTGCGGGAAGTGGGAGCTTGACAGTTTTTGCCCAAATTATAAGGTGCGGCGCCTTGATTCCGTCAATGTGTTGACATATACATCAGCATCTGGTAATATTTAACAAGTGTAAAAGCTTCGCCGCGGGGTGGAGCAGAGGCAGCTCGCTTGGCTCATAACCAAGAGGTCAGAGGTTCGAGTCCTTTCCCCGCTACCAGGAAAAGTCCCCAGTTGTAATGACTGGGGGTTTTTCTTGCTATCTTTACTCGCTATAATCTGCAAATCGCGATTTTGCCCTGGCTTTTGCGCTGCTAGCGATGATTTCCCAATCCATATCTTGCTCGGCACCAAGCAGTCGGTATCGTAAGTTGTCATCTGTTGGATGGCCGGCATCTAGCAGCAAAAGATACGTCTTTTCTGCTCCGATTTTTAGGAATTGCCGCTTGTTATCTATGCCAATCTTGTTAAGCAACTGCTCGATTTCTGGCGTGACATTGCGTAGGTTGTAGCTATTTTGTGTCATATTACTATCTTACAATGTTAACGGATTTTGTTACATGCCACTCTCACCGCTTCGCTCCAAGATGGGAAAGCGTGCAGAGTATTGGCGACTTCTTGTGCTGTTATGCCATATTGAATGGCCAACGTCAATTCCTGGAGCATTTCTCCGGCGTGTGGCGAAACAATGCTGGCGCCGATTATCGCGCCATCCGGCTCTGTGATTACCTTAACAAAACCCACGTCAGAGTTGCTGGTGTTGGCGCGGCCAATTATGGATATTGGCGCCAGGGCTTTTTTGTATTTAAGGTCGCGTTTGATGCACTCGTCTTCGTTCAGGCCAACCGATGCCACCTCTGGACTGACAAAAATGCAGTGCGGCACTGCGCGGTAATCCATAGCAATTTTTTGCTTGTGCCACATGTTGTGTGCCGCCACTCGCCCCTGGTAAATTGCAGTGTGCACGTACAAATAAGGTCCGGTAACGTCGCCAGCAGCATAGATGTTTTTGGCTGAAGTTTGCATAAATTCGTTAACCGCAATGCTTTTTGGAGTGTATTCAACATTGGCGTTCTCTAGGCCGATGTCAACATTGGCCAGCTTTCCAGATGTAATGAGAATTTCGTCAACCTTAATTGACTTCATGTCATGGCCTTGCTGGTAATGTACGCGCTTGGCTAATCCGTCTTTTTCCGCCCAAATAACCTTGGAGTTTGTAAGAATGTTTACGTTGCGACGTTGCTCTAGTTGCTGCTTTATGACTTCGCTAACCTCTTCATCTTCTTTGGCTAGAATTCTTGAAGTGACATCAATGAGATGAACTTTGGTGCCGAATGTGCCAAAAAGCTCGGCAAACTCGCAGCCAACCGCACCAGCGCCAATAATTGCCAGTGATTTTGGTGGGCGAGTGAGATTGACAGCTTCTTTAAAGGTGATGTAGCCAATTTTATCTACGTTGTCTATGGTTGGCACGAAATCATGCGAACCGGTAGCTATTAAAAAGTTTTCGGCGCTCAAGTGGTGGCGGTTTACGGTAATCTCGTGCGGCGAAATAAAGTGCGCGCGTCCCATAATTACGGTTATGCCGTCGGTTTCAAAGTTGTGTTTGCCCTGCCACGTGCCGGTGCGATGAACAGCCAAATCTTTCCAGGCTTTGATTGATGGATAATTGTAGCTCAGCGTGCTACCTCTGATACCAAGCGCTTGGCCGTTTTTTGCCTGATCATAAATTTTGGCAGCATGTAGCAATGCTTTTACTGGTACGCAGGCCCAGTTTGGCCCTTCGCCACCAATTTCTGTGGCCTCAATAACCGCCACGCGTTTGCCCATGGCCGCGCTCATGTGAGCGGCAACGCTACCACCGCCACCGCTGCCAATAACTATAAGATCGTAGTCGTATTTGTTTTTTGCCATATGTTTCCTTTATCCTATTAAGCGATGTCGCGAGTACATATACGCGGCGTCTGGGTTATATACTTTTAAGAATTCAGCGGTTTTGCGGCGAATATCATGTGAGGTCACTTCTTGTTTGTCGGCCAGCCACGGTTCAATAAACTTGCACATGTGCGCGGCAGTCAGTTCCGCCTCGCCAACTGGGGTGCGGACACACAGGCAGGCAGCGTAAATGCTGGCGTAGAGCTTGCGTTCGTCGTAAGGCTCGGTGTAATTTGGCGTGCGTTTTACGATAAATGTGGTATGGTTAGCCAAGGTTGATAACTCCATTTGCAATTAAGATCAAAATCCAGCCAACCACGACAATTAACAGGCCAGAAATTATGCGCAGGATGTTTTTGCTTTCGTCCGTCCACTTTTGGACAATACTGATCTTTGTGCCAAAGGCCACCAAAAAAGCAATAAATAACAGAGGCAGGATTACAATTAAGTTATATAGTAGTAAAAGCCACAAAGTTGTGTTACTGTAGTCTGATGACAGCGCGCCGAGCACGGCAAAATACGGCATGCCGGTGCAAATTAGCTCGACCAAAGCCAGATAGAGTCCAAGCAAGGCAATGCCAAAGAAGTTGTTGCTGTGGCTAGACAATTTTTCGATAGTTTTTGCAAATTGTAGCGGAAATTGCGCTGTTGGCTCTTTGTGGCGCCAGAAAAAATCTTTAATTAAGATTACTCCGGCGATAACCGCTGCCAAGCCAATGCCAACTAGAACTATTTGTTTGATCATAATTGGCATAGCTAAGATGAGCCTTGACAATCCTAAGCCAGCAATTAGGTACGTAGCAAAGAAGGCTAGAACAAAAGTGAGCACCAGCCAAAATACTCGCGCCAGCGGCGTGCGATGACCAAGCATTTTGGCAATAACATAAAGCAAAACTTCAATTGCGTAGGGGTTAATGGCGTCAATTGCCGCTGCAGTTATTAGCAGTCCGAGTGTTGGCGCGTCTATCATAGCGTTTCGTCTCCTAGATCGCATGTTTTTGTAGTCTTGTCTTTATGCTCGGAAAACTCTATGATAATGCAATCGCTGGTATCTTCTGTTGTGGCGTGAGTTGGCTCGTAGCTGGCAATGTCGGCAATTTTGGTTTGTTCATATGCTTTATTTGCTGGATTATAGCGATAAACAAAAGCTTGAACCTCGGCAATATTGTTGCCGCAGGTATCTCCAGATGCAAAAGAAGCAATCTTTCCGGCATTATTTGTTTGAATGTAAGCTAGCGCTTCCTGCGATGAAGGCGCGTTGCCAACAAAGTAATTTGTATCGTTTAGCGGCACTGCAAGAGTGTTATTGTCAATTTTTCCGCCAATTACCGACATGAACTTACCTAAACTAAAATCGTACGGCAAGGTCATTGCCATGCCGTTAAGATGGATTTTGTTGTCGTTGTGTTCATGCAGGCTGGCTGTGCCAACCTTATTGCTAAAAAACTCTTCTGGGTCGCGAATTTCCAACTGGTTGCCGCACGCCCAAATTTGGAATCTTGCCTGCCAATTAACCAAACCGCCGGTATCGGATTTGGCCGCCAAATAAACAGAGGCGCAGGTTATTGTTGTGGTTGTTGCCAAAACTACAGCTACAATTGCTGAGAATATTGCAATTCTTGTTTTTTCTGCGCGTTTGTAAAAAATTAACGCCATAGCAATCAAGAGCACTAAGATTCCAGTGCCAACAACAGTTGTAGTTACAGATAGACTGCTGACTGTTGCCTCCGGGTTTAACATGCCAAAAAGTGTGCTCATAGAAAAATAATTTGTGTTTTTGTATCGCTTACGCTTACTATAGAATATAACACGTAATAACAGAGTATGCCAAAAAATAACACAATTTATACACAGACATCCGAGCAAGTTGCCAAATCTTTAGAGGTAGACGTTGCTAGTGGCTTGAGTGTCGCGCAAGTTAGTCATCGTCAAAAACAATTTGGCCTTAACGAATTACCAGCGGGTCGTAAAGTATCAGTTCTTGGGTTGATCCTGAGTCAATTTAAAGATTTATTGATTATCATTTTGTTAGTTGCAGCTACGGTTTCACTTGGCCTGGATATTTATGAAGGTAGCGGCTTACCAACAGAGGCGTTGCTGATTTATGCTGTGGTAATTGCAATAGCTATTGTTGGTTTTAGCAATGAGTACAAAGCAGAAAAAACTGTGGAGGCGCTCAAAAAATTAATCTCGTTAAGCTGCCGTGTACGACGTGACAACGAGGTTTTGGAGATCAACACCAATCAATTAGTGCCAGGTGACATCATACTTTTAGAAGAAGGCAAAAAGATTCCGGCCGACGTCCGCATAATCCAAGCTAATCAGTTACAGACCAACGAAGCCAGCCTAACTGGCGAATCCATGCCAGTGCGCAAAACCGCCGAATGCCTCTCTGGCGAGCTGGCTTTGGCTGACCAAAAAAACATGCTCTTTTCTGGCACACTAGTCACCACCGGCACAGCCGAAGGCATTGTTATTGCAACCGGAAGTTCTAGCGAAATTGGCCAAATAGCCAGCATGGTTAGCGAGGTTGATGATGAAATTACACCTATGCAACACAGACTCAACAGTCTTGGCAAAAAAATAAGCTGGGTGGTCTTGGGTATTTGCGTAGTTGTCTTTGCAGCTATCTTGACATTTGACGGAGAGATTCAGCAGGCAACAATGGCTGATAGATTGATCTTTGCGTTTACCGCGGCAATTGCCCTGGCTGTAGCGGCAATTCCGGAAGGCTTGGCGTTTGTGGTCAAGATAAGTTTGGCTTTGGGTGCGCGCCGAATGGCTGCCAAGAATGCTTTAGTAAAACGTTTAGCGGCAGTAGAATCGCTTGGCTCAACAGATGTAATTTGTTGCGATAAAACCGGGACGCTTACCAAAGGCGAGATGACCGTGCGCAAATTGTTTGTGGATGACAAGATGTATGAACTGAGCGGTTCCGGCTACGAAATAAAAGGCGATTTGACCAGCGGCGGCCAGCCAGCTAAGCCGGATGAGCTTTTGCAACAGCTTTGCAAAATTGGTGTCCTGTGTAATAATGCTCATTTGCGCAACAATGAAGTCTTAGGTGATCCAACAGAGGGAAGCTTGTTGGTGGCAGCTTCTAAAATTGGTCTTGATCGGGAAGCGTTTTTGCGACAAAATCCCAAAATTGACGAAGTGCCGTTTAGTTCGGATCGTAAAATGATGAGCACCCTGCACCAAACTGCCGATGGTTTTTTGAGTGCCGTTAAAGGCGGGCCGTCGGTTATTTTATCTCATTGCACGCACGAGGTTAAAAATGGCAAAGTTGTTTTGTTAACAGATGCTCGCAAAAAGCAGTTTAGCGCTCAAGCCAAAGCTCTGGCGTCTGATGAGGCGCTGCGGGTCTTGGCATTTGCCTACAGAGAATACGATAAAAGGCCAAGTGCCGAACAGATGGAAGATAAGCTGATTTTTGCGGGAGTCCAGGCGCTGATGGATCCGCCGAGAATAGAGGTAAAAGGCGTTATCGAAAAGATTCAAACTGATGCTGGCATGCGCGTAGTTATGATTACTGGCGATAGCCGCGAAACTGCCAGCGCAGTAGCTAAAGAGCTTGGCATAATTGGAGAAGCTATCACTGGTATTGAGCTTGATGAGCTTAACCAGGCTGAGTTCGAAAAGCGCGTAGAGAAAATTGCAGTTTATGCCAGAGTGAATCCGTCACATAAATTACGTATTGTAAAGGCTTTACAGCATCACGGCCACCAGGTGGCGATGACAGGTGACGGCGTTAACGACGCGCCAGCAATTAAGGCTGCTGATATTGGTGTTGCCATGGGTATAACAGGGACGGACGCAGCAAAAGAGGCTAGCGATATGATTCTTTTGGATGATCAGTTTATCACAATAATTAATGCCATCGAAGAAGGCCGCGGCATCTTTGACAATGTGCGCAAGTTTGTGAACTTCCTGCTTTCCAGCAACATTGCCGAAGTCTTAACTGTATTGATGGGCGTGTTGTTTTACCACAATTTGCTTGTCACGGCAGCACAATTATTGTTTATTAACATTGCCTCGGACGGTTTGCCGGCCGTTGCTTTGGGCTCGGATCCGGTATCAAAAGAAGTCATGAAATTCAAGCCGCGCTATTATCAGCAAGAGATTATCAACATGCGCATTTGGCTGGAGATTTTCATCTTCGGCATTCTACTGTCTAGCTTACTGCTTTTGCAGTATGCTGTTGTGCTGCCAGCAGAAGGTGCAACTGCCGCTACCTCTGTAATTTTTATGGCCATGGTGATTTATGAATTTGTTCGTCTAATAGATATCCGCAGCGATTTCCATATGAAGCTGTTTAGCAATAAACTCTTGGTAGTTAGCCTGGCGTTTTCGCTAGCCATCCAGGTGGTTATAGTTTATGTGCCAGTTTTGGCGGACGTCTTTGGCGTTGTTGCAATTAGCGCTTACAACTGGGCGCTCATCCTAATTGGTGCGGCACTTTTGTTTGGAGTTATGAAGTTAGTTGACTCATTTTTGGATAGATTTGGGCTAGGGTACAAGAGTTGATGGTTGTTAGCTCTGGTAAAATTTGTTTTTTTTGCTATAATATCCCTAGTAAATGGCAGCGTAGCTCAGTCGGTTAGAGCGGAGGACTCATAAGCCTCAGGTCACAGGTTCGATCCCTGTCGCTGCTACCAAGATAAGGCCCTCACATTGCGTGGGGGTTTTGTCTTGCTTGTGAAGGTTAAAAAGCTAAAAATAGAAATGACGGGGCGGCAAGAAGCTCTTGCCGCCCGTACCTTTACTCAAAAAGGCTCTTGAAACTTGCCCATCCGTCGCCTAGGTCTATCGGGGGTTCAATCGGCATTGCTACACATCCAAAGCATAGTTTTCGAGGCGTGCCGTCTTCCGTGTATCCAATGATTTGAGGATAGGCATTGCTGTAATTATTGTATCCCCAGTGCAGGTAGTGCGGTCGCCCCATTCGGGACATTATCCCAAACGGTCGCAGAAGACTCGCTGCGCTATCTGAGATTGGTGTAAAAGGCTCTCCACCTGGCATCTTTTCGAGCTCTGCTAACGCTAGCCGTTGTTCATATTGGATGCGCCCTAGGCTATCGTCATGCAATGCGAGAATTTTAAAGCTTTGCCAGAATTTCATTTCCTCCGCTTCAACAATATTTCTGAAACGACGATTAATAGTATCCCTACTTAGTTGACAAAAATTGGCAAGTACTCCGTCATGCCCTGTGAAGTCCGGAATGAATTCTTCGGGCCTGTCTAGCTCTAGCGCAATGCCAGACGGAACCATATCGTAGAAAGAGTTATGTGGTGAAACAACAAAATCACGTATTCCGCACATGTAGGCAAAGACAATTGACTGTCTGGTAGTTAACTGTCCTGATTCAACACAGCACAAACCCAAGGAGTTACTATGCAAGTCAATGATCGTTACGTATCCATGGTATCTTTTGCTCTGTAGCTCTAATAGTACTTTTTGCGCTTCAAATTCTTCTGGAGCTTGCGATTTTGCTATGATTATTCTGAAACGTTCACCTAGCTCAGGGTGCGCATCCATAATCCAGTTTATCTTTTCATCTGGGCGGGTATTGGTTATCAAAATAACCTCTGGCGGACTATTTGGATAGTGGAAATTGAATGGCCTTTGCGTCTGAGTTTTAAGGTGCGTCATAGGATATATAATTACATATTTTGCAGTTTAATGAAAGTTAGAACTTATAGGTAGATTTTCATCCTATGATGTTGCGACAACAAAAGAAAAGCCCTGAAGGCATGCCGCAATGCGACATGCCTTCAGGGCAGATCTACTAGATTCTACACAATGATATACCAGCAGTCATCGCGGATGGTAAGTGTGATTTTTGCTTGGGCGTTGGATGCTTGCTGAAGCTCGACACTCCCGCTAAGACCTGATAGATGCGTGTAAGTATCTACCACCGGCTTGGCGGGGGCGCAGTCTCTTCTTCGGATGATTCCGGTATTGGCAAAACCGCCACCAGAAGCAGTTGCGTTTCCGGTATTCTTAACGATAGTGCCTGTAGTAGGCTCTTGGGCTGCAAATGTCAACACGCCATCACTAACGGTCCACGCAAGAGAGTCTGGCCTAAGCCGAGGTCGAGTAACTTGAACTTTAATCATACCTTGCGGTATGTTTGGATCTGCAACAAGCTCTACGTCAATAGGGCGACCGCTAACTGGCAAGAACACGTGAGTCGCGCAAACGGTCACTTCGCTTGTGATCGTAAAAAATCCCATAGCAAATCTCCAGAGGTAGTGTCAGTAGACTTTAATTATTTTAACATAATAGTGAAATTGCGTAAAGGGCTAGGCTGTAGTCTTCTGTACCTGACCGAGCCAGCCTGGGGTTAGGCTAAAAGTTATTTGCTCTCTGTAACACTCCCAATATACTAAACACCATATCTCGACAAAGACATATAATATATAGCTAAAGGAGTTCAGTAATATGGCCGCAAAGCACGACCCTAAAACCCGCAGCGAGGTACTCGCTGCCATTA
>JAEHDC010000056.1 GCA_016880595.1 Candidatus Saccharimonadota bacterium
CAAAAATCGCGTGCGCCAGTATTTCCAGGAAAGCCGTTTGCGCGATGCAAAAACAGATGCACTGGTAGCCGAAATTGTTGATACTGACTGGATTACCACAGATTCCGAAGTAGACGCCCTGTTTTTGGAATCTGAGATGGTCAAGCGCTATAAACCACGCTATAACATTTTGTTGCAAGATGACAAATCGCAAACATTTGTACGCATTCCGATGAATGAACCGTACCCGGCCATAAGCTTTACACGCCAGCCATTGGACGACGGAGCAGATTATTTTGGCCCATACTATAATGGTTTTGCAGTCAAAAAAGCACTGCGGTTTTTGCGTAAAATCTTCCCATATTCTACACATGCCGTCATGCCAAAACGGGTTTGTTTGCAGTATCATTTGGGGCTTTGCCCGGGGGTAGAGGAGCAAAAAATTAGCTCCGGCGATTATAAAAAAACGTTGCGCAAATTGATGATGTATTTAAAAGGCCAGCGTGTGCAACTGGTGCAGAATTTGGGGAGCGAGATGAAAGCTGCCAGCGCGCTGCAAAATTATGAGCAGGCGGCGCGCATTCGCAACCAAATTCGCAACATAAAAGAGTTGCAAAAGCAGATTTTGTTTAGCGACCGTGAGTTTATTGACATCAGCAAAGACCAAGCACTTAGCGGTTTGCATCAACTTTTGGGAATCCCAATTCCACATAGGATTGAAGGCTACGACATCAGCCACATGCAAGGCACAAACAACGTGGCTAGCATGGTGGTGGCCAGTAATGGTTTGGCCAACAAGGCCGAATATCGCAAATTTAAGATGCGCTTGCCTGGTAATAACGACTTTGCGCACATGCGTGAGACCATGCTGCGGCGGTTTAGCGGTGATCACACAGATTGGCCAAAGCCAGATTTGCTTCTGATTGATGGCGGCAAAGGCCAGCTTGGTGCGGCCGTGGAAGCGCTTGCCGAACGCGGCGTAAAAATTCCAGCTATTGGTTTGGCAAAACGCATGGAAGAAATTGTCATCCACAAAAAATTTTCTGGCGTAAAGCTAAATTCGACGGCTTATCCAGAGGCGCTTATATCTGAGAACGAGGAATTTTATGTGATTTTGTTGCCAAAAGATTCTCACATTGTAAAATTATTGCAGCGCATCCGCGATGAGTCGCATCGTTTTGCGGTCAGCTACCACACTGTGCTAAAACGCAAGCAGCAAACCGCCAGCCAGCTGGACGAAATCCCCGGCATCGGGCCGGCCACGCGCAAAAAGCTTTTGCAAACCTTTGGCAGCTTGCGCGGCGTAAAATCCGCCAGTCATCAACAGCTAGAAGCTGCTATTGGTAAGGCCAAAGCCGGAGCTGTATGGGCGCATATTGTAAGAGGTTAAGTCTTATGCCCCTGCACCATCTCATCAACATTTGTCCCCGGTTTTTTGCATAATTTCTTTCCCAAACCCAAAATATGTTACCATTAGATGAGCCAATAAAATACAAATTTTACTGTTATTTGAAGCCAGAATAAAGCCCCGGAAATTATATGAATAAGCAACTAAACCTACAGGGAAGATATCTTAAAGATCAGCTTACTAAGCTTGTGGCGGCTAAAGACAAGGCGCTTAAGGGCCAGCTTATAAATGTTGCTGGCGTTGGTAGTGTGGTTTCGGCTGCGTATGAGCAGCTGCGCAATGCCGCTGAATATACTCAGGAGCACTTGTTGAGCCAGGGCGCGATTCGCCGTTTCTATCAGCGCAACCTTTCTTTTCATAAAAATCCAGAGGTCACTAAGCCTTTAAGTGAGGAGTTGGTTATTGAATTAACCCAAGCTGGCTACATCAAAAATAACTGCCAGCCATATGAGGTGCTTGAGAAAATCCAGGCGGCAATCTTAAAAGATTATGGTAATTTTGAGCGGATGATAAATGCTGGCATTGCGCATAATAAGGCGCAAAATATTGCGTTGGATTTGATGTCGGTGAATACTGAGAAGATAATTTCGGACGACTCGTCGCTAAAATCGTATTTGCAATTTGCATTTCAGCACTATAAAGCCACCCTTGATCGTAGTATGTTTTTAAATGCGAGCGGCAAGGAGTCCGATTTTGACATCTGCCTTTACGTCGCTATCCATAAAGCTTTATTAAAATCTGATCTCGCCAATGTCCGTAGTGATGTGCTGGATCTGTATAACTTTCCAGATACAGATATTAAAGCGTATTATAGCTTTCACAAAAATGTCGACAAGTATTTTGTTAGCGAGCTTACAGAGGAGCTGACCAGGTATATTAAGAAGTATGGTGCGCCGCTGCGTGTGATTAAGTCAATGATCGAAAAGAACGTCCATACTCCAGAGCTGCTAGGCGATAGTCAGCGTTTTATGCGCACTTACGAAGCACAAATTAACGCCGATTACCAAGCGGCAAAACACAAGCTGAACGAAGGCGTTATAAAAAGTATTGTTTTTTTAATTATCACCAAAGGGATTATTAGCTTGGCAATTGAGATTCCATACGATTTTATTGCCGCCGGCGCCATTGCTGTTCTGCCGTTAACTATTAACGTGTTGACCCCAATTATCTTTATGATTCTGGTCAGGATTGGCTTAAAAATGCCTGGCAGCACAAACACTAAAGCGCTGATGGCTTACGTAGAAGACATGCTTTATAGTGAGGAAACAAGGATTACGTTATTGGCTAAAAGGCGCAAACCAAAATATTCGTTTGGGTTTAAAATTGTCTATGCCTTGATGTTTTTGATAGTTTTTGGCGCGGTTACGGTTTGCCTTGCAAGTTGGGAATTTAATGTTGTACAAGGTGTTATCTTCTTCATTTTCTTGGCAACTGCAAGCTTTTTGGGCTTCCGCCTGTCACATATTGTGCGCGACCTCGAGCTGGTTACGGTTCGGCAGGGATTTTTTGCAGCTATCCGTGATTTTTTGTGTCTGCCGTTTATCTTGCTTGGCCAGTGGCTCTCGGACAAGTATCAAAAAATCAATGTCACAACTTTAATCTTGGACACAATTGTTGAGCTGCCGCTAAAGACTGTGTTGCGATTAATCCGCCAGTGGACGGGTTTTATAAATGAGAAGAAAGATGAGATTTAGGGTAGATAGCCTCGGTCTTTGAACGCATTCGACATTAGTGGCAATAGGTGAGTAGCCAGTAATATGCATCCGTCTTATGTTATTGTTGACATAATGTAAAGTATTAAATATAATTAACTGCGTCCTATTAGCTTCGATTTACCGAGGTGAATGAAAATGACGGATGACGGTGGCCGTGAGACTAAGGAGTGTGCAAACTGCGGAGGCAGGGGCTGGCTTGTTCCTGATAACGCGCTCGAGCCGGGTGCTCCTGACAACGTCACGTGTCCCGAGTGTAACGGCGACGGGTTCGTCTACGTCTAATATGGCTAGACATTCATAAGGACAAAGCTCTGCTGCTTCGAACTCGAAGTAGCAGAGCCTCATTATTTTAGGTATTTGATGAATGCTCTTATCTCATCGTAGTTAGCTTTTAGCTTGCGCCTTCTGTTATCTAGATTTTCCAGCAAGGCAATTTCGGTTCCCTGGTTGCGTAGTCTAAAGTTACTAAATCCAACAGTTTGCACTATTAGCATCTGTTCATAATTAATTTTGCGTTGAGCATAAAAATTGTCTAGTAGACAATATAGCTTTTGCTGGTCAGCGGTATTGTATTTGATTGCTCTTTTGTACAGTGAATTACGCTCTTCATGTGTTAGACTGTCTTTTGCTGCAACTACAAAGTTGCGTACCTCCTCAGCTTTAGGTGACTCAAAAATTATGTAAGGCCCGCAGTTAAAGCCATCAAAGCAGCCATCGAATACGAGAGTGGTATGAATCCCAGTACTTTTTTCCACCTCAGTTGCTAATTTTGAAATAGCTTCACCATATTCTTTCTTTGGTTTGCCGACAAATATTTTTTGTGCATGTATATCATCTCGCAACCCAAATTTATGCCAGGCTGACGATTTAAAATAAAGCTCCTTCAACCACTCGGTGAAAGCGCCCATTTCGGCACGATTACGCGCTAGCCTAAGCTTCCTCTGTCTGGCGTTTTCGCTGTACGCCAGCTCTGAGCCGTGACAGTTTAATCTAAAATTACTGTATCCAATTGAGCGCAGCGTTAACATTCTTCCTTCCCGGGGTTTGCGCAACGAGTAAAATATTCTTAGTAAATAGAGCAGTCTGCTTTGTTCGGTGATGATAAGCTTGGCAATCTCGTTTTTTAGTCGGCTATATTCTTGGTTGTCATAATCAGTAACGTTAGCTAGTCTTTTTTCTAGCTCGATAGCTTTTGGTGATCCTAGTATAACGAAAGGGCCTTCATTGATACGATCGAGATGGCCACCGCAAGAGCCCGTAGTCATGAACCCAAGCAAATAAAGTATGGTTACGGTCTCTAGGATCTCTTTGTCTATGGGCATACCGAGCTTATCTGTAATTTGTGCTGCCTCTTTGAGAGCTTTCTGCCATTCTTTTTGCTTTTGCGCTGTGACCATGGAGTAATTGTAGCATTTTCATTCATGAATATTTAATCCCGAAATTTTGTCAATGCCAAATTCCTTTTGTTTTATTTATATGGAGTGGGAGGTCGCATCGACTGGAATGCACAGAGACCTAGAAAACAAAGATAATGCTGAAGAGAGCAATAGCCAGTGGCAGATATTAAAAGATTTGATATCTGGCGTCAACCCTAAGGATATTTACGGTGCTGAAGATGATTTTTGGGTTTAGTAGTGACCGCACACGCTGGCAATGTTGAGCCAATTAACAGTGTAATCTCCTTTTTCATCATAAAATTAATCGAAGTTGCAATGCCTTCTAAATATTCAAGAACATCGGCGTTGTCTGCATAGTCGCGAATCATATCAATTACATCGCGGGCTAAAATAGCTTGATGCTCCTTGCGCGCTTTTTCTGTTTGCTCGGATATAAACATATTTGAAGTATAAATTTAATCGCCTTTGGGCACAATAAAATCGGCAATTAGTCGCTTCAACTTGGCCAGAGATTCTAAATTCGGCTTGTCACAATTCGCCAGCTGGCAAGTTAGCGCCGCAATTTTAATTAGCGCGCCATAATTTTCCTTACCATACCATTCTATACTTTTTGGATTGCCTAGCAAATTAATTATTCGGTCAAGCCAGCCAGCGGCCAATTGCCAGTGCTTGTCAATATCCTTAGAGACAAGTTCGGCATATTCTTGCAAAATCACACAAAAATCCGTTATTGACTCGGGGTTTGTCGGCTGATCATTCAGTCGCATTGAAAGCCTTTTTGCTAAATGCTTAATTGCTAGTTGGTCGGCCTTGTATGAACCGTAGACCTCCGGAATTTCCATATCGGAAGACAAATTAAATATGGCCGACACTTCCGGGAAATTCAAATTCTCCTCCCAGTCATCACTCTCCGGAGCGCACATAGCGCCAGTTATTTTGGCGGCAATATCCGGCCAAGGCTGCTGGCCTTCTAGGTTGAGGCAGTCGGAGATAAAAGTATTGAGGTTTTTTATGTCTCGTAAATTATTTGGGTTTAAAATCAGTCGTGGTAAAGTGTTTTTTGTCATATTCTCTGCCCAAGCTCAAACAATTCTTTCCAAAGCTTAGGATTACTGACGTCTTTGTCGAGGCTTCCGGCAATGTCAAAAATTTCCTCAAGCAATGGTTCGTCTTCAGGATTAATCCAAGATTGAAAAAGCAGAAGGTCTAATATTTTGTCTACTATAATTTCGCCAGGAGTGTGGGGATACTTTAAGTCTGGGCAAATTTTATAGTCTCCCATTTTGCAAAGTTCGCTAATTGGCGTGCTTGCGCCTTCTTCAAGAATATTTTTAAGCTCGGCGACAAGCTCTGGTTTAGACATGTTGAATAGTTGAGGCTTGCTAGTTGCCTTTATTTGTTCAAATAGTTCCTCCCAAAGCTCAAGCTTGTCCGTCTGATCGCAAAGCTCTTGGGCGATATTTTCGACAGAAGCCAGTTTGGGATCGTCGTCCCAGTTGACAAATTCCTGCTGGACTAGCGCGGAGTGAATATCACTGGCAATTTTTTCGCCGGGAGCTTGTGACTCGCGAAATTGGCCATTTCCGCTTTTGCGCAAAAGCTCAGTCACATCTAGCTTTTTGGCCTCGTACACTTTGAGTTTAATATACTCTAAAAGTAGTTCGCGAGGGGCTCTTGTTGAAGATAGAATTTGGTTTAATAAATTTGAGCTTTCCATAATCTAATTTTTATTATAACAAAATAGAGTGAGCCGTTTTTACGTTTCGGCTCAAAACGGTATTTGGCTATTTCCAGCCGGGAGGAACAGTGTCGCCGCGGCTCCGCACGAAAAGTTCCGTGCCGTCAATGTCTCGCACATACTGCAGTTTGCCATTTTCGTCAACGACAATATGCACTTTTAGGCGAGGGTTAGTTTCTCCGACATATCCTTCGAAGTAGTTGGTTTGAGCAATTCCTCTGCAGTTAGTTGACGAGGTGTACTTTGACCAGCGAGGTGGCTCAATGCGTTCAGTTGCCGTTACGGCGATTTGGTCAAGCCTGACTAGCGTTTTAAGTCTTGTCTCGCGCTGCTCCTTATCCCTACGCTCCAACTCCTTCACCCTGCTCAGCGCAGGCCCAAGCTGGCCACCGCATTCCCCATATGCCTTCAAGGCATTAAGGAAAGATCGCATTAGACCCAAAGCAATCACCTTATTCTAGCGTGCCTACAACAGCTATTTTAGCTTACAACACCGTGCCCAAAGCATCAACAAGATAAGCATAAACTACAACATTAAATCGCGAGCGGCTTTGTGACGGCCTGAGGTCGAATAGCTTTGTGGCTAGCTCAAGGCAAATGTCATCAGATCTGCCTTGTTAATGCGCGTGACTTTATACGTGTAGTTTATGATGCATAAATTGGGCATCATTAATATTATTAACTCTAAATTCAGCCAAGCGTCTGCGGCTATCCGGCGCGGCGCAAATCTTCCAGCCAATTATCAAACGCTTTGTAAAAAGCTTTGTTTGGATCTGTTTGGCGATGTAGCTGTCGAACTTTTGACCTTACGCGTTCCAAAAATGAAAGCGGTTTGTAGACGCGAATATTGGCGAGCGGCGTTAAAATGCCGGTGCTCGATCTGCCATTCCATTGTTCGACCGTAAAATATCCGCCAAGCGCAGCGTCAATGGTCGGGTCAAGGTTTGTCCAGTTTTCGCCACCCAATTTTTTTACGCGTAAAAATGCATGCCGCCCTTCATTTTTTACGCAGAGCTTGATTACTTCCTGTGGAAGATTCAAATCCGACCAATAAAAATCGCCAATCATTATGTTGCAACTGTAGCCACAAGCTTCGAGCTCGCGCTTTAACACCATGCTTTTTTTAAAGCAAGACTGTGCACGGGCGCCGCTTGTGCGATATGGAATATCGCGAATGCGATTAAAAAGTTGTGTTTCGTTAAAGGCTTTCATGGTATGTTGAGAATGGCCTGGCGTCAGTTATTGTTTATGCATAATTGTAGCACGCGCGCTAATGTAATATTACACGATTATTATGTCTCACACCAAAAAAATATCACAAATTATATCCCTTTTCTATCAAGCGGATCAAGATGTCCGCCTTAAAAATATGGGTTACGATGCAATGGATCGGCAAGACAAAAGGTCTTATGCATTGGCGCTTTTGATTTTAAAAAACCATCTCAAACTGCGGCCAACAGATGCGTTTTATTTGGCTATGCTATTGCACCACACGGCGCACCGCACTTGGATGATGCGTGCTCAGCAACTAGCTGAGTTTGCCGCACAAAAGCAATGCCGCAACGGGGATTGGTTGGCCAAGGCTATTTTTGATCGGCGACTTTTAATGAGCGGCAAGCCGCAGCGTTATGGCACTCAATATAAAATAAACAAACAGATCGGCGAGATGGAACTTTGCGAAATGGAAGGCGGCGAGGATTTTTATCAAAAGCCAAAGAGAAATATGCTAAACTAAAATCAATGAATTTTGATTTTTTTAGTTCTAGTTGCAAGCGATTTTGCACCAGCCTAAAGATCTGGGGTCGTGCTGCAACGCAAAGGCAGCAGTCTATTGGCTCAACTCCAGAAGATTTTCTAAAATACTACAATAAATACTGCAATTTTGAAAAAATTGGAAAAATTTGCTTCTGGCATGACAGCCGCAAGTTTAGTACAAAAAAAGACGTTTACGCTTTTTATAAAAATGCAATTGAATATAGAAATAAGCATAAAGAAGAGTATGCAGAAATTGCCCGTTTTGTTTTTTGCGTCACTCACAAGGATAAACTTGGGGATATCTCTGATGATGACATTGATTTTATTCGCTTTGAATTTATTGCGTTAGAGGCTCCGGGAACTCCCGAGAATGACGACTCAGAAGCAAAGTTAGAAGCATTTGTTGACTTTCTCTGGGAAAGACTACGCTTAATAGTTGACGAAAAATCAAAAAATAAGGGGACAGTTTAACGCTTTCTGTGCAGAGTGCGCCTATTTCCATAAAATTCTTCAGATCATACACCATCATCAAACCAAATAAATTATGCTAAACTAAAATACAAATGGCAGTACAATCCAACAAAGCACCAAATGAATTCCTAAAACGTTACAACCGAATAAAAACAGGGCAAGAAAAGATAGAGTCCGTAGAGCAGCTAAAAGACTTTTGGCTGTTTGCTATTGGTCTTGGGGAAAGGGATATTACGGTTAGGGAAGTGATTGCGGAGTTGGTGAATGAGATCAACGAAGTTAATATATCAAATATTAGCTATATATGTAGGAATAACCTTATGAGCAAAGAAGCTGATCAAGCGCTTTCTGCTGCATTCTTGGATTGGGAGTCCTCTATCGTCGATCCGACATCGAGCAGTTATGACGAAGAAGAAGGTATCCAATACAGCAATTGGCAGTGGGGAGGTTTAAGAACTTATGTTGAAGCAATAAATCCAAGAAGATAGCCAAAATTCGCTGGTAATATATTAGAAGATTGATTGAGGTGGGCGTGTGAAATGATTCCACACGCCCATGGCTGCTTAGGTGGCGCGCTTACGAGGTTTGTTTGGCTTGCCCGGTAGTAGCCATTATTCTACGGAGCCGTGCCTTACGATGATGTGACCATGACCGTTTTTCTTGTCCATAGGATCTGGCGTGCATCCGCCGTAGAAGATGTCCATTCGTCCTATCTCGCCATTCATTCCATAGCGCACAATAGCCCGTTGTCCGTCAAAAATGGCTCCCCTAAATTCTGGGACTCGCGGAACATTGTGACCTTTTGCGCGTTCGCGCATGATATGTTCTTCATGCGCGCGTCGTTTTTCTGCAACAAACTGCTGTAATTCTGCAAACGTCGCTTCTTGCGCGCGCTCCTTATCCTCCCTCTCCAATTCCTTCACCCTGGCCATTGCGGGGCCAAGTTGACCCCCGGTTTTTACAATTGCCCTCAGGGCGTTAAGGAAAGACCGTCCAAGGCCCAACTTAAATCACACCTCTTGAAGGCGTTGGTTAAAGCAGCGTTTATAATTTAACCTAAGTTGCCCGTGGCGTCAACGTAAACGGCAACAAATACAACATTTTATGTCGTAGGTGTGTTAAACTAAAAATAATGAATTCTGATTTTTTCAGTTCTAATCGTAGCCGTTTTTGCGATGGTTTAAAGCCAAATAGCTTTGTGGTGCTGACCGCGTTTACGCGGATGCAGCAGACCAATGATGGCGCTGCGCCTTTTGTGCAGGAGAGCAATTTTTGGTATCTAACTGGGGTGGGGGAGCCGGATTGGCTGCTTATAATTAATGTTGATTCCGGTGAGGAATGGCTGGTTGCGCCGCAGCTTAGCTTTGTGCACAAGGCGTTTGATGGCGATTTTTTACCTGAGCAAGCTATGGCGGTCAGTGGTGTTAAGACTGTGATGGATCGCAAACACGGGCGAGAAATCTTTAAGAAAATGTTGGCCACAAAACGTTGCGCCTATGTTGTCAAGCCAGCAAACGTACGTGCATATGGCTTTGTGCCTAATCCGGCGCAAAGTCGTCTGTTGGGCAAGCTAAAAGATACAGAAACTATTGATGCGCGTCCAATTTTGGCAAAAATGCGAGCTATCAAGCAGCCAGAAGAGATTGCCGCCTTGCAGAAAGCTATAAATGTTACGCTGGATGGTTTGGCTGCGGTCGAGAAAAAGCTTAACAACATGTGTTATGAATACGAAGTTGATGCTGAGCTGACCTCTGAATTTCGTCGCCATGGTGCCACTCATGGTTTTGACCCAATTATTGCCGCTGGCAAAAACGCCTGCGTTTTGCATTATCCCTTGCCAAAAGACTCAATGGCTAAAGATAGCTGGCTCTTAATGGATGTTGGCGCCAAAACAGATGGATATACTGCCGATGTTACTCGGACATTTGCTATTGGCCAGCCAGATGCGCGGCATCAAGCGGTTTACAATGCTGTGCAGAGGGCGCAAGATTTTGCCATTGGGCAGCTGCGAGAGGGAGTTTCGGCAAAGGAATACTTAACAAAGTCTTACCAAAATATTGGCCAGGAATTAAAAAAGTTGGGTCTAATTGAGCAAATTAAAATGGATTCTACCTCTGTTTTTAAATACATGCCGCATGCCATTAGCCATGGCATTGGCATTGATGCCCACGATCCGCTTGGGCAGCCAAAACACTTTTGCCAAAACATGGCATTGGCGGTTGAAGTTGGAATTTACATTCCTGAAGAGGGTATTGGTGTGCGGATCGAAAACGACGTTCTAATTACAAAAGACGGCGTTGAAAATATGAGCAAATAGATCTGCAAACTTGTGCTTGTTTCTCGCCAAAAAATGGTACAATAGAACCATATGGTAACCCAACAGTTTATATTTTTCCTGCTAAGATGGGTGTTGAACAGCCTGGGGTTGTGGATTGCGGCACTTCTTTTGAACGGCCATGGTATAACTTACGACCAATCTCAGGGTGCGGCGTTGTTTATGCTCGCTGGTTTGATCTTGTCATTAATTAATGTCATCCTAAAACCGTTAATTGTAATACTTTCGCTGCCAGCAATCTTGTTAACGCTTGGCCTTTTTACTCTGTTAGTAAATGGTTTTATGGTGTTTATAGCTGGTCAATTTGTGCCGGGCATGTCAATAACTTTTTGGGCGGCAGTTATGGCAGGGATGGTCATAAGCTTAATTAATTATGTAGTTACCAGTATTGCCGATTATTATGTCGAAAGGAGAGGCTATGAGCGCTGATATTCTTGGAATTATAACTGTTGTTTCTGCTGTTTTAATGACAGCTGCAATTTTGCTGCAATCGCGCGGTGCCAGTTTGGGCGCTGGTTTTGGCAGTTCGGGCGAGTTATTTACAACTCGTCGTGGTGTGGACAAAAATCTGTTTGATGCAACAATATTTCTAGCGGTGGTGTTTGTTGGCTCGTTGCTGGCAACTCTGCTGCTAACGTAGCAAAAATGAAAGAAAGAATATTAAACCAGCTCAAAAAAGCAAAGCCGCAGCGCCGTAAGCTACATGTTCATTTAAGGCACATCGAACGAATTAGCCTGCGCCACGCTCACAAGTTTATTGTTCGTCGTTTTGATAACTTTAAACTGGTTAGAAGAAATGTTTTGGGTTGGGTTTTGGTAGTTTTGGCGTTTAGCGGCGTTGGCTATTGGCAGAGCGGCGTCTCGGCTCAGCAGTATTCTACTAAACTTCCGGCCGAAGGCGGTATTTATACAGAAGCGGTTTATGGTCTATTTGATAACTTAAACCCAATTTATGCCACCACGCCGGCAGAAAAGTCTGCCTCGCGGTTAATGTTTGCCAGCCTCTTGCAGTATGACGAAAATAATGATCTGGTTGGCGAGCTTGCTCAGAGCTGGAGCCAAGATAGTGAAGGCAAAACCTATACTGTGCGCCTGCGCGAGACCGCCAAGTGGCAAGATGACGTGCTAATCACGGCAGACGATGTTGTTTTCACCTTTAACCTTATTAAAGACGCCAACACAAACTCGCCACTTTATAGCGGTTGGCGCAACATTTCTGTAGAAAAAGTTGATGACAAGACGGTTAAGTTTATTCTGCCTGTCAGTTATGCTGGCTTTTTAGACTCATTGACGGTTGGGATTTTGCCGCATCATATTTTGAAGGATGTCAGTCCGTCCGAAATGCGTTCAATTGAGTTTAACCGTGCACCGCAAGTTGTTAGCGGTCCGTTTAAATACCAGGATTTGACCACTGTTGACACAGACAAGACGCACTTTCTTTTGCAGCTGGCCGCCAATGAAAAATATGTTCTAGGCAAACCTAAGCTAAAAGGCTTTCAGCTGCATGCTTATAGCAAGATTGAAAGTCTGCCAAATGCCTTTACATCGCAAGAAGTTGCTAGTGTGTCCGGCGTAAGCCAATTGCAAATTGCATCATTTGGTAACTCCGAAGACTACGTTCGCAAAGAATCACCCCTGTACAACGGTGTTTATGCATTCTTAAAAACTGATTCAGTTTACCTGAGTGACACAAAAGTGCGGCAGGCATTGCAGTATGCAACAAATCAGAGTGCGATTTTGGAGATGCTGGGTGATGGTGTGCAATCATTGAGTGGGCCACTTCTACCAGAGCAAATTGTCTCAAATACTGGCCAGCCAAATAATGACATAGAAAAAGCTAAGCAGCTTTTAGACGCGGCCGGCTGGACGGTTGGGCCTGATGGCAAGCGGCAGAAGAACGGAGAAATACTGAGGTTGAACGTTGTTACTGTCAATAGCAGTGACTATCCTGCTGTGGCAGAAAAGATTATGGAACAGTGGTCGCAGCTTGGTATTGAGTTTACCTCGTCAGTGGTCAGTACAGATGACGTTCAGCAAAACGTTATCTCTACCAGAGCTTATGATGTCTTGATTTACGAGATTGCTATTGGTCGCGACCCAGATGTTTATGCGTATTGGGATTCGTCGCAGGCAAACGCACAGGGGTTAAACCTGTCAGATTACAAATCAGCAAGAGCCGACAGCGAGCTAGTTGGTGCGCGCACCAGCCTTGACCCTGCGCTGCGCAGCATAAAATACCAAGCATTTATAGAGCAATGGATGAACGATGCGCCGGCAATTGCGCTTTACAGACCATCGTTAACTTACATTCAAAACAAAAGTGTTGAGAGTTTCACGGCTCGCTCGTTAGTTGATGCCACTGATCGCTATTTTAACGTGCGCTATTGGTCTGCCACGCGGGATCAAATTAAGCTTACTAGGTAAAGAAGACGGCGTTAACCGTCCGCCTTTACCGTATTTGCATAATCTACAACTACACTAGATTTGTTGGTCAAATTTTTAAGATGATCTAGGCAGTTATCTGGCAACTTGCAGCAGACATAAATTGTGGTAAAACGCATTGTGCATGCACAAACTTCATCTGGTAGCAGGATAGAAACCGAGTTCTTTTCTGTATTGACATATGTTAGAAAACTAGTTCTGTGCATATGCAAAACTACATGCAAGTAAGCGTTAATTTTTTCCTCGTCCAAGGTGCTAGCGCGCTGAACGACCATGCGGCGATAAATGTATAACCATTTTTTGCGCAGCGCAGACTTAATAGCAAAGGGCCTATCGGCGATAATTAAGGTGTTTCCGGCTTGGCTCCGTGGTAGTAAATGTTTAGCCATGTCCGAGCAAATACGTATTTTTTTGTCTACAGTACGACGCTCTAAATAAAAACGGTTCACCATTGGTGCTCCGTTTCTTGAATTAAAATTGTAAAAAATGGGGTTCTTAAAGAAGTAGTTACCCTCTTGTTTAAATTAGCTTGTTTTTCTCGTTTTACCATACTAGCCACTTGTATATATTACCGATTAAAGTTATGCTATTGTTTAAGCTGCGGTGCGCAGGTTTTGTGCATTGCTGCTTAAATCAATGTTACAATTTTTGTAAGAAACATGCAACGGGTAATAATTACAACTTATGTACTATTTTAAGAATTCTGAAATAGCAGAAACGTATCACGTATCTGTTAAAACGGTATCAAATTGGATTAACGCTGCCAAAAATGGTAAATTAAATATTTCACTTTATGATGTAGAAAATAAATCATATGTTGCAAATACGGCTAGGAACATGGCGATTCTTAAAAACTTGGCGCAGGAACGGCGCAAGTATCGCAATACGCGTTCGTATAAAGAAATAACGCCGACGCCAGAATTTTATGAGTTGTTTTCTAGGCGGCAGGTTGTGGCTATTATAAATAGCTTAGAACTACATCGAGAGTTGCCGCGGCAATTTACATATATGGGCGACGGCGCTGAGGCGTGGAACAAGTATTCTATTAAACTAGCTAATAGCAGCCAGAGGGACAATAGCCTATTGAATACTATAGAATTGCTTCGCGAAAATCATACTGCTATCAGTACTATTCTCCAGGATTACGACAAGATTGATGTAGTAGATTTAGGAGTTGGTAATGCAATTCCGGTTAAAGATTTGCTTGATAGACTTTTGCGGCAAGATTCGCTTGGCCGCTACGTTGCAGTTGACGTTTCATCTAGTATGATTGAAATTGCCAAAAGAAATATTGCTAAATGGTTTGGCGGTAAGATTGACTTTGTTAGTGAAGTTAAAGACATAACCTATGACAGAATGGACGAAATTTTAGCGACCAATATTTACAGGTCGCCAAGTGATTGCAAAATCGCTAACCTCATTTTATTGCTTGGCGGTACAATAAACAATTCTATGTCCACCGAAAATACTTTGCGCATGATACGTTCTGGTATGAGCGCTAATGATATTTTTGTTACAGCTTTTAAACTTGATACGCCAAATTCGCGCCGTTATTTTGACTACAACGTTGGGCCTGAGATCCGCAAATTGTCGTCCATGTATGATAATATTTTTAATCTTATGAACCTATTTAAAGTAGATTTTGCGCTTGAGGCAGATTATGACCCCATAAAAAGAATGCGCTACGAGCGGATTAGGCTTAATGAAGACTTGTCAATAAAGTTTATATGCGATAAGCGCGAACATATTGTTAACTTTAACAAAAACGATACGATTTTGTTGCTGCGCATTTGGCATAAATCTTCAATAGAACTTCTTAACGAATTTGATAGGTGCGGCCTTGAAATTCTTCATGCTGCAATTACAAATGACGGCGAATATCTCCTTCAGGTTCATCGTGTCAAGCAAGAAAAGTTTTAGCCGACAGCTGGAACTTTTTGCCTAAATAGTGTTAAATAAGAGGGTTCTTGTTCTTTTTCTTGCGAGGTGGCGGTATGTCTGGTATGGCTCGAGGCTTGATAAAAACTATTCTCAGAATACTTTTTGCTCTTTTTTGCGCCGAAATTGTTCTGGAATCCCTGCTGACGGCTACAAAAAGTAGCGACTATAACAACGCCTTTGGTATGGCTATCCATTTCTTGGTTGCAAGTTATTTTATGGCAATGCTAGAAATAGATATGCTATGGCTATATAATTACAGGCTTTTGTCTGGCGGAGCTACAGAGGTTTTGTTTGCGATTGCTTTTTTATTTATTATCACGGCCTTGGCGCTGGTGGTCTTTATTGGCCCGCTGGTTGTAATTTTTAAAAACTTGTTGTCTGCTTACGTTGGTTTTGGCATTTTGTCATTTGCTATGGCAGCGATGTTGGCATTTTTCTGTCATCGCAATTAGGAGGAACGAACTACTGGCCTTGAGCGCTGTGTTTCAAGGCCAGTAATACTTACCCCAAAGCTTCTATAATTTCGTATTTTCCACCAAAAACTCTTGGACGAAGTAAGAAAAGCCTAAAAAGAATTGTGTGAATATGTAGCATTGTAAAAATTGCCAATGCTACCAAAATGATCATGCCGTAGCTTTGTAGGCTGGTTTGACTAGCCGCAACAGACTGAAGATAGCTGGTGCAAGCGCTTATTGCCGAAATACTTATAAAAGTGTAAAAAATCCATATAATTAATACCGCGGTGTGCAAAATTAGCCGACCGCCAATTACCTTGCCGAGTGCTAGTTCTGGAGAGTTGCCGCTTAGTTGGGCTTCGTCTAAGGTTTCGGAAATAGTTTGGCTAAAATATGACATTTGTTGCAGGGCAACGAAAATAATGAGCGTTATAAGAGCCGCTACCAAAAGCATGACCGCATAGTAAACCCAGCTTTGTGCAAGAAGGCTAGCTGTCGCTTGGTTGACCTGAGTGGATAGATTATTGAAAGCAGTACTAATTCCTGTTGATCCTAACAGATAAGATGATAGCCAGCTATTGTAGGTTATGGCTTCCCATATGGCGATAATTGTAATAAAAATAGTGCATATTCCGCACATAAATCCACTAAACATAGAAGGCTTGAACAAAAGCCAAATGAGGCGACGTTGCATATTTATATAATACAAGCGTAAGCGTTTTTTAGCAAAACATTGACTTTTTTATCAGAATCCGGCATCCTAAACATAAGGATTATTAAATTTAAAGTAGGGAAGTATGAAAGAAATATTTAGCAAAAAGAGCGGACTTTTGGTTGCTGCTGCGTTAGCAGTGGTAGCATGTTTTGCGCCTGCCACACCTGTGGCAGCAGTGGCTGGTTGTGCGGTACCAACAACTAATTATGGAATTGCAACTGGTACATTAACAATCCCAACTGCTGGCACGTATTATATATGGAGCCGCATTATGCCTGCGGACAGCACAAACAATTCTTACATGCTTGAGGTGGATGGCTCAAGTTGCTACACTGTTGGCGGCTCTTCATCCATTGCAGCTAATAGTTGGACTTGGGTGAACTACCAAAATGGCAGCTCATCATCTAAAATTTCACAAACTCTTACTGCCGGGTCGCACAGCATTAGGTTTATTGGCACCACGCCGAGCCTAAAGATTGACAGAGTCATGGCCGTTACAGATTCGTCCTGCACTCCAACATCTACGGGTGACAACTGCGCGGTAGCTACAGATAGTGCAGCTCCATCGGTGACAATCAATTCACCAAGCCTCGGAGCGACTGTGTCTGGAACTGTGACCGTAAACGCTACTGTAACAGATGATGTTGGCGTTTCTAAAGTTGAGTTCTATGTTGATAATACTCTACAATCAACTAACACAGCTACGCCATACAGCTTTAGCTGGAACACAACAGCTTTGGCAGATGGCGACCACTCAATCGCAATTAAAGCCTACGATGCGACTGGGAATATTGGCATGATATCGCAAAGCGTAAGTGTTAAGAACACTGACTCCGAAGTTCCTACTACTCCAACTAGCGTAACCGCAACAGCAGATTCTTCGACGCAAGTAACGCTAAACTGGACAGCAAGCACAGACAATACTGGCGTAACAAACTACTCGATCCTTCGTGATGGTGCTGCAATAGGCAGTAGCACAACAAATTCTTACGTAGACAGTACAGTAGTTAGTGGCACAACTTACAACTATCAAGTTGTTGCTTACGACGCTTCAAGCAATAAATCTAGCTCATCTACAGCTGTAAGCGTAAGCACTCCAACGGTAACTACTGCTGATACTGAGGCTCCAACTACTCCTGTAAATGTGAGCGCAACAGCAGCTAGTACGTCGCAAATTAATGTTTCATGGTCTGCTTCAACAGACAATAGCGGTGTGGCAAAATACAACGTTTATCGCTCAACTGGTTCAGGGCAAGCTACTAAGGTTGCATCTGTTAGTACGCTAACTTATGGCGACACAGGATTGTCGGCTGGCACTAGCTACACTTATTACGTTGTCGCCGAAGATGTAACAGGAAATACGAGTGCAAACTCTTCAACAACAACAGCTACAACCCAAACCGCAACGAGCACCAGCAGCACGACCGGTTCTGGTGATGTGCGCGGCAAGGTGACTGGCTCAAATGGCCGGGCCGTATCTGGCACCAAAGTGGTTATTGTCGCAAATGGACGGAAGTATATAACCACGACTAATAACCGCGGAATCTATCGCATTTATGGAATTCCAGCCGGTAAATACACTGTTCAGTCTTCTCAGTCATCTCAGTCTTCAGAATCTTCTCAATCTTCAGGTGGCAGCTATCAATATCAATCTACGGTATCTAGCGTATCGGTAAACAGTAATCAACAAACTGTCAGTAATACTCGGCTGAACCGAAAGTAAAAGGAGGGAATATGCAGCAAGAAAACATGAATCAACAACAAGCAGCTGGGCACGCTACGCAAGCACCAAAGAAGCCTAAACAAAGCTTATGGATCGCAGCTGCAGTAGTTCTAGTGGTTGTTGCGGTCGTTACCGGAATTGTCTGGGCGGTTAAGATAACAGAAAACAATGAGTCTGAGGAAAGCGCTGCTGTTGCTAATGTAGAAATTCAGTCGCGCGAAGGCTTCTCTCCTGGAACAATTAGGATCAAAGAAGGTCAGACCGTTGTCTTTACCAATAACGATACAGTCGCGCATAGTATAGCTGCAATTGGCGAAACCCCGGATGGGTTTGGTCTGGATGAGCAGCTTAACAACGGGGAATCTTATTCGTACACGTTTGAAACAGCTGGTACCTATACATATAACGATCCAGAGAATCCCCTTAGTAGTAATGGTGTAATAATAGTGGAGGATTAAGCGGTGTCATTTTTTTCAAAACAAGAAACAAGAAAACGAAATATTATTTTCTCTGTAATCTGCGGTTTAGCAATTGTTGCTGTGGGGTTCACACTGTTTATCTCGCGCGCAAGTGGCTCATATGCTTCAGCTGAAGCTGAGAGCATGACTTTAAGCGGTGGCGCTTCGCTAATTACGGATTCATCAGCATCTAGTGGTACGGCAATTGCTTTTGGCTCAGCAAGCACGTCTTCTTCTACGACTACCACAAGTAGCAGTTTGTTTCAGCCCGTTAGCATGGGTCTTGCGCCTTACGCTTACTTGAGCTGGGGCGGCGTAGACATGACTACTTATCAAAACAATGTTGGCAACAAGAATTTCTTTGCGGCATTTATTCTAAGCGCTGGCGGTTGTACTCCAGCTTGGGATGGCGATTCCAGCCTTGGGCTTAATAGCACTACGTCAAGCACTATTGCTTCACAAATTAAGACAATTCAAAGTAACGGTGGGGATGTAGCCATATCTTTTGGTGGTCAGAGCGGTACAGAGCTAGCCTCTACTTGTACGGACGCAACATCGCTGGCCAATGCTTATCAAAGTGTTGCTACAAAGTATGGCACAAAGCACCTTAATTTTGATCTAGAAAATAGCGGTAATTACTCATCTAACAGTGTACGCGTTCAAGCCCTTGCTGCGTTGCAAAAAACTGACCCCAGTATTAAAGTCAGTTTGACTTTGCCTGTGGGCGGGAGCGGCATTCCAAGCGAAGCGTTGGCTATGGTGCAGCAAATGCATGACGGTGGCGTTATAATCTCAAGCGTGAATGTTATGACAATGTACTTTGGCGTGTCTTCCAGCGCGGAACTTTCTACCATTAAAAGCGCTTTAGCAAGTACGGCCACTCAATTGCAAGGTATTTATAGTGATGTTAGTTCGTCTGACATTTGGAAGGGAATGGGAGCTACTGCTATGCTAGGAACCGCCACCAGTACTGAATCGTTTAGCGTTAGTGACGCTTCTGGTTTGTTGACTTATGCGCAACAAAACGGTTTAGGCACACTTAGTTTTTGGTCAGCAAACAGAGACCTGCCTTGCTCGGGCGGCTCTGGAACGGATGTATGTAGCGGTGTAACGCAGAGTGCTTATCAATTTGGTAAGACTATGAACATGAGTGCGATTGAATAAATTGTAGTCGCATGCAGACAATTAAACTAGCCCGGCTTTAATGGCCGGGTTTAGTTTTTTGGGGTAAGCGCAAATAAATTTGGCAAAATAAAAATGCCCAGAAGGGCAAATTGGAGTAGACAAGCAGGTTCAGAATTTTGTTGGTTTGCGCCAGGTGCTATGAGGCACCTGGCGCAAGCTCTACGACAACAACCAGTCAGTTATGATTGAAGTTCCACTCGTCTTGAATGGGAAAAACTCGGAGTCTTCCCATTCGCCGCTCCTATTTGATGCGTCCTCCAGCACGTTGAGAACGTGTTGTTTCACGGCACTGAGATCTGTAAGCCGGGGATTGAAGTGAATGCACACCCTGTCGAGCGTGATGTATACTTCGCAGACGCCATCCTGCGCTGCGAGCGCATCGGCTAGCGGTGACGTTATGGTGTCAAAATCTGTCTGGCGGCCGAAACGGCAGTGAACAAGTTGGCTTCCAAAAAGGGCTGTCAACGTGCTTGGCTCAGCCTTGGGATTGGGCGTGGGCGCAATTACTGCGGGGGTTTTATCCCCGCGGAGTGGGAAGAGCCCCTCCATTTCCGCAGCTTGAGCCACAGCACTCTGAATTTCAGCTAGCACTGTGGAATCGTCAGTAATCCCTGTAAGATACTCAACTGTAATGGAGTATCTTTCGATTGTACAGCGATGGATGCCGTCGATTCGCATGATCCGTTCCCAAAGCGGATCGACCAGCTGGCAGTGTGCTGTGTACGAAATGTTGCCATCTCCACGCGTAATGGCAGTATTGCAGTCGAGAATGAGCTTCTGCAGAGTCATATTGTTCTCCTCTTGCGCTCTCGCGGCTAATATAGCCATCCGCCTATGATAGGCCGAGCTGGGCATTTCTGATAAATGCACCAAACGAGATGCCAATGCGTTTGTTTTAACGCACTAACAACTCGTTTGGTGCACACCTGCTTGTCAATGTAATCCTGCGATGCCGTAGGAGTATATATATGCTATCACATATTTTTAGACGTGTCAACAATTTTGTGTGATAAATATAAAACCGCTTACTCTTCTTCTATCGACACTTTTGGCACGAATTTGCCAAGCCATTTTGGTAACCACCAGGCACTTTTGCCAAGTAGCATCATGACTGCTGGTACGATAATCATTCGCACCAAGAATGCGTCAACTAGCACGCCAACTGCTAAGCCAAATCCGATTGCTTGGATAGAGGAATTTTCGTTAGTCACAAATCCGGCAAAGACCGAGATCATAATTATAGCTGCGGCAGTAACCACTTTGCTGCCCATGCTAAAGCCATTAACAACAGCCTGTTTTGCGTCGCCGAGTCGTTCGTACTCTTCATGCATGTTTGAGACCAAGAAAAATTCGTAGTCCATGGCCAGCCCAAACAAAATTCCAGTGCCAATTATTGGTATAAAACTAACAATTGGCGCTGGCGCATCTGTAATACCAAACCAGCCCCATTGAAAAACGGCCACAAGTGCGCCAAACATTGCCGCAACAGATAGTAAAAAGCCAAGCGTGGCTTTAAGCGGCACCAAAATTGAGCGGAAAGCAATCACCAAAAGCACTAGCGATAGCCCGACTACAACCGCCAAATAAACTGGCACAGCAACAGCCAATTTTGCATTGACATCAATTTGCATGGCAGCGCTGCCAGTTACGGTAAACTCGACGCCAGAATCTGCCCATTGGCTTTGATTATCTTTATTGCGAAGGCTTGCAATTAGATCAATTGTAGCTTGGTCGGCTGGAGCGGATTTTGGAATGATTTGCAGAATTCCAGCTGTGCCATCATCAGTTGCGCCGGCTGCCGTAACGGTTTCTATATTAGATTCTGTAGCAATTTTGTTGGCAACTTCTTGCAAATGCACCATATTTGCGTATGCGTCAGCGTTGGCCTCAACTTTTGCTAAAGCCGCTGCCTGCTGCGCTGCCGCAGTTTGTTGAGCTGCTGCAATCTCTGTTTGTATTGCGGCAATTTCTTCAGCCGAAGTAGCAGCTGCAATTCGTTGTTGATAAGTTGCAGTGGCGGCTGCTGTTGCTGCGTCAACTTGCTGGTTATATTGTTCGAGGAGTTGAGCTTTAGCTGCGGCCTTCTCGGCATCTGTTACTGGCTCTAAGTTCTCAACAACCACAATTAGCGGCGAGTTATAGCCAACACCAAAAGCTTTAGAAATTGCATCGTATGCTTTGCGTTCGCTGGTTGAAGTTGCAGCGTACTGATCAGTTGGCAGCCCGAGTTTCATATTTGTTACCGGCCAAGCGATGACGCCAATTGTCACAAGAGGAACAAGCAAGGAAGCTATTGGATGGCGAGAAATAAACGCTCCCCAGCGATACCAAATTTGCTTTTTCTTGACGTCGTGATGAAGCTCAAAGCCGTGTTTTTGCGCCTCTTTTACTTTTGAGCGTATTTTTATGGCCATGATTTTTGATCCAGCAAAGCGGAATAGGACTGGTAATAGAGTAACCGACACCATTGCCGCCATTGCTACGGTTGCAGCGCCAGCCAATCCCATTATTGTCATGAATGGAATGTTGACTACGCTTAGCGCTGCCAAGGCAATTACCACTGTAGCGGCTGCAAAAATAACTGCGCTTCCGGCAGTGCGAATGGCGCGACTTGCAGCATCGCGGTATTTTGCACCATCCAAAAGGTAAACTCGGTACTTATTGATTATGAAAAGCGAATAGTCAATGCCGACCGCCAAACCAAGCATAGCTGCGAGCGCCGGCGAAGTTGAGTTAACTTGAATAACCTGGCTGAGCCCGTAAAGCCCGGCAATGCTCAGCCCAACAGCCAAGCCGGCCATCAAAATTGGCATCCCGGCCGCAGTTAGCGAGGCAAAAGTTGCAAGCAAAACGCCAAGCGCAATTACTACTCCAATAAGTTCGCCGGCACCAATGAGTTGACCCGGCATACCACTGGCAATATCGCCGCCAGCTTCAACTGTTAAGCCGCTGCTACGAGCGTTTTCTATGAGGTTGTTGATATCGTCAATTGTTGTTTGGCTGATGTTGCCGCTATCGTTAACCAATTGAACTTGAATGTAGGCAGTGCTTTGGTCATCGCTCATCGCCGCAGTGTTGACATATGGGCTGACAGCTTGCTTAACACCGTCGACGCTAGCAATGTCGCTTGACAGCGTTTGGATTGTGTTAGCATAACTTTCTAGTGTCTCGCCATCTGGCGCTACAACAACAATGCGCGCTGAGCCACTACCTGCACTTGGAAAAAGCTCTTTCATGCGCTCTAGGCCAATGTTGGCTTCTGTTCCAGGGATGCTAATTGAGCTTGTTGCCGGCTGTGCCCAAAGTATTGCGCCGGTAATTACAAGAGCAGCAATTGCAGCCCAGATGCCTAGCACGCGCCAGGGGTGATCAAAGCTGTGCGCTCCTATTTTTTCTAAAAATTTATGCATTTTTTCTCCTTTTAGCTATTTTTTCTAGTGCGTTTACAAAGTCCCGCGACATAATAAGCGGCGTTTGGAAAATTGGCGTGTAGTAAATTTTGGCGCCATTATGTTCAGCTTCAATAAGCTTGGCCTCGCGCAAAATTTTAAGATGATGTGACACGGCTGGCCGCGACAAGGCAACTTTGTTGGCTAATTCTACGACCGAAAGTCGCTGATAGTCTGCAAGCAAAAACATAATTTGCTGGCGAACAGAGTCACCCAAAGCATTAAAAATTGGCAAATATTGCCTAAAGGTTTCTATTGCAGCTTGTTCGTCGTTTAACATACACAAAAAATATAATAGCGCATTGGTTTAAAAATTTCAACCGATTTCACTAGGATTTATTTTGTCGACGCTGCCGCAACCGTTCGACGTTGGCAATGACATGACTAGCGCGAGGAGTTCTAAACATGCTATTTATAACATCAAAAACAAACCAGGATGCCGAACCGGTGGCAATTGCAATCACAAATCCTCTTGGTAAATTAGCTGTTAAATTCACTACAAACGGTTGGACAATGTAAACAACAAGCACGGCCAAAATGCCAAAAAGTAGAGAGTTTAGCATGCAAATCCGGCCATTAAGATTAAGTTTTCTGTAGCTGTAATCCCATAGCTTTAGAGAGTAAAGTTTCTCTAGGAGCCAATGGCCGGTGTGCTCAACAACAGAGGTTATTATTACGCCAAACGCAAAAACCGCCAATATATTTTGCGACAAAGGGCTAAGTAACAAGGCCGCAATTACGCCGCCAAACCCGTAGACTGGACAAAACGGGCCAAACACAAAGCCAGGGCTTACGAGTCTTCTTTGAAGAACTAGATTAAGCATTACTTCTATAAGCCATCCCAGAAAGGAGTAAGTCACCCACCAGAAGATAAAATCAGGCAATGCGTAAAATAGCATAGCCTTATTCTACCTGAAGAGTATAGCCTCCTGCAAATTAAGTTCTGGGTGGTTGGCCATAGCTTTGCGCAGACCGACTAGTGGCATAAACTTGTGCCTGCGTTCAAAAGGTAATATGATTATAGCTATGAAAAAGCCAATTCTTGCTGCGGTGTTAAACCTTATTCCTGGTTTGGGATATCTTTATGCTGATGTTCGTAAGGTGTTTGCCTGGATTTTGCTGGTTAGTTTTGCTGCTGATGTGTTTTCGGTTATTTTGGCTCAAGGCGAAAGTAGCACCTGCGTTAGTCAGGTTACGCCTAGCTCAATTGCATCAGCAATTAGTTACTTGTTAATTCAGGCTGGGCTAGTGGTTGATGTTTATCTTGAGGCGAAGAAAAAAATTAAAAAGTGATCTATAATAACGGCGAGACCTGCTGAGCGTTATACAACAAAATCGTGACCAGCAGTGCTTGCATAGCGATTTAAACAGGAGTGACATGAGGGAAGCCGTTGCAGTAATTGGTAGCCTAATTTTGCTGGCTGGCATGGCGCCATACATCCTAGATACAGTAAAGGGAAAAACAAAGCCCAATATTGTTAGTTGGTTTACCTGGACGTTACTATCCGTAATTGGCATGGCTGTAGCAATAAGTGAAGGTGCTATTACGGCGGCAATTCTTAGCGGGGCAAGCGCATTAGCAACTATGTCTGTAACGGTTCTTGGCCTCAGACGCGGCATAAAACACTACACTTTTTTTGATGGTGCTTGTCAAGTGGCCGCACTTGTTGGAATTGTTTTGTGGCAAATCACAAAACAGCCAGAGTTGGCGGTTGCAATTGCAGTGATGGCAGATATGGTTGCCTCGTTGCCAACTCAAAAGCATGCTTGGCAAGAACCGTTTGCAGAAACTTGGCAGGCGTTTGCGGCTGGTGCCGTAGGTTCAGCTATTGCGCTGGCAACGGTTTCGCAGTTTTCTTTTGTAGCCTTGGCTTACCCAATCTGGCTGTTCCTTGTAAACTTTATAACACTCGTGATTATTGGGTATCGCAGGCTGAAGGCTAGGCGTTAAGCCGGGTTGTTGCGCATAGTTTGGCTTTATCCAAAAAAATTGTTATAGTAAGTTTGTTGAGTTTTCCAGTGAAGAGTCTACCGGAAGGTGTGTCATGTCAGAGGTCATTGACTCTAAGTTCTTGAGTTTCCTGGGAGTGAGTTGTCCAACTGAGTTAACTACAGTCCAGCGTGAAGCCGGCTTATTCACCGAACTGATCAGTTACGGATGGACTCAGGAGGAATTGATCATTGCGGCTAAGACCGGATACAATTACGCAGCCCATCGTTCCGGAGCCTCTAGAGCCTTCCGCGATGAGTGGAAACCCCGCAGTAACGCCAGCGCGCTTAGAAGCTGGCTTCGTCATCACTACGATCAGGCGAAGGCTCGTCAGGCCAACTTGTCTTTCGACGAGTTCGTCGCCCTATGGTGCGAGCTGTCCGAGGGGTTACTTCTATCGGGCTGCAAAAGGTACGATTACTCGTACAATAAACTGCGGGTTTACATTAAAGCTCTTCGCACCGGGCTGTCCAGCCAAGAGGCGAGAAGTCTATTGAGGTATGTCTTCTGGACCAACCACTACGCTAGTTGTTATCTGTACATCGCTTTGCGCCGTAAGGGCATTAACCGGGAACTAGCTACGCAAATCGTCGAAACCGAGCCTACGGCTAAAATGGGAGATTTGAAATCTATCGTGGAGGCGCATAGAAGAGGTGCCACCGACGACGAGATTCTGAGCGCTTCAGCGGCCCGAGAGGTGAACGCTCTAGCGCTGCGCTATCGGCAGGCAGCACGTCAAGCCTCATAGTATTCGTCGCACATACGCACCTCGCTTATATGCGGCAAGCCCCGTTCTTCGTAGAGAAATACTCCGAGGAGGCGGGGTATTTTTATTTTTTTAGGATCGAGTAAATCATCGTAAAAGTAGCGGGTTCTAAACAGTATATCCTGCCAAGAACCCGCTTGCATGTACGGACTAAGAGAACATGTATCAAACTCGTCGCCTGCGAATTAACCGCCTAAGCAAGCAGCAAATCGCCAAAAAAGCAACCAAAATTGCAGCCCAGAGATGTGTCCATAGGAATCCAGCTATTACTAGAATTAAACTGATACCTATAATAATCGCCACTACAATCACAAAGCCGGTAGTCGCAAGCGAAAGGCAATCTAGGGTGACAGTGCCAAATGATTCTAATACATTTACAAAGCCCGAACCATATCTGCACGATCTTTTATCTATAAAAACTATAATTGCGCTAACAAAACACATGATAGAAGCTATGCACAATAATACATAAAGCCCAGTATGGCTACCGGTGTCGCAAACAATTACGTCACCGGACTGCTGAGCAATTATCTTGCCATTATAGCTAAAAGTCTGTACAACGGAGCCAGCTTTAATAATCTCTTCGAGGTCAGTACTGTCTTTAAGGATAGACTGTTGGCCTTCTTTTGTATCAAAGACCGCATCCGAGCCATTATCTCCGTAGGACAAGGAATAAGCTTCTTTAGTTGCTAGTTCACTCTTTACTTGCAGACAGTTAGGGAACCAACGTGCATTGCACAGGTCGCCGCTATTCACGGCTTTTACTATAGCAGCACTCATGGCGTCATCTCTTTTGTAGTCCTCTACAGCCGCCCGTCCCAAAAAGAACGTCGCAAATAAAAAAGTTATCGCAAGTACAAGCAGTAACCAAAAACCCGTATTTGCGGATTTACGCTTCATCGCCAACTCCTATGTTTGAATGGATTATTTATTTGCGATATTTAGATTATGCCATAAAATTAAGATAATTATAAGGGCACGGAGAAAGCGTGTGATGCCTATACGTCGCCAGCAAACGCAGTAAGCCGTAATGAAGGGGGTATAGACAAACCACCTAATCCTGCGCCAACCCAGCCCGAAATCCCAGCAGCTCATAGCCGAATATCTTGTTCTCAATGTGTTGTCTGAAACGCTCTGCCGTTTCCTCGATCTTGTTAATATACTGG
>JAEHDC010000006.1 GCA_016880595.1 Candidatus Saccharimonadota bacterium
ACAAATTGAACTGGCTAAGATGCATGCTAGTAACATGTCTTGGCTGCTTATCTCGCTGTGTTTTGATTCAGGATTGCGTATTAGTGAATTGCAAAAGTTACGGTTAACTAACGTACAAGGGCGCGTTATCCGCATAGTGGGCAAAGGCCGTAAGCCTGGACAGTTGTTTATGTCTATTGAGACTAGAGTTAAACTCGATGAGTGGATAATTAAAAACGATATCGTAGATTATTTTTGGCCTTCCCCAAAGTGCAAAGAAGTCCCTTACAGCAAAGAAGTGCTGCGACATCATATGCGACGGCCATTCAAGCGCGCTGGCATTGATGGATTCTACCCGCATTCTTTGCGACACTCATTTGCTACTGATTTGCAAATAAATGGAGCTCCCCTTATCGTCACTCAGAAATTGTTGCGACATACTAGTGTTGCAACAACTGAGAAATACTTACATGCTTTTGATAGCGGATTAGCAGATGAATATGACAGATTTAAAATGCCTAATAAAGAGCTGGCTTTAGCTTGTTGATAAGAAAATGATCCGTTTATCCTTGTAATGACGCTAACTTGACATTAGCGTCATTCTTTGTTAACATACAAACAGTTGATTGAGTAAACTCAAAAACAAAAATCAACAAGTACTTCTTCAATTTAACTCAATGATCTACAAGTGATAGAGTAGACTCTAACTGCAAATTTGCAGTGGTAGAGCGCTTCCATGGCATGGAAGAGGTGATCGGTTCGAATCCGATATGCTCCACCAGTTTTATTATTGAAAGTCCTAGCTCGCCCCTTAGGCGAGTTTTTGTTAAAATAAATATAATTATGTTGCCAGTGACAGTTCGCGTACAATGTAAATAAATAATTGAGAAAATATGAATAAACCAGAAGATATTCCAGAAGTAGTTCATGAAGAGCTTAAAAAACTGAAGAGCATTGCATATGATTCGGGTCAGTCAATTGATGACGGCATTAAGCTTTTGGTGGCGGCGCTACGCTGCCACGGGTTTTACACTTATGATTCGTGTTACGGCCACCTTGATCATACTGGAAGGGTTGTTGGGCCGTATGTTTGCATGAAAGATCCAAGGTCGGATGACGTAATGCGTGAGACTCCGCGCGAAGGTGAAGCTTTTTTTGAGAATCGCAGTAAAGTCGACTGTATGAATTATTTGCAAAGAATGGATTTGTACATGCTCATAGCTGATTTTTATAGAAAACGCCGCTATAAATTTTCTTCAGGCTTGGTGATTGAGGATCTTTATTCCTTCTTGGATTCAAATTCTACTTGTTTAAGCTGTCAAAAACACGAAGTTATGCTCATGCCGGATATGATTGATGAATATTCTCAATGGCTTAAAAATGCACAAGCCGAGATGGACGCTTTTGCTCGGTATTTATGCAGGGAGCTAAAATCAAAAAAGACCAGTGCCAACAAAAAGAAAAATCTCAATGATGGCACTGATCGCGACTGAACGTTAGCTACTCAGGTGATTAGTTGTAAATGGTTGGCGGTCGAATACCGCTGCCCTGGCAGACGCGGCAAACTTTAGTGCCATTGCACAGGCGAGGCACGTACTCACGCACTCGTTTCCACGCATACCAGTACCCTCACAGACGGCGCATTGACGACTGCCGGGTTCTCCATAGCAGTCCGTGCACAATTCGCCAGTTGATGACGAAGTGGATGGTGTGGATGCTTGAACGTACGGCCTAGACTGCCGCGCAGCCCTCCTGCTCTCGGCTTGCTCTTGCTGCCGGCGACGCTCTTCTTCGCGGCGTTGTTGTCTGCCCCAGTTATCTGCCGAATCGACAACACGGTCATAATAACTGCGTCGTGCCAATGTCTCCACCAACTTTCATTGTAGCAGTTTCGGTCTCTATAACTTCTTTAGCTATAGTAATTTAAAATTATACGGCAAGTTCGTGTATAATATCAAGAGTAAATAGAAAAAATATGGACAGTGATATACCAGATGTAGTATTGGCTGAACTAGAAAATATCGACAGCATTGTAGATGGCTTGAATCTTCCAATTGATGACGGCATTAAGCTTTTGGTGGCGGCGCTACACTGCCATGGATTTCATACTTATGGGTCATGTTACGGCCATCTTGACAGAGGAACTACTGGGCCGTACGTGTGTATTAACGATCCAAATTCAGATGTGCTGATAGGTAAATGCCCACGCAAGGGCCAGGCTTTTATGGATTGTCGTGATAAGGTTATACGCGTTAATTATTTACACCGAATCAGGCTCTATAAGCTAATAGAGGAATTTTACAAAACGCGCAAATATTTTTTTATTGCAGGCTTAGTACTTAAAAATCAAGGTCCTGGCTCGACCCGTTTGCATTGCCAGATGCACGAAGTTGTAGCCAAACCAGAAATGTCCAAGCTATATCCATCGTGGCTAGAAAACGCCCAATATGAAATGGATGATTTTGCGTACTTTTTATGCGACAAGCTAAAAGCCAGCTTGGGCGATTGAGGCAGTTGTGAATGGTATACTTTAAGCCGCTGCTTGACACCTTTGCCACCTTTTGACTATTATTAAAAAGTTATCCCTCCTTGGGGCATTAGCTCAACTCGGTAGAGCGCCTGCATCGCACGCAGGAGGTTTGGGGTTCAAATCCCCAATGCTCCACCATAGAAAATTTTGCCATTACGCGCACTGGTGTTTAGCTGTGTGTTATACAACTATCCAAATTGTCAGGGAACTATAACTTGGCTAGCATGGAAGATATTTCGATGCCTTTGGCACAGCAGAATGCCATCGAAAGGTGGTATCTTGTTCTAGAAACCAGAAAGCAAGCTACACGATTTAATGCTTAGTCCAAAGATTCCTGTTAATTTATTGACAATTACATACAAGTAACATACAATATTTGTATAAGATCAATATAGGATTTATATGTCTACACAAGTAATAAACCTTTCATTACCAAAAGAGCTAGTAGAAAAAATTGACCAAGCTGCAAAAGGCGAATACGCAAGTCGTAGTGAATACATACGACAAGCCGTTGTAAGTCGCTTAAAAGGGCAGGAGGGCGATTTATGGACAGCTCTTCTTTCTGGTGCCGATGAAGTACGAGAGAGCGCACGACAAGCTGGCTATACGTCAGACGAAGACTATGCGCGCGCAGCAAAAGAAGTTCGTAGCGAAGACCGAAAGCAATAAGCTATGCGGGTTGTTTATGATACTAGCGTGCTTGTAACCATATTGTCGCGCAGAGATTTAATATTAAATCTTCAAAAAGATTTATCGCGCGGCGCAGTGGTTTTAATCTCCTCACAGTTTATCTTAAACGAGCTAGAAAGAGTGCTTTCAGGTAAGTTTGGCTTAACAAAACAGAGTGCAAAAACTAGAGTTCGATTGTTGGGTCGTATTGCAGAAGTTGTGAAGCTAAAAGGCATACAAAGAATTGTACGTGACGTAAATGATGATCCTATCATCGCTACGGCTGTGGCAGGCGGCGCAAAGTATATTGTTACGATAGACAAAGATCTTTTAGTTCTCGAAAAGCACGATGATATTATGATTATTGAGCCAGAAAAGCTAAAAAAAGAGCTGGCAAAACAATCGACTCGACTTACGCAAAATCATTACCACCATCCCAATTCTAACTGGCTATAAACTATTTTTTCTTCCTCAGCATAGCTACGGCTATGCTTTGTCAGAAGAAAATAATTTCTATCTCAGTTAGAATTTAA
>JAEHDC010000057.1 GCA_016880595.1 Candidatus Saccharimonadota bacterium
GCTGCGGCATATGACGCAAAATAGGACTTAGCCGTCAAGCGCCTCCTGTAATGATTCTGGCGTATCAGGATTGATTGCGTCGAAGTATTCAGGTAATGCATTTTTTCTAGATATTCGCGTGCATAGTCTGCTCGCAGATCATCATCTGTGCAAGGTCCTCTTTGTATGAGCCTTTTTGGCTTGACCACTGTCCATTATCCTAACTTTGTCGAGTTCTTCCGGGACAGGCTGGAAGGTTATAATCTCCCAGGCATTAACTTCCTCAGCCGTTATATCATAATATAATTGATAAACTGTTGCAACGCTGCCATGCAATGCGTTCGACCAATCAAGGTCGAGCCTACTGGCAGCAGTTTTTACTGCTTCTTCTGATGGGCCTTCTAATTCAACAAAAGGCGGTATCCACGGCCAAGTATCAATCGTAACTTCCACTTCATCAAGTAGCCAGCTCTCACGTTTTGTTTCTTGATAAGATTTTTGAGCTACACCCAAAGCTTCCAAGAACGCATGCGCGGTATTAAAATCATCAACAGCAATATTAACTTCAACCGTGCCATGCAAGCTGTCATCTTTATTTTGCTTGTAACTCATGGTAACTTTACCTCCTTCGTCTCTGACCCGTACCCAAGCGAAAGCACTTTCTAATTTCCCATCTGGAAAATCATAATTGCGGCGACGCATTATACGCTCCGGGTGCACTAATTTGGCGCCAAGCTCTTCAAGTTTGCCGCGCAATAATTCTACGTTAATATCCGTAAATTTTGCTTCGATTTCGGTTTGCATATAATTTGTCAATCCACTTATTGTTGGTATAAATTATAGCATAAAAAGTTTAAACGAGCAACTTTATCGTATCAACCCACCACCTTTGCAACCTAAAAAGTAGGCGTCCTAAACTGTAAGAGCATTACATCTAACAGAGAGGAGCCTACCTATGGCCTATTCTACCAACCCTAACCTGCCTAAGGCAAGAACTTTTGCTATGCAAATGCTAATCCGCGAAGGTCTACCATTGCAAGTGGTGGCCAACCGTTGTGGCGTTCACCGTAGTACCATTTGGCGATGGAAGCAAAGATGGGACGTCTTGAACCAAAACGTTCAGCTCACCAACGACAACCGACCAAACCGGTCGCAGGGGTACCGAACGTCCGTTTCCGACTTTCGGCTCGCTGCTTGCACGTGGCGCATACCAACACTTGTTTCCCGACCGCGCACCAGTCCATCCGCTCTCAGCCAAGAGATTGTTACTCAGGTCTTGGCAGTACGCGCACAGCTAAAACGCGTGTTGGGGTGGCTATAATGGCGCGCAACGCAATTTAGCAGTATTCTAAAAGCATGACACGAGCCGCAGAGCGTGAACTAAGACACATTGTCCGACGATCTGAAAGTGGGTACATTACAGCAATTGAAGCAGCTGAACAGGCGTTTGCTTTGGGTTATCTTGCCATTGGCACAGCCATTCCAAAAGAAGTCTATTTTCCCGGCATAGTTATGACAGCTAGAACCGGAGAGGAGCTTGGTGTTTGGCATCCAATGCTAACTAATGAACGCGGTGGAACCATTCCTGTTGTTATGGCTGGCCGAGTTGCAAAGCTTGCGGTATGGGCTGCCTTTGGTGGTGATGCCAATGAGACTATGCAGCGCCAATGTCGTGGTTGTTCCCTTCTTCCTGAAGGTAGAATATACGACCTTGGCACGCACGGTTGGCGATACCGTAAAGAGGTCGACAACTTTGAACTGCATGGTCATCCCGATCTAGTTAACGTTGGATGGAGAGGCTTGGCTGGGGCAAAATTAGGAGCCATAGATTTTGTAAGTGATGATGGCAACTTTAAAATAGCAGTCCCTGATGAGCCGGGACAGTTTGGTTCGACAACTTGGCACGAAACGGTTGCAACTATACCGGTTTGCTATGGAGATGTCCAGGCGGAGCTCAGTAATGTCTTGACCGCACTTCATAATTACGCGCCTCTGAGCGGTGAGTGATCAAATCTATATGACCCGTCCAGTAGTTTGGGCGGGTCACAAATCTAAGCTCTTTGGGCTAGAAATTTAGTATGGCTATTTCCAGTTTAAACAGATGAACTACCGCAATCCTAAGATTGCATCATATTTTGCGTAAATCTGTTTTTGGAGTTCAGGCACATTTGGATTGCCCCAGTCGTGCATCCATTCGGAAGTAATTGTCTCCCAAGTAATGGGGATGACGCCAGCTTGCAGCATTCTTTTTACGCCGTAATTGTGCGCATCCTTGGTGGAATCACCAGCGGCGTCAATTAAACCGTAGACTTCCATACCTTCGCGCAGCGCATGAAGGGTTGTAAAAGCAAAACACATGCTTGTCCATAATCCGGAAATTACAATTTTATTACGGCCAGCAGCTTTGACTGCGGCAAGTACTTGCTCGTCCTCAAGTGCATCAAAAGCTGGCACTTTGCGCGGAATTGCTTTTTGCCCGGGGAACAGATCCATAATTTCTTTTATAAACTCACCATTGCCTTCTGGGTGAATTGATGTTAGTACGGTCGGCACTTTTAAGATACTGGCCGCGGTCGCAACCGCAACTGCGCTGTTGTGGATTAATGTTCGATTGCCCGAACCAACTCCTTTAAACATAGCTGGCTGGTAATCCACTAAAAGCAGTACGCTATTTTTAGGTGTTAAAAGTTGTAATTTGGAGTCATGCATAAACCCTCTTCCCTTCTTTATATTAATTTACAAGCTAAACATTCTAACTATTATAATGCTATAGATTTTTCGCAATGTAAATGCTTCTCGTAGTTCAGGCGCGATAATATTTTAAACCGGACTATCGTTGGCTTTTTGCATTGTGCGCAGCTATAAAATTTACTATTATTAAGTTAATGGTTAACTGGCTAAAAGGTTTGAAACGGTTGCATTTAAGGCTAACCAAAAGTGCATGGAGGACGGCTGGATACGTAGTCGCAGGGTTTTTGATGGCCTTCATAGCGGTTTGGATTTCTGTTTTAATACCAATTTTGTCAAATAAAGATCCCGGCCTGCAAGCTAATTTAATTACTAGTGTCAGCATTTATGATGCAAGGTTAGGCAGTTTTGGCTCAGCGGTAACTTTGCCATCAATAATAACGTATAAAACTAGCGCCAATGGCAATTTGTATGATGTTAATGCAGAGTTGGTTACAGATGGCGACAGTACAATTTCAAAATGGCAATCAAATTATGCTTATCAGGTTAACTCTCGAACTAATGAAATACAGGGCCGGGACGGTTTTTTGTATGGTCGCGCAGCAAGTAGCAGTACAGAAGATTACGTCTTTTGGCATCCTAAATATGATTTTGCCTTGAACATGAGTTTTGCTGCATCAGAAACGGTTCAAGGCATAAAAACTAATTGCTTCCAAGCTACTTATGACCAGAATGTAACTCAACAGCTGCGTGATTCCGAAGGTTATACCGGAGCCAATGACGTTGTTTCAAAAGGCGCTGTTACGGTTTGGATTGAGCCTGTAACTGGTAATTTAATTAATTTTAAAAATAGCGAAGAACTTTATTATTATGATCCGCAAACAGGGGCGGAGCTAGCTCCATGGAAAAAGATAGCAAGCAATTTTGAGTCTAGTTCGGTGGCTAGTCTGTCGGCAAAAACTCAGTCGCAAATAACTATTTTGACAGTCGTTAACACTTGGGTCTTGGCAATATTGACATTAATCTTAATAGCAATTTTGTCTTTTATTGTTGGTGATTTTTTTGCCGGACATAAGAATCTTAGAATTGAAAGAATCTCCGCTAGCATGTTTTCTGTGGTGATTCTGTTGTGCCCAATAATTATTGTAGGCGGTTTGTTGGTCGACCTTAACCAGGTAATGTTAGTTAATAACGTGTTGGTGACAAAGCCTGCTGCTGCGATTTTACTTCTTATTTTGACGGTTCTTGCGGTGTTTCTGGCATATGCAAATGGGTTAAGTCGTTTTGTTAAAACCATTTTACTGTTAACTCTTGCAGTGTTTTGGGCGGGTGGAATCTTCTATTTGTCCGGCGGTGGGGACATTGAGACGACTGGCGCTGATTCAATTTGCTTTACGCTTTTGTGTTTGGCGCTCGGGCTTGCAATTATAAATTCCACTAAAAAAGCGCCAATAATTATATTTAGGATTTTAATTGCGTCAGTAGCTATTTTGGGGTTATGCTCTGAATTATCTGTGCCATTTAGATCTGAACTATCAAATTTTGTGCCGTGGTTGATAAATATGCCAATGCCAACAGCTTTATTGTTTATACTTTTGTCTGTGGCAATTTTTCGTTCATGCTACAAAAATGCTAAAAATCCACTAAACTTGATGTCAATGCCAACAAGGGCGGCGGTAGTAGTGACTTGCCTGGTGATCTTGTTGACCGGCTTTATTTGGAGTACTTCTAGGAACATTACTAACCAGAATACTCAGCGAGCATTTGAAGACGACACAAATGAGATAACTAATCTTATAGATAAGGGCTTTAATTCGCAAATTATAGCCTTGGAGTCTGGCGCTGGGCTTTTTAATGCTTCGGAAGATGTTACCCGATTGGAATGGAACGAGTTCTTTAGTAGCTTGCACCCACTGGAGAACCTTTCTGGAGTTGAAGGTGTTGGCTTTGGAAGAGTTGCAACAACGCAGGAACAGCTTGGCCAAATTGAACAAGGGTTGCGGGACGCAAATTATGAATACACAACTATTTATCCGCAAGAGCCAACGCGTGACACATACGTAATAGTCGACTATGTTGAGCCGTACGAACAAAATAAAACTGCATTTGGCTATGATATGTATTCAAACGCTCAACGCCGTGAAGCTATGGATGCAGCTCGCGATACCGGCGAAGTAACTATGAGCAGTAAGATTTTTTTGATCATTGACCCTAGCAATCCGCAGCCTAGCTTTCAGATGTATGCACCAGTTTACAAAAAAGGTACTGAGTTTGATACATTAGAGCAGCGTCGCGAAGGTATAATTGGCTACGTTTTTAGTTTAGTGCGTATTGCCGATTTTATGAAATATAGTCTAGGCGATCAATACAGTGATATTGGAATTGCTATTTATGATAGCTCAAACTTGGACGACACCACCGAAGTAAACTTTATGTATAGCTCCACTGGCAGTTCAAACTTTGACGACTCAAAATACTCTAGCTCCATAATTTATACAGCGGCAAACCATAGCTGGGTAATAAAATATGGCAGCTTGCCGAGTTACGGATCCAGCAGTGTGACGAACTATTCTTTATATGTTTTAATTAGCGGCTTTGTGCTAAGCTTCGTTGTTGGGGTGACTACTTATGGCCTTTACGGCTCTCGTCAGCGCGCTATGAGGCTAGCAACATCAATCACCAGCAGCTTGCGAAGCGAGCGCAATCAGGCCGTAAGACTCAAAAAAGAAGATGAGGCAATCTTACTAAGCATGGGTCAAGGAATGCTCTTCTTTGACAATCAAAGTATAATTCGTCAATCTAATTCCAGGTTGTTTGATATCACAGGATACTCAAAATCTGAGTATTTGGGTCATAAGCTTTCAGAGGTTCTAAAGATTGTTGAGGAAAACGATGGGGTGCGCCCTGCTAGCGATTTGGTTATACAAGGCGTTAGCAAAGCGCGCAAAAGTGCCAATTTTGAGCGTATTATAATGTGCAAAGACGGCAGTACCGTCCCTGTAGTAGTTGACCTCTCCCCTGTTTTTGTGGGGTCTAGGTCAATTGGCGTGGTTGCAATAATAACAGATATGTCTAAACAGCGTCAGTTTGACGAAGCAAAAAATATGTTCTTAATGCTGGCAACTCACCAGATTAAAACACCAGCTACTGCTATAAAATGGTATTCTGAAATGCTCCTAGAAAAAGAGGATCTTTCTGCAAATAACAAAAAGCTAGCGATGCTAATTGATAGTAGCGTAAAACATATGATGTACATTATGGATAACCTACTTGACGTTTCAAGCATTGAAACCGGACAACTAAAACTAAACCTTAAGCATGCTGATTTAGAGCAGATTATCAAGCAGGTTATAGATGATTTTAAGATTCAAATTGCGTCAAAAAAGCAAATTGTTAAATTTAGCTGCGTTGATAATCTTTCATTGGTTGCAACAGATAAGCAATTAATTACCCAGGTTTTTGCTAATTTAATTAACAATGCCATAAAATATTCTCCAGATGGTAGTGAGGTTGATGTAAATATAACTCAAGATCTTAACGATGTTATTGTAACTGTAAAAGATCGAGGTATGGGAATCCCAAAGGCGCAACATGCAGAAGTTTTTAAAAAGTTTTTCCGAGCGCAAAATGCAGCAAGGCAAGAATCAAGCGGTAATGGCCTGGGATTGTTTTTGGTCAAAGCCGTTGTTGAGGCCAGCGATGGCAAGGTATCTTTTGTAAGCGAGGAGGATAAAGGCTCAACATTTACAGTAACTCTACCCCGACATACCGAAGAAAAGCAAGTTGGTTTAAAAATTAACAAGTAAGGATGGTATATTAATATTATGAAGCATAATAAAAAAATTCTAATCGTCGAGGATGACGCTTTTTTGGTGGATGCCTACAAAGTAAAATTAGCCAGCATGCCGTGGAAAATAATTACCACAACCAACGGCGATGCGGCATATGACATCACTGTTAAAGAAAAACCAAACCTAATAATTCTTGATTTATTAATTGAAGGATTGACTGGCCTGGAAGTTCTGCGCAAGCTCCGCTCTTCTCCAGCTACAAAAGACGTTCCAATAATTGTAGCCACTAATGTGAACCAGGATGAATCTGTTAATAAGGCTAAAGAGTTGGGCGCAAATGATTATTTTATAAAAAGCAATATTAGTATTGGCGATTTAGTTAAAAAGTGCCAAGATTATTTGTAGCTACTTTACGCCGTGAGCGGTTTTTTCCCATTTATGCGGCGTGACAATAGTTTGATAAATTGCACGGTAACCAGCTGCGCTAATTAATAGCCAGTAAAATGGCATTAGTGGCGCTATGGCTATAAGGTGGTAATGTTTCTGTTTAATGGCGTTGATAAGATGTACTAATATATATGCGCCGTTGCCCACAATTAGGTTTATCAAGCCGACTGTGTGTAGCCAATCTGGAATACTAAAACCAATTGGCGCCATTCCAAGTAGCGGCAAAACATACCAGAGAATAAAGAATATCCACAGAATTGGATTCAAAATCGGCAGCATAAAAGTTGTCATAAACAAGGTTGCTGAGCTTACAAACCCCCAAAGTCCAAGCTGTTTGTACATCTTGATTGGTGAGCCCAAATGTACGAGCGTAGTCAGCAAAAAGCCTTTTTCCCAGCGTGTGCGTTGACGAATCCAGCTACCAACGTGCGCGTTAGCCTCTTCTAGCGTGTAGGAGTCTAACATTGCCGTGCGGTAGCCAAGCCGGCTTAAACGCCAACCAATATCCGCGTCCTCGGTGACATTGTATGGATCCCAGTTGCCAATTTTATTTAACGTGCCAGTTAAGAAGTGGTTGCTAGTTCCACCAAGCGGCAATGGAACATTCCAGGTATAAAGCCCGGGCAAGAAGGCATCATACCAAAAACTATACTCCAAAGAGAAAAAGCGTGTTAGTAAATTTTGCCTAACGTTATAAAAATTGAGCTTAGCTTGCACGCAAAGCGTATCGAGTTTTTCTTGCAAAAAAAGCGCATAAGCTTTTTTGAGCTGCAACGGGTCGGGCATGTCCTCGGCATCGTAGATAACGGTTATATCACCACGGGCAAATTGCAGGGCGTAGTTGCATGATCGCGGTTTGGTTGATAGCTCGGAAATCGGCACTTTAACAAGGTGGTATTTAAGATGACGCTTGTTGGCAAAAGTGTTTGTGTCATCAATGCTTTCTTGTTTAAGCGCGTGGATTGTAGATTCGTCGGTAACTTCTAAAGCTAACTTTATATCCAGTTTTTCCGAAGGGTATTCTATATCTTGCAGACGGCGAATTAGCTCTGGAACCATAACGGCTTCATCTTTAAGCGGTACTAAAATTGTATACATAGGCAGGTTATTTGCTGGCGTTTTAAGCACGGTTGGTAAATCGGACGAGACGGTTTTTTTGTAAGGTTTAAGCGTAATAAGAATGCGAATAAAATTGAAGATTAGGTAAAAAATATTGATAATGATGAAAAACGCCAAAAAGCCACGCGGCGGACGCCAAAAGAAGAAGATAATAGCCAGTAAAGATATCAATGCCAAGCTAATGCGCATGCCAGGTGACAACACGCCTTTGCTTGAATATGGCGGATTGGCAATAGACAAAAATTCCTGAGCTGCTATGGCAGATTGACGGTACTCGCTATTTGCAATTGCGCGCCGGACAGTGTTTGGCGCGGCAATCGCCAAACAAAAAACCTGTTTTTGCGGCAAGGCTTCGCTACAGATTTTAATAATTTTTTCGGCATGAGTTGGCTCGCAGCAGGCAATTGTTACGCAATCTTTTTGGCGATACGGAAAGGCCATGAGCTTGCTGAGCTTTTGCGGGCCAATTGAGTATGCAATTGATTCGGAGCTATTTATTGGCGTTGGAATCTCGGCCAAATATTCAATTTTAAGTAACTTTGCCAGATTAGCATAGAAACTTTCATGATCTGCGGCATGATTATGTGCAACAAGCCAAGCAATTGGATTCTGTGATTCCATAAAATCATCAGTTGCCTCTTTGCTCAGCGGCTTAATTATAAGTTTGCTTTTAAGAATTTCGTTTTTGATTTTCTGCTCTTCATACATAAATTTATTATACTATGTTAGCTAAGCAAATTAAGTTATTATTTTAGTATGAACCAACAAAATAATATGTTAGATGCACAAAATAAGGTAGCGGTTATCTTTGCCGGAGGCAGCGGCAAACGGTTATGGCCGCTTTCAACTGCTAATTCACCAAAACAGATCAATCAGACGCTTTCTAAGAAGTCGATGCTGGTTGAGGCTTACAACCGCGCTTTGCGGCTTTTTGATAAAAAAAATATAATTGTCGTCACTACAGCTCAGCTGCTAAAAGCAACGAGGAAGCTCCTTCCTCTTGACGACAAGAATTTGATTGTTCAACCAAAAAATGCTGACACAGCATCTGCTATGTGTCTGGCGGCAATGTATATTGAGACGCTTTTTCCAGATAGCATAGCGGTTTTTATGTATTCAGATCATTACATCAATGATGAGCAAAAGTTCGATCAAGCAATTTTGGACGCAATAGAGGCGGTGCAAAACCGTGATCAAATGATGATAGTTGGGACGCGACCAAGTTTTGCCAATACGGGTTTTGGCTATATAAAAATGGGAAAGATGTCAGATCATAATGTTTATAAAGTTGACTCATTCAAAGAAAAACCAAGCCATGCCGTGGCGCAAAGAATGGTTAATTCTGGAAATTGGTTGTGGAATACTGGTATAAAAGTTTGGCGCATAGCTACTTTGCTTAAAGCAATCAAGATGGCTGATCCTAAAATGTATGATATGCTTCTTGACCTTCGAACCGAAATTGGCGGTAGCAATTATTGGAGCAAGTTGGAATGTTATTACAACGAATTAGACGCGGCGTCGTTTGAATCTGTAATTGCTACTAAATTACCACAGCTTTATGTTTTACGCGCAAATTACGCCTGGGATGATGTTGGCGATTGGCTGACAATTTATAAACTTGGCAAGAAAAATAAAGCTGGCAATGTCATAAAAACACTGTTGCCAGAAACCGAAATCAAAATTTTGGATTCTAAAAATTCATTAGTAATGTCTACGACCAACCAGAAAATTGTTTTAATTGAGGTCGAGGATTTGATGATTGTGCAAACTAAGGCTGCGCTTTTGGTCTGTAAGAGCCAAACGACGCCGCGAGTTAAAGAGGTTGCGGAATAATAATCGTTGACGTCATTGGTGGTCGGTTTGTGTTGGGGCGCAGCTGTTTGGGCTGCGCCCCGGATGGCTTTTAGCTGCTGGCATCGGGCAATACTATGCGCGTTACGGCTGTTCTTTGTGAACCAAACTGGCGCCTAGCAGGATCTGGAAATTCATCAATTACTGCCATGTTACATTTCTGCATCATACGTCTTGAAGGCAGATTGTCTGCATGGCGCATAGCATAGACCTCTTGAACGCCTTTTTTCCATAGTGATTCAATAGCCGCCTGTAGTAGCATTGTACCAATACCCTTGCCAACGTAATCACGATAAACAACAGCTTCTGCCAAGTAGCCGTGCAAACAATTCTGCCTGTCTTCTGGCTGATACTGGGGATAGTAGAGTCCAATCTTGTAAGTAACTGCTCCAATAATCAAAGAATCTTGTTCGGCAACGACCGCAAAAGTCTCGCCTGTGGTAATTTTGTTGACATGTTGCCGAATTTCATCTTCTGGCACGTAATTCCATTGGTTTGGCTCATGCTTAAGAATCAATTCTGCAATCGCATTGATGTCCTCAATTACGCCTGCGCGCAGCTGCATCATGAAGGTATTTAATGCTTTTGTTGCCAACTTGTCAATTCACTTTCTGCCTAAAGAAGTAAAGTGGCCAAAAAAATCGGCTTGCAATCGTTACCAAAAAAGGTTAATATTCTACTTATTAAATAAAAGCACTAAAATGTCTTTGGGAGCATTTAACTATGACCAAACAAAAGAAGCTGTCCGAATTACTACTAGAGGTGCGCACCAAACAGGGCTTGACTCAAGCTCAGGTTGCAAGAAGAATGGATATTAATCCGAGTACTTATACTCGCGTTGAGCGTGGGAAGCAAAGACCAGCTTCCTTTACTCTGCAAGGTTTATCTAACGCTTTGCATATTAGCTTGCATGATATATTAGAAGCTTGGGAGTACGAATATAACAGCAAAAGCAAAGAAGCAGATAAATAGCTATCGTCTTTTTGTCCCGAGTAATTTGCCGTTAACAAGTGCAGCTGTAAATACAAATACGGCAATCAATAACGTTGCGCAAATTACAATTTGAGGATATGTATTATTGAAGTAACTTGGCGAGATGTGCTTGAGCAGGATTCCAAAATATGCCCAGGCAAACACTAAGATATAAGCCGCGCTCCTAAAACGCAGAGATGTTATAATGCCAATTAGTGCGCCAATAACCATAATTGCAACTGTCCAAAATTGCTCACTTATAGCAAGGCCATCCCAGCCAATACTTACTAGCCAGACAACTGCGTTGGCAATCGTGGCCACTGTTAGCCATCCAAAATAAATGCTAAATGGGAACTTTATAAGCCAATAGTCTTTGCCTTCTAGTTTCTCTGTATCAAGCACCATATTTATCCATATCAGTAAAATTAGAAGTGCAACTATTAATAATAGCGACAGCCAGATAACTTTGTATTGCCAAGCAAATATCCATGCAGTATTTACTAGTGAAGTTGCAATATAAAGAGGCGTAATTTTTGTAATAACTTTATCGGTTGTCTTGGATTTTTTGCCTGCCCACACGCCAAATTGGCGAATGGTATATAGTCCTAATGACAGATAAATTAAACCCCAGATTGCAAACGTCAGTGCAATTGGCGCAAATAGATTGGGAAAATCATTTGACACTTCCCCTGTTGTAGTTCCGTTGATGCGAAATGCGCTTACTAGGTAGTTAATGATTAGTGTGACGACAAACAATAATGCTGCCACCCATTTGCTAAATGTATAATTGCTCTTCATATTGTTAATTATATCTCAAAAACGTTTGTGTTTATAATAAATTTTAAGAAAAAGTTATAATAAATACGTAATAAGGGGCTAATATGAAATTATTTGCAAAGATTATAAAGCCGGTGCATGCGCATTGCGATGTGCCGTGCGGTATTTATGAAACGGATACTCTTGTGCATGCAGCGGAAACGTGCATGCGCATGACAGAGAAAATTGCCGAATTAGAAGATGTTAGTGGTAAAACCGATGATCACAATAATTTTATTCGCATGGTTATGACCAAAGAAAAGCATGCCCAGCTTTGCAAAGATCAGCTTTATATTTTGTGGAGTGATTATTTTAAGCCTGAGCATCTTGGTAAGTTCCCTGCCCTTCACGACTCTTTTTGGCAGGCTACAAAACAGTGTAGTAAGGTTAAGCAAAGCATATCGCAAGATGAAGCGCGCAAGCTACTGGCAATGGTTACAGATATCGCGGCGATGTTTAAAGAGTCAAAAGTGTGATAGGTCTGTTTTTCTGTAGGTCGATGCTAGTCGGGCTGCTCGTAGCGGCTATTCCCTTTTGCATAAAATTAAAGACAATGCTAAGATTGTCTTTGTATTATGAGATATAGCGAGATTCTTTGATTCTCACTTTAGTAAATTGCTTGCTAGGCTTTGGAGGCCAAGAATGGACAAGCCGGAGGTTAGGCGTTGCCAAATAGTGGGAGCGATTTACTTCGCGGTTGGCGTATTGCTTGCCTGGGCGCCAATATATTTTGCAGACAAGCTCGAATTGGCTGCAAATGCATGTGGCGCTGACCTTGGGCTCGCCGGTAATGTGACGGTTGATTTTAGATGCGAAGTTACTGGCGCACTTAACTATTTGTGCGGATTGTGGCCGTTCTTCTTTGCTATTGGCATTGTTAGTACCTCTTATGGGTTGTTTAATCTTTTGTCTTGCCGTAAGTGGCTTAATCATTAAGACAGACTGCTAATCTCATTGTTTGTCAGGGGTTGTGCTTTGCGCGCAGCCTCTGACACTTTTAGCCCTAAAATTAGTTATAGTTCTTGGCTGCCTGTCGATTTTAAGCAGGCAGCCAAATTTGTTATAGCTGCCTCCGCGCTCACTTGTTGTAAACTCTGGATACATGATCCTTAGAGCTTCGGCAAGGTAGTCGTAACCGCTCGGAGCCATCTTTTCTCCCTCTAGTTTATCTTTGCACGAGCGATATAACTATTTAAATATAAATCACAATACGGCCGCATGGCAAATGGTTTGCACAACTCGCGTAAACCAACTTGCAACAGATGCGCTTAAAACATTGTGGCAATTGCGACTGGTAAAAATAACTTTAGACTACTTTTTTCTGGTAATCTCTAATTGCTTATTTTAAAATTACAAACTGTGTGCATTTTAAAAAACTGAGTAAAGCCTGATGAAAGGATTTGGCTAACATGTGCCAACTTGCTGGTAAAAGAGTTGTTGTCACTTGCTCTGAGATTGACGTCCCAGGTATTGTGCATTGCGAAGCTGGCGGTATGGCTTTGGCAGCTTATCAGATTAGCGTCAGCCTTGGTGAGCACCTTGGCATGCGCGTGCGTTTGTTGGTGCCGGCTGTGTCGGTTGTTCCAATTGATGCATCGTGGCGTGCCTGCTTGCCGCTGGAGTCACTGCTAAAATTTAAGTTTTGTGATGGCGAGGTTGCTTGGTTTCAAATTTTTGTCAAGTTTGTCCCAGATCTTAAGGCACCGCTCGAGTTGTTGGCAATTACAGAAGTAATGTCAAGTGGTGAGCCAAAGAATCCGTCGGATCAAACAACATACTTTAGGCAGTTTCCGGATTTTAATTTTCGGATTCCAGCCAATCGCCAAAGAGGCGCAGAGCTTTATGGCGTTGAGCCAATTGCTCAATTGTTGAAACCGGCTGCGCTGGTGGTTTGGAATGATGTTTTGGCGCAGGCTCTGATGCAACTCGAAACACCGGACGCAATTATGTTTAGCAACTATGCAGACAACCGTTTGCCTGAGCTGCTGGAGTTTTATGATCGTGGTCAAAAAAAACATCAAAGAACGGCATTGATTCACATGATCCATGCTGAGCTTGGTGATCCGCAGGAAGGCCTAGCAAGCGAGAATCGTCCAGCGCGAAGCGTTGAATATCCGCCCGAAAGCCCATTTGCATGGTTTGTAGATGCTGTAAGGCGTTCGAATGTTACGCTTATCAACCCTGGCTATGCAGGTTTTTTGAGTGATCGTTACAAGAGATTCTACGGCTCAGACAATCCGGCCTCGCCGCTGCTACACGAGTTGGCTGATCGGCAGGATAGTTTGCCTCCTATGCATCTTGGCATTAGTAACTTTGACCCAAGAAGCTCGGAGCCGTCGGAACAATTTGTTATTCCTGATGCGCAGTTTGTGCCGCTTAGTGCAAATATTCCAGGTGACTTTGGAGCAATAACTCCTGAATTTGTTGATGCAGTTAGTGTGTTTAAGCGAAAAAATAAGGCTATCCTTTACGCAATGATTCGTCAACTTCCGCAACAGGAAAGTTGGAAAAACGGCGAAAATGTTTGCATCGGTCGGCTTAACACCTTAATGACGTCAAAATTGTTTGTTAATTTTGATCGCATTGATCCCACAAAGGGCACGCTCTGGCTGTTGGATATAATTCCACTAATTTTGGAGCTTGACCCAGAGGCGCAATTTATTATCGCCTCAGGTTTCACCAAAATGCCAGAGCTTAGCGGCACACCGTTTTATCGGCAGGCATTGCGACTGGCCGCAGACTATATGGGGCGATTTGTGCTATTGCTTGGTCAGCCGGATCGCAAAGTATTGTACGCTGGCGCGGATTTTACTATCAAGCCATCTGTGCAAGAAACTTACGGTCTTGGCCCATTGGAGGGCATGAGCACTGGGGCTATTGTTTTGGGCTACGACGATCACGCTTATTCAACAATTATGGAAAAGAGGCGCTGCGTTTTAATTTCAAAATTGGATGCGGAAGATGTTGACGCTTGCGTAGAGCATGCCAATGCAAATTTGGCGCATGTTGCAGAATGGCGTGTGCCGCCACGAGAGTCGGATCGAGTCAACTACGTAAATGACGTTCTGTCAAACGCCGTGCAGACAGCTCTGGCTATGTCCGAGGATGAACGGGCAAGAATGGCGGCGCATTGCATTGTTTACGTCGTAAACGAGCACAATTGGCAGGAAATCATGCATAGGCGGTTTGGTCCGCGCATTGAGCAGGCGCTTAGTTGTTGCTAAAATGAACATACGGTAGCAGTGTTGCATTTGCCAAAAACGGCAGGTGCAACACTGTGTAAGTTTTGTTGTATTAATAGTTTGGCTCGCATGGAAACTCAGCGGGTGGTGTTTGTAAAGTCTGGCTTTATAATATAAATATGCAAATTCCCTTTTACGAAAACGTCGATGAAACTCATTGTTTCCAAGCTGTGCTGCGCATGATCCTGAAGTGTTATTGGCCAAACAAAGATTTTACCTGGGAAGAGCTAGATAGAATCTCGGCAAAGGTTGATGGCCTATGGACTTGCCCAACCGCCAGCTTGATTTGGCTGGATGATCGTGGGTTTGACGTCCAAAGCGTTGAGATGTTTGAATACGAGAAGTTTGCAAGCGACGGCGACGATTATTTGGTTGACTTTTTTGGCGAAGAAGTTGGCCGGGAGCAGATTGCCCATTGCGATATTGAGCAAGAAACGCGATACGCCCGGCAGATTGCTAAAAGAAATATGAGCATTGTGCGCACGCCGGAAATCTCTGATCTCAAAGATCAGCTTGATGCTGGCTGGCTGCTAATTTGCAATGTCAATTCGCGCGCACTTAATGGTAAGAGCGGCTACTCTGGCCATTTTGTGCTTTTAATCGGTTACGACAGCAACGGGTTTATTGTGCATGACCCAGGCCTACCTGGCAGAGCAAGCCGCAAAGTTGTCTTTGAGAATTTTGAACTGGCTTGGGCGTTTCCTAACCTGCAGGCAAAAAATTACATCGCAATTCGGCCGCGCAGTTGCTAGGCGGAAGTGGCGCAAGTGTGTTTTGCGCCACTTCCCCGTTTACGTCGAGTAGTATCTGTAATAAATGCTAATCACAACCGAAAGTTGGATTAACGTCAAGCAAACAGGCACGAGCAAATAAAAATTTTTAGTTAGCTTTATTGACTTTGCCCGTAAAGGAAGTAGCGCCAAGATTAGCATTAAAGCAATTGGGATAAGATAGCGCGGCCGCATGCCTTCAATGATTGGGCTGCCAATTGGCGTCCAGGTAATAACCAATAGTGCGTTTACAAGAATAAACACTAGCGCTGCTGCGCCAAAACAAAGCGTTTGGCTAAATCTGTCCAGATAATCTTTGGCTTTTGCGCCACTCCGCAAAGTCATAAAAACTGCCGTTAACAGCGCAATATAAAGAGCTGCCGCCCAGCCCGGTATGTCAAAATCAAGGCTTGTCTGCTTGGCATACCCCAAAATTGGATCGGCCGTGTCATAGCAAGAACGAATATAAACATTGTAAAGCTGATAAGCAAATGACACAGGATGCTCCACAAAATACCATATTTGAGTTTTTTGATCCAAAAAAACCGATTCGGTTATGTATTTGTACGGTACCATATCTTCTTGCGAGATTACAGCCCAGCCAACAGTTACGGCGCTTAGTACAATGGCCGAGGTTACCAAAAAATATCTTTTAATCTTTGCTCCGCCGGGATATGATTTTGCCGGCAGCAACAAAATAAGCGGCGCCAGAAACATGTAAGGCATTTTAGAAAAAGCCAACAGTAGCAAGACGGCAGATAAAGCGGCTAGCTGCTTGCGGCTCATTGGCTCTTTAGCCATCAGGCCGTCGGCCAACAAGCCAACAAACAGTGTTGAAATTGCAACGGTCATGGTGTCGGCGCTCACTAAAGTGGCGGTTTGCAAACTGAGTGGCGTAAGAAGCAAAACTACCGCCGCCCAGCCAAAAACACGCATCTTTTTTATGCCGTAAGCGCAAATTGCCAGCCAGGCGATAAAGCCGGATAATCGCGCTAAGTAGTAAGTCATTGGAACGGAAAGGTCTAGGAGCCGGGCAATTAGCATACTTGCAATCTGAGGAATGTATGTTATTGGAGTGTATAGCTCGGTGTTTTCAAAATGCATTGGTGTGGTCAGGGGTGTGGAGTTAATTGTGCTGCCAGTAAAAATGCTTTTTATGAAAACGCTTGGCGAAGTGCCAACCTCATACATATACATAGCCTCTGACAAATAAGTGCCTTTGCCGTCAGGAATTTTTTCGCCAAACAAATGCCCCTGGCAAATTTGGAAAATTCTGTTAAAATGTGCAGCCTCGTCCCCACCGGCAAACGCCGGAACGGTTATTAAAAAGATCATTCCAAAGGATAATCCGATTATCAAAAATATAGCATGCGGTTTTTTGACGCAAGATTCAAGAAAGCATTTATAATCTATGCGGGGCATAATTAGTTTTAGTCTTGGTTAAAAATTAGTTTATCTTAAGTTTAACTTATTCTCGCTACAATACAAATAGTATTTTGACGTGTCTGTTTGACATGTATTGATCATTCATCTAAAATACTAAGAATCTATCTGTTGGCTCTTAGGGCTTTGGAGGATCGTTGTCTGTTCAATATGTGATTCCGGCTGCGCTGGATGAACTGATTCAGGAGATAGTTCGGGAGATGCTTACTGGTACAGAGCTAACCACCAGCTTAAAAACCTTTAACGGTTGCGCAGTCCTGCGCGACGGAGGGTTTATGGCTGACTACCTTGGCAGGATAATTTCTGAGCAAGGAAGCGATTTGCGCGTAGAGCACATCGAGAGTTATCGCGTAGCTTTTGGCGATCTCTATGAGAATTCAGGTTGTTGCCTTGCGCTTGTTGATCCAGCTGGCAGCCGGCGCGTGTTTGCCTTGGGCTGGTGGAATGGTCCGGCCGTAGGGTGGGTTGACGAGCTGAGCGGCGACGAGCTTGAGGCTAGCCGCGCCAGGTATGAACGCAAGATGGAAGTTATGGCTCTATTGAAAAGTGGCTTCGCTGATCTTGATTCTTTCACAGCCCATGTTGCAGCACGCGTCAGGACAATGATGGAAGGAGCAACGTTAACAGATCAGCAAAAGCTGGATATTGAAGCAATCCAGCCTCTTGACCAAGGTTTGGTCTCCTGGGCAATGGTTTGCAGAATTCTTGGAACGACACTTACCGAAGCTCACAGTAAATAGATTGCATGTTGCTAGTTGCATTCCAACTAGCCGGTGCCCGGGACGCTCCCGGGCTTATTTTTGGCAATAAATAAAAAGGTCGAATTACTCGGCCTTTTTTAAACTAAGCAGGCTTTACGCCACTTGCTTTTTCTTCTTCTTTATTTCCTTCTTTGGATGAGTATTGCCTTTTGCCATAAGTAACCTTTCTCCTCTTTATTCTAGCATAAGCATGTCTAAATTGCTTATTTTTTATTTTAATGATATAATTATAAATACTAAATTCTTTTGAGATACTCTTCTAGTCAAATTGTTACCTTAATTCTTTTTAGATTAACATAAAAAGACAAGGTATTATGATTTCATTTATGTGGCCGCCTGGTGTGGCAATGTTGGCTGGAACTGGCGGTTCAGAAACGTTTACCGCCGGGCATGTTAGGGAGCTTTTGCGACGAGGTATAAAATCTCAGGTTGTAACTGTAGGGCACGGTATTAACGACGGCCGTAAGGATTTTGCCGATATACCTTTTTTATCTTTGCCCGACGTAAACGCAATTGGCCAGCTTCCTGGGACAGTTGTTTTTGTGAACCGGTCTTATGATGTTGCTACAAAAAATAAGGCGGCAATTATTCTTCATTGCGTAACGCCAAATTTTAATGAGCGCAAGATGCGGCAGGCCGAAGTTGCAGACAAAATTGTAATCGCAACTAGCATTTATAGCGGTCAGCAATAGGCGTTGTTTTTGGACATACCATATAGCCGAATGCACATTGTTTTGCCGTTTGCCGATCCAATCTTTGGCAATGCAACGCGCGCAAAATCTGCTAAAAAAGTCCGCATTGTCTACGCTGGCCGACTGCATCCAGAAAAGGGTATTTACACTGTGCTAGAAATGATGCATAAAGATATTATGCATCGGAATGGCCGCCGCGTAAGTATCGTCATGGCCGGACAGCATGTAGAAATTGGCCGAACAATTGCACATATGCTTAAGGATTATCCCTATGCTGATCTTATTCCAGCGCAAAAAACAGTGGCCGGTATGGCAAAACTTTTGGGTCGTACTGACATTTTACTTATGCCTTCTGTTTATGCGGAACCTTTTGGTATGCTGTCGGTCGAAGCTCAACACGCTGGCTGCCGCGTGGTGGCAAGCAATATTGATGGATTGCCAGAAACAAATTGCGGTCTTTTAACACTTGTTGAGCCGCGTAATCCGCAGGCACTTGTTAAGGGCATCGAGCAAGCTATAGCCTTGGGGCCGGCAACTAAAAAAGAACGTGATGAGGCAAAAGACGTTTTTATGCTGGATGAATCAGTTGACGCTTTGTTGGATGCCCTGCATATTTAGCGGCAAAATGCTATTGGCAAAGTAGTCAAGTGCTGCTAAAATGCTTGCAGCACAGTTCAAGCAACGAGAGGTGGTATCGGTGGAGGACATTGTTGGAATTGTAGCTGGCGTTATTGGGTTGTTGGGATATGTCCCCTACGTCATTAGTATCAGGAGGGGTTGCGCAGAGCCGGAGTGCACTTCTTGGTTTATTTGGCTATTGGAGTATATAGCGCTGTTTCTTGCGCAACTCCAAAAAGGTGCTAGCAGTTCGTTATGGATTATTGGCTTGCAGTTGCCAGTAGTGGCAATAATTTTTGTACTCTCCATGATGAGTGGATTAGGCCAAGCTCCGCATGTATTGCGCGCAATTTTCCATAAGCTACATAAGATAATAAGAGAAGAAGCTAAATTGTTTCTATGTATTCTTGTGGCTTTGGTAGCGTGGTTCTTTGTAGAGGCCTCAATTGCTGTTGTGATTTTGATTGCAGTTGAAGCTTCTGGCGCAGTGCTGACTATTCAGAAAGTTTATTATAAACCTGGCAGCGAAGCACTCTCTACGTGGTCGTGTATTGGGGTGGCAGGTTTCTTGGGGATTTTTTCTGTTAAATCAGGCTCTCCTGTTATCCTCTATGCTTATCCTGTTTCGCTTGTGGTGATGAATTTTGGCGTTGTTATTGCATCGCTGCTTGGCGCGCAGAATAACAAGAGACAGTCCTTGACAACCGCAATGTAAGTGGTGGCCGTGCTGCCTGTTTGCAAAGTTAGCAAACAGGCAGCACAAGCAATTTTGCGGTAATTTAACTTGTTATTTAATAATTGTCAAATATTTAAAACCTTTATTTGTAAGTGCTAATGCTATAAAATAAGTAAGTATAAATGGGGAAAGTGTGTGGCGAGGTTACCAACACCAGGTTCGGACACGGGCGTTTGGGGAATTGTTCTTAACGACTTCTTGCAGCAGTCGCTTACTAATACTGGTGCCCTCAAATCCGACGCCCTAACCAGCGCCGGCGCCCTCACCTCATCTCAAAAAGGCGCAGCCAACGGCATCGCCAGTCTAAACTCCAGCGCCCAAGTACCAACCAGCCAACTAGCCA
>JAEHDC010000058.1 GCA_016880595.1 Candidatus Saccharimonadota bacterium
GCAGCAATCACTGCATCATAAAGTGCCGGCAAGCCCGCATTATCAAACGCAGCCTGTAGCTTTTCTTGTTGCACTTGACTCTGGCTGGATGCGCTGTCTGCCGTATTATTGGCTTTTAAAACAAAGAAAAGTGAAAGGACTGATATTACTCCCGTAATGACTACAGCAGCAAGAGCGATAACTTTCCATGTTCCTCCGTCAGCGTTTGGAGGCTGTCGAAATTCAGGCTGCTGTCCTACAAATGGAGGGGAGACGCTATAGCTACCGGCAGGAGGATAGCTACCATTGTCTGGTAGAGAATAACTACCACCTGGCGCGTTGTAGCCACTATTTGGGTCGGAAGGCGGGTAGGACATGCCGGACTCCCATCGTAAAAGGAACTGAGTATCCCTTGAGGAAATTAAAGCATACTTTACTAGATATGACAATAGCTTTGGCGACTTATAAAATGCTTTATCCGTTATAACGCAAATCGTGTATAATGAGTCTAGTAAGTATAAGGAGCATAAAATGACACCGTTTTGGATAATTCTAGCTATAGTTGCCGTGCTGTTGATTATAATTGTAATTTTATACAATAGTTTGGTAAAAACCAAGGTCCGCGTGGACGAAGCCTGGAGTGATATAACCGTTCAGCTTAAGCGACGTCTAGATCTGATTCCTAATTTAGTAAATACCGTAAAGGGCTACGCTAAGCACGAAAGTGATGTTTTTGAGAAGGTTACCGAAGCTCGCGCCAACGCCCTAAGCGCCCAAGGTGTTAAAGCCACAGCTAAGGCCGAGGGCCAATTTGAGCAAGCTTTAAAGAGTTTATTTGCTGTTGCAGAAAGCTACCCGCAGCTTCGCGCCAGCGAAAACTTCCAGCAGCTCCAGTCTGAACTAACAGATACCGAAGATAAAATTATGGCCTCTCGCCGCTTTTACAATGGTGCTGCACGCGAGCTAAATATCAAAATTAACACTTTCCCGTCCAATCTTATTGCTGGCATGTTTAAATTTACGCAGCGCGAATTCTACGAAGTCGAAGACCAAGCGGCAGTAGAAAAGCCGGTAGACGTTAAGTTTTAACCGCGCTCTGCAAAGGCGTTAAAAATGTATTCGGCGATTGCTGCAAACAAGAGAAAAACAGTGGTGATAATGGCCGTGTTTTTGGTCATTATTGGTGCTTTAGGCTGGCTTTTTAGCGCCATCTATAATGACCTAACGGTGTTATACCTGGTGCTGGTTTTTGGTGGGATTTACATGTTAATTCAATATTTTGCCGCATCTAGTATGGCGTTGGCTGTTAATGGTGCACACCAAATTGCCAAGCGCGATAACCCGCGCCTCTTCCGAACTGTGGAAAATTTAACAATAACCGTTGGGCTGCCAATGCCAAAAATCTACGTAATTGATGACCCAGCAATAAATGCTTTTGCCACAGGCCGCGATCCAGAACATGCTGTAGTTTGCGCAACAACCGGCTTGCTGGAAATTATGAACGACAGTGAGCTGGAGTGCGTCATGGCACATGAACTTGGCCATGTCCAAAATTATGACATCCGCGTAATGATGATTGTTTTTGGTCTGGTGAGCGTCATTAGCCTTTTGGCAGATATGTTAATCCGCATGATGTGGTTTGGCGACCGTGACCGTGAAGCCAGTCCGGTAGTGGTGGTGGTTGGACTTCTTGCCGCAGTTCTTGCGCCGATCGCTGCCATGTTTGTGCAGCTTGCGGTGTCGCGCCAGCGTGAATATTTGGCTGACGGCACCAGCGCCATGACTACTCGTTACCCGCAAGGTTTAATTAGCGCGCTGCGCAAAATTGAGGCACATGGCTCGCAGCTCAAACGCCAAAACAATTCAACCGCTCACTTCTTTTTTGCCAATCCGCTCAAAAAAGGCAGCATGGCCAAACTGATGAGCACACACCCGCCAATAGAAGACCGCATTGCCAAACTTCAGGCTATGGAAACTAAATTGTAAAGGATTTTTGTGGCAAAAGTTTTACAAAAGGTAAAATCGGCAAAGACGAAAATTAGCGAAAAAAAGCAAGCTTATCTTAAAAATCGGCCGCATCGCAGTTTTCGCAAAACGCAGCCAATAAAAGTCAAGCCAATTGTGGACAGCATGCGCCGCGTGGCTATTGATAGTTTTAAAATAATTTGGAATGATCGCAAGATTTTGCTTGTGCTGGCATTTATTTATGTATTAGCTAGCTACTTCTTTGTTGGTGGTGTGGCTCAAACTGATTTTGTTGCGTTAAAAGATGCTACGCTAGAAGTTTTTGGCGGCACCTACACCTCGGCCAATAGCATATCAACTATCTTCACTTCAATTTTAACCGGGGCTTTTGCACAAGATTTAACAGAGCTGCAACAGTTTTTGGCAGTTCTTCTAATTCTTCTTTTTTGGCTGGCTGTGGTTTGGGCACTGCGAATGTGGTTTGCTGACCAAAAGATAGTTGCCCGCGATGCGCTTTATAGTTCGGCAGCACCGCTAGTCTCGTATTTAATTGTTGCAGTTTTTATAATTATTCAACTTTCTCCTGGCGCGCTTAGTGTAGCCGTCTTTAACTTGGCACAAAGCGGTGGCTACATGCAAGGCGGCATAGAAGTTATGATGTTTACTATGGCGGCGGTTTTGCTTTGCTGCTTGTCGATTTATTGGATTTCTAGCTCAATTTTGGCGCTAATAATTGTCACCCTGCCACAAATGCGCCCTTGGCGCGCCATGCAAATCGCCGGTGAGCTAGCCATGGGTCGACGCGTTCGGATGCTAGCGCATATAGTGAATTTGGCCTTTATCGTGTTTTGCGCTTGGGTAATTTGCTTGGTGCCAGCTCTGTTCTTGGACAGCTGGATGAGCTTTGACTGGCTTCCTTTAATTCCAATAATGGTGCAGGCATTGTGCGCGTTTTCGGTTCTTTATGTAGCGACTTACATCTATAAATTATACCGGAGCATGTTATGAACGAAGCGCAAGCTAGCGAGCGGGTTGCAAAACTGCGCGAGCTTATAGACGAGTACCGCTACGAATATCACGTCAACAACCGCTCCATAATGAGCGAAGCTGCAGCCGATGGCCTTAAGCATGAGCTGGCTGAATTGGAGCAAAAATTTCCTAAGCTCATCACACCAGATTCTCCGACTCAAC
>JAEHDC010000007.1 GCA_016880595.1 Candidatus Saccharimonadota bacterium
ATTACCTTTTCTTTTGACAGCACAGAGCCTCGACCGATAGTGCTTGGTTTGGCATTCTATGATAATTTTGGCGTTAATATTTCTGGCCCAAACAGTAACGGCACGCAGCTTACTAGTGGCAAGCCGGTCACTTTTACAATTCCAAAGCTTTCGTTTAACCCTGGAAATTACACGATGCGCGTTGTGGTATTTGATCATAATACTGAGGTTGAATACGACCATCAAGAGGAGGCAGCGGCATTTACTGTTGTAAGCAAACATCACCCGCAGCTTTACGGCAAGATTAATATGTTTGGCAGGTGGCAACAATGAAAAGTATAGATAGCAACTTGGCAAAGACCTTGCCGTTTGACCAGTACTCTCGTCAAATGATTGTTGCGACGCTTATCAATAAAGCGCTACGCCCAGATGCAAAAGCAAAACTAAAAATTATTGACATTGGCGGCCACAAAGGTAAAACGCAGGAATTTTTACCGAGCGATGAGGTGACAATCTTGGATGTTTTTGACGAGTCGTACCAAGGCTATGTTAAAGGCGATGCCACAAAAATTGAGTTTGCTGATGATTTTTTTGACATTGCTACGAGTTTTGATGTTCTTGAGCATATCCCCCGCCCATTGCGTCCTGCTTATCTTAGTGAAGCATTGCGCGTTAGTAAGCTGGGCGTGTTTATTGCAGTGCCAGTTGACGGCAATGACTGCAAAACAGCAGATGCAGAGGTGCTTCTCAATGAGGTAAATAAGGAGTTATTTGGCGAAGACCATCGCTGGCTTAAGGAGCACATTGACCTACAAATTCCATCACAAGAGGAAATGCAAAAGCTTTTAGGCAAGAGCGGCGCGCATTTTGTTTCTGTTCCAAATAATCAGCTTGCTGACTGGATCATTTTGCAAACGCTAATTTTTATGGCTTCCCAAAACTCCTTGGCAACGCAAGCGGTTAACGACATGAACACATGGTGCAACGAGCACTGTTTGGAGCTGGAATCTGGAGTAGATTGCAGCTACAGGCGCATTTTCTTTGTTTCTAAAAACGCAAAAATGGTTGAAGCGGTCAAGGCTGTAATTGATAGAAATCTTATAGATGGTGGTAACGAGGCTTTGAATGTTATGAAGTCTGAGCGCATACATTCTTCTTTTCTTTCGACCGCGGTTATGGCGCTGGCAAAATTAGGAAAAAGCTTTAACAGCATTAAGCAGCTTAGTGAAGAGCAAAAAATATCACTACAAGATGTTGAGCATGAATGTAAAGTGGCAAAAAATCAGGCGGAAGAATACAAAAAACGCTGCGAAATGCTTCAGCAGGAGCTGAACAACGTGCGCCAGTCGCTATCATGGCGTGCTACAAAACCGCTGCGTGCAATAAGTAAAATGGCAAAGGGATAGGATTATGAATGAAGCTGTTCGCAATCTTCTAAAGCGCGCTAAAAAGACGTTGGCTAAAAATGATGCTTTGCGTGAAGCTTATCACCTTGTCAAGAGTTCATTGCGACCGAGGTATGGAAAGAAGCGGCGCAATATCTCCTACCAACTGTGGATTCGTCAATGTGAGCCGCTGGTTTGGACTCGCCAGTGCAAACAAAAGTTGCAACCGCAGATTAGCGTGGTTGTACCGGCTTTTAATACACCGGAAAAGTATCTGAAGCCGTTAGTGGCTTCGCTGAAAAGGCAGACATACAAGAATTGGCAGTTATGTATTGCAGACGGCTCTACAGATGAGTCCTGTGCCGAGGCTATTAAACAAGAAGCCAACAGCGAAGCGCGCATCACTTATAAACGGCTTGCAAAAAACGAGGGGATCATTGGCAATACAAACCAGGCAATAAAACTTGCGACTGGTGAATTTGTTGGCTTTTTAGATCACGATGATGAGCTGGCTCCACAGGCTTTATACGAGGTGGTGGCTGCGCTCAACGCTAATCCAAAAGCCGACTTTTTTTACAGCGATGAAGACAAAATTTCGGATGACGGTTCGCACCGCAGCTTGCCATTTTTTAAGCCGGACTTCTCCCCTACTTTACTTGAGGGCGTTAATTATATCACGCATTTTTCCATTGTGCGGCGCAGTCTGCTCAAGAAAATCGGGACTTTGCGCAAGGGTTTTGAAGGCGCACAAGATTATGATCTTATCTTGCGCATAACAGATGCCACAGATAGGATTGTGCACATTCCAAAAATCTTGTATCATTGGCGTTTAGCAGAAGGGTCAACATCAGGATCAATAGAAAACAAGCCTTATGCCACAACTGCTGGCATGCGCGCTTTGGAAGATCACGTGCAGCGAAAAAAAATTCCGGCCAAGGTTTTGGAGATTCCAGAACTGCCAACAAACTATCGCCTGCAGTACAAGACACCGCGCAAAGCCAAGGTGTCAATAATTATTCCGTTCAAAGATAAGCCAGAGCTTTTAAAAAAACTTATCCCGAGCATTCTGGAAAGAACCACGTACAAGAATTACGAGATTATCTTAATCTCCAATAACAGCCAGCAGCCAGAGACGCATGAATATTTGGCCAGCCTTAAGGACAATGATAAGATTAAGATTTTTGAGCATGATATCCCGTATAATTATTCGGCAATCAATAATTTTGGTCGCAGTAAAGCCAGCGGTGATTATTTGGTGCTTCTAAACAATGATACAGAGGTCATAACAGGCGATTGGCTCAAAGAAATGCTTGGCGTGGCCTCGCAGCCGTGGGCAGGCGCTGTTGGCCCGGCTTTGTTTTATCCAAACAATACTCTTCAGCATGCTGGGGTCATTTTGGGCATGAACACGGTTGCCGGCCATGTCTGGCGCCACCTGCATCAAGATGCCCTAACCCCTTTTGGTCGACCGTACTGGCCACGAGATTTTTTGGCCGTAACCGCTGCCTGTTTGATGGTAAAAACTTCAAAATATGACGAAGTTGGCGGCTTGGATGAAAATCTTGTTATGGCTGGTAATGACGTGGCTTTTTGTTTGCGTTTGCACGAGAAGGGCTATCGTAACATCTATTGGCCGTTTGTAAAACTTTATCATTACGAGAATACCTCTGTTGGATCTTACCAAAGTGCTCCGCCAACAGATTACGACAACTCCATGGTTTACTACAAACCGTACTTGCTATGGCGTGATCCGTATTTTAATCCGAATTTAAGTCTGCAAATCGAACAAATAGCATATAGAGAGGACTACAGTGGCAATTTTAATTAAAAAAGCAATTAAGGTTTACAAAAACCGCGGATTTAGTGGTTTGGTGGATAAGACTGGCAGGTTTGCGCACAAACGCCTGCGGAAACTTGGCAAAAAGCTGCGATTTAAAAACGTTGGCATAGACCAAAAACGTCTTGATGAGGAGTTTGATTTTGTTAGCAGTGACATTTTTCAGATTACAGGGGAAGATATTGCTGCAAGCAAAAAAGCCACTAGTGGGCCAAAACCAGAGAAAATTCAGACCGCAACTTGGTTTATACCTTACTTTAATCATTTTGAGTTTAATGGTATTCAAACTATCTTTCGTTTTATAGACAAGCTCAGCCAAGAAGGCGTAAAAAATCGTATTGTAATTTACGACAATCCAACTTTTGACGTGGCTGCATTTGAAGAGAAGATGCTTAGTTACTTCAAAATAACAGATTACGAGATCATTGTTTTTGGCGACAATAAGCAAAAAGATATCAAAAAGTTACCGCCTAGCGATATTGCTTTTTGTACATTTTGGGTGTCGGCGTACATGCTTTTGCGTTTTAACAAAACTAAGCGCAAGTATTATTTTGTTCAGGATTATGAGCCAATGTTTTACGAGGCTGGCTCCACATATGCTCTGGCGCAGTCCACTTACCGCTTTGGCTTTAGCGGCATTGTAAATACACCAGGTCTTTTGGCGGCGCTTAATCAGCGCGACGGGTTGGAGGGGATTAGCTTTGTTCCAGCAACCAACCACGATCTGTACTATCCAAATCCAAAAAGACAGAACAAGCGCGTGCGAATTTTTATGTACACTAGGCCGCTTAATCCCCGGAACGCCTTTAACCTTGGGATTTTGACAATTAAGTTACTGCTGGACAAATATGGCAAAAAGATCGAGATAATCACAGCTGGTGCCGAATGGAACGAAGCAGATTATGGGTTGGAAGGCTTAATAACCAATAAAGGCCTAATTAAGACTTTGCCAGAGGTGGCGGATCTTTATCGCAACTGCGATATTGGCTTCTCTTTTATGCTGACGCCGCACACTTCTTACCAAATGCAAGAGTATAGCGCTTCGGGCATGGCCACGGTTATGAACGTAAATGCCGATCATGCTTGGCTAAACAAGGATGGCGAGAATTGTTTGTTGGCAGAGCCATCGCCAGCAGACATGGCAGAAAAAATTAGTAAATTAGTTGACAATCCCAAGCTTCGCGCCCGTCTTGTAAAAAACGCGCAAAAAGAATTGGGCTACACTTGGCAACAACAAATGGAGATGATTTGGAACGATGTTAAAAAAAGCTCGCATTAAATTTGACGTTTTATTTATACAAGAAACAGACAACACCTGGATACAAGGATTTCGTTATTTGTTTGTGGCCTCTGCGGCGCTTATGGCAGATTTTTTGACTCTGGTTACGCTCACCGAGTTGCTAAATGTGGAAAATATAATTATTAGCTCGGCAGCAGGTTTTAGTTTTGGCCTGATTATTAACTATCTTTTGAGCATCCGCTGGGTTTTTACAAGCGGCAGTGGAAAAAGTAAGCGCAGCGAATTTTTGATGTTCTGTGTCATTGGCCTGGTCGGCTTAGCTATGACAGCAGCTTTGATGTGGGTTATGACCTCAATCTTTGGCGTGTATTATATTTTTGCCAAGGCCGTTGTGACCTGTATTGTCTTTTTCTGGAATTTTTTTGCAAGAAAATTTTTATTATTTAATATTAAGCCCAAAGACATAGTATAATGGGTGCTAATATGAAAAAACAGTTCCACGAAACCGCATTTGCTTTAGTTTGCAAAAATTTTTTTAATAGTCTTTATAATAAGTTAAACAAGACAAATCCAGCTAAGTTTTATCTTGTTTGTGCTATAGTCCTTGGTGGTATTTTGATTTTTGTCACTCCTCCGTTTCAGGTTCCGGATGAGGGGGCTCATTTTTATAGGGCTTACCAAATTTCCGAGGGTGGCTTTTTGCCAGAACATCTGGAAGAGGGCACGGGCGGCACGTTGCCAAGAAGTTTACAGGTGGTTATTGATACATCAATACCAAGCAACATGTATGGCAATACTGATGTAAAAGCCGACCCGTCACTTATTAAGAAAGCGCTAAGTCAGCCGCTTAATGCTGATGACAGAATAGAGACAAGCTTTGACAATACGGCTTTGTATTCGCCAATAATGTACGCACCAGCATCGCTTGGTATTGCAATTTCTCGCGCTTTTGGCGCCACTCCACTGGTCATGCTTTATGTTGGTAGGATTTTTATGTTAGCAGCTTGGGTTGCAGCACTTTATTTTGCAATTCGTATACTGCCTTATGGAAAATGGGCTATGGCTGTTTTGGCACTTTCGCCGATGGCGATTTATCAATGCGCCTCGGTGTCAGCGGACGCTGTTGCACTTAGTATGGGCGCACTTGTTGTAGCTTGGTTTGTAAAACTCGCCACACAAGAGAGTTGCATGTCTAAGAAGCAGTGGTTTTTGACGCTTAGTCTGTTGTTGGCTTTGGGATTTGTTAAGCAACCTTATTCTTTGCTTGGATTGTCTTTTGCTTTCTTACCGTCCAGGCTGTTTATTTCCAAAAAGCAAAAGTGGCAATTTATAGTTTCAGCTCTAGTCGTGGTTATTGGCGTTACGGCAACTTGGTATCTTGTTTCTACATCTTATTATTCTGTTCCAGCTTGGATATCCGCAACTAGAGAGATTAATCCAAACAAACAACTCTTGTTTTTATTGACTCATCCTTGGACTTTCTTGCACGCTTTGGCAAACACTCATTTGTCTACATATAGCGATGGACTAATAATGCAGGCTGTAGGCGTTTTTGGGTCGCTAGAGGCGCCATTGCCGCTTTGGGCCGACCTGTCCTATATGTTTGCCTTGCTTTTAGCAATAGGCGTGTCATACGGCCAGAAGATTATGCAAAAGACCCAAAGGATTTTACTATTTACGTTGACTGCTTTGAGCTTTTTAGCGATAGATGTACTTTTGTATATGTCCTGGTCACCTTATGCAGCACTTGACGTCTGGGGCTTGCAAGGTAGGTATTATCTTGTGGCAATGCCTGGAATTGTATTGCCGCTAATTGGATCGTTAGAGGTTAAATTTAGAAGAGTAAAAAGCCAGTTTGTGATCATAAGCTTAGCGTTGATTGTGCTCATTACTTCGTTTCTTGTTATATTAAAGCGTTTCTGGATAGCTTAATTATAATTTTAGCAAATTGTTCTTGACTGGCTGCAATGTCGCTCAAAGAGCTTAGTGCCTGTGGATTAATGCTTTGATTAGGTCTTACTTATTTACATTTTATCATTAAAGCGTTAGCATAATAATATATGGCACGTCTACCAATAATTGGATCTGATAGCGGAATATGGGGTACTATTCTCAACGACTTTTTAAATGTTGAGCATAATGCTGATGGGTCATTAAAAATAAGATCAGATGGTACTTTTTACGCAAAACCATCGAGTGGAATACCGGCATCTGATCTTACGAGTAGCGTTCAGTCTACGCTTAGTTCGGTATCAAGCAAAATAAATGCCTCCACGGCAACCACTAAAGGTGACTTGCTGGTTGCGACGGCTGCGAGTACGATCGGCCGGCTTGGTGTTGGCAGCAACGGCCAAAAGCTTGTTGCTGATTCTGCTCAAACGTCAGGCATAAAATGGGCTACTGACTCATATTTATTAGCTACCGACTATGGCGCAGTATTTAATGGCAGTACAGATGATGCAACGGCTCTGCAATCAGCAATTAACGCTGCGGCTACGAGCGGCAAGCCACTTGTTCTGGCGTCAGGTACCGCTATTGTGGGTACTGCTCTTTCCGTTAGCGCTGCTGTTACGATAATTGGCAGCGGCCGTCAATCTACTATACTCAAGGCTGCTAGTGGCCTCAACGATTACGTCATTAGCTTTACCGGAGGAGAAAGTGGCGTAGGTGTCGTGGGGGCGCATTTTAGCGATTTTACGGTTAATGGCAACAGCACTAACCAAACCGCTGGCGGAGGCATAAAAGCTGACGGTGCAGTACAGTGTAGTTTTGAACGATTGCATCTTACCAATTGCTATAACTGGGGACTTAAGCTTGGCCCAGTTACTGGCGGTACATTTGGTCACCATAATCGTATCTCAAAGTGTCTGTTTGACCAAGGTGGATCGAGTGCCGGTTATGGTGGTGGTGTTTGGATAACTTCAAGTGACGAGAACTGGTTTAATGAATCTGATTTTGAGTATTTAGGCGGATCTACTGCGCCTGTTGGCAGCAACCCGATTATGCTTTTTGATGAATCTGGACTGCAACATATTACAACAACAAATTTTGTAGCTGGTACTAACAATTGTATTGGCTTACGAGTGCAGAATGCCAAAAGCACTAAGGTTGTAGGTAGCACATTTGACGGCATTGCTGGAGATAGTATTTTTATTTCTGGAACCCGTTGCGTTATCGTGGGTAATGTTTTTACTAGTCCTGGGGACAATGGCAGCGTCGCTGCTTCTGGTGTGCATCTTGAATATGGCACCCATTATAATGTAATTACTGGCAACATGTTTGAAACCTCCAATACTGCTAGTAAAACGCGTAGTTTAATTCGCGAAGAATCTACCGGAGACAGTGGCGATAACGTTATAACTAATAACACTTTGGTTCAGAATGGCGCACCTTCTGTGGCGTTACTCGAAGCCGCTGGCGTAGCTACGATTGTCCGTAATAATATCGGTTGGACCACTGAGAATAGCGGTACTGCCACCGTAGCAAATGGATCTACTTCAATTGCTGTTAGCCATGGATTATCTACTACCCCGGCGTTATCTAATGTAACCGTGATGCCCACAAATAATCTTGGGAACGCAGCAAAGTTTTGGATTTCTGGCGTCAGCTCTACGCAGTTTACTATAAATGTTGACGTCGATCCGGGCGCTACAACAGCAACGTTTGCTTGGTTTGCTCGGATGTAATGATGTAATTAAGATAAGTTTATGGGTGTCTATGGATAACCTATATCTCACACGATATTTTTTAAGCTTGGCGGCTATCTGTAAAGTAGGCAGTCACAACTTTTATATTATGGTAGGACGAAGATGAGCCGCTCGCCTGCCGAGCGGCTCACTAGACTCGCGTTATTCTATAGGATCACCAAGCGGAATTGCCTCAAATACATCTGCTGCAATTTGTGGCAGGTAACCAGAGCCGAGACTACAATATGTCTCGTAAGAGAGAATATGATGCTTTTGGCCGTTACCGTAATAATATACGTCACCGTTATAGAGGAAGAACTTGTCAAAATCTACAGACTTGTTTAGACGATTAATATTGCTATCACTTACCAATATGAAGTCGCTGTCTGTTAATCCCCACGCCGCCATGGTTGATTCGCTTATATAATGGCGGTTGCCGCTTGCAACTATGTAGTGTGAACCGTCGTTGCTCTTTATGGCTCCGCTAAGCTCGCCGGCGGATGGATATTCTGTGCTCAGCGCCTCGTTGCCCTGAATCATGTAACCCGTGTCAAGGTTAAATGTACTTATGTAATCCCAGGTTGGTACATGGTAGCTTGTTTCGCCGCTGACCATGTAAATACCGGTCGAGGTTAGGAACAACGAGCCGTCAGCTAATTTTTGGTTGCCATCTGGGATTTGAGACAATGTTGCGTCTGCTACTTGCGTTAAATTACCAATGGATAATCCGAGGCCAACAAAGTTGCCCCAGTTTGGCACCCAGCGTTTTGTGCCATTGTCTAGCTTGTAGACCGCTCCAGTTTCACGATCCCAAACGTACGAGTTGTCGTCATAGGACGTTGTTGAGAGGTTGTTTAAGGCGCCTTGTGCAATTGTTTGCCAGGTGATGTCGGCTGGTAATTCATCAGCATAGTTAGTTACATCAATTTTCCTACCGTTATCAACTATGTACTTGTGGCCGTTTGAGTCAGTAGCCCAGACGCTTAATGCGGAGTAAATTGTGGGCGGCGTGGTGTCGTAGCTTGAGGTTGGAACGGATTTAGCTATCTTGCTTAGGCCCCAGGCGTTAAATGTTTCGTAGGTGCCAACGTCGTGGTACTGTTTTGTTGAACTGTCGTAGATTAACAGAGGGGTTCCAGTGAACCAAACAAGCGCGTCGTGACTAATTAGCAGCTTGCCAAGAGGTTGTTGAGTGTTGATATCTTGCATGGTTGTTGTGTCGGTAGACCAGTTGTAGCCCATGTCTAGGAACGTTTGGCTATCGTACATTGGCCACTTTTTGCCACCAGACAATAGATAGGTTACATTGTTGCTAGCTGTAAATAGGCTCTTGAGCTGGCCGGCGCCTGGCACTCGCTCTAGGAATTCATCGCCAGGGAAAGTTTTGACAACGTTTGTATTAAAGCAATCTATGCCCCAGTTGGTAGTGGTATTTTCTGTGCCATCAAGGTAATACTTACAATATTCAATGCCCGGGATATAGTAGCGTCTGTTATTATCCATAAATTGGAATTCGTTATAGCTTTTACTTGTAGATACTGTGCCAAGAGTGCCGTCATCTGTAAAGCTAGATAGATAGTCTTCGCTAACCCAGGCAACTGGTTCGTATTGTAGGCCGTATGCTAAGTAAATATCCCAAGAAGTTAATCGCCATTTTTTGCTTTCGTAGGTGCCGTCTTTGTTAGTTCCTTGGACCACAAGCCAGACCTGACCATCTGCGGTTGATTGTCTTAGCCATTTGCTGCTTGTAGTTGTGCTTCCAAACCAGTCGTTAAAATAGCGCCAGTAGTTGCGGTTGCCATAAGATGAACAAGAGTCACCTGTGCTGTACAGATTGTCCAGTGCGGCCTGGTTTGGTTGGTATGGCGTGTAATTATATAAAGAGGCTGTAGCTTGGTTTTGAATATACACCGAAGAAGATCCACAACTAGAGTTTGGATTGTATAAAATGTTATTGTATTGTCCAGAGATGTGGTTGTAAGAGTTTGGGTTGTTGGCATAGTATCTAAACTGCCAGGCAGCAGAGTTGACTTGGTTGTAGAAACCGTAATAGTCGGCATCGCAAGCGGCTGTATCTGGGCACCCGTAACCTGTTGCCGCTTTATACTGATAAGGCCATGGCCAGTCATCCGTTACTAATCCCTGTTCCTTTTGAAGTAAGACAATTAAGGCTTGTGGATTAATATTGTATGTATTGGCAGTATCCTTGATAATCTGCGCTGCGCTGATAGCGCCGTTTGGTATGGAGTTGCCTGAGAGATTGTTCTCGAGGGTTGAAGTATTCTCATAGTAGTCTTTTAGACAAGTCAAAGGATAGGTGATTCCGCGAGCTTCGCCGTAAGCGCGCCTAGTAGTACCGGCGTATGAGCCAGCGCCCCAGCTATCGCAAGTTGGAACTTTTGAATTCAAAAAGTCCTGAATTTGCGAGACTGTCATGCTATTGTTATTGTAAAAAACAATGTCATCTGTAATATTGCCAGCAACCCAGTTAGCACCAGTCACGGCTAGCGCTTGCTCATTGTTTACGCAAGCAAGCAGAATGGCTAGTAAAACTAAAAGCAACCTTTTTGAAATATAATTTATTTTTTTCATGATCTAGTCACCTCAACGCTTGACGTTACTGGCGTTGATTGCCCCCCATCTTTATTTATTGTTAAGCTAACTTCCCATGTGCCGGATGCCGGTATCTCAGCAATTGGGATTAATGCGTCTTTGCAGGTATAAGTGGTCCCATTGACTACAACAGAAAAGCTTTTGGTGATGTCCGCTTGACCGCTCATACTTAACTTTATTATACATTCACCGGACGTGGTTCCGTCAATGACTGCACGAATATTGACGCCGGATGGATCTTGGAAAACCCTGGAGATAAATGTAGTTATTGTTGTTTCTCCGCTGCTGTCGTTGAGGGACTTCTCGTAGGCGGTAATGCTAGCCTCTTTTTGTTGAGCAGCATCCTTTAGTTCCTCATCTGTTGGCGGGTCGTAATTTATTGTTGTATCCGGAAGCATTCCAATTTGCCCTTCATCTTTTTTGCTATTGGAATATAAATAATAAGACAGTATGCTTGCTGCAATTAATACAACAGCTAATATTGGAATTAGGATTTTCTTTTGGGGTAGGCGGGCTTTTGTGATTTTCATAACTACTAAAAACATAACATAAGCCGAATAAGATGTTAAGGGGTACAAGGTATTTTAAGCTAGATATAATTGTAGTAGAATAGTTTTATAACATGTTAGACAAACTGCAAACCGCCGCACTGGCAAGAGTTCCAGGTCTCAAGATTTCTTGGGTGAAATTCTTATCTATTATTGCAATTGCACTTCCGCCACTGGTTTTAGCGGCTGCGCTTATTAAATATTCTGTTAATGTGCCTTTTTGGGATCAATGGGAGCTGGTAACGCTTATTCAGAAGCTCCACAATGGCACGGCTGGTTTTAGCGATTTCTTTGCCCAGCACAATGAGCATCGCATTTTTTTCCCGCGCATAGTAATGGTAGTCCTAGCTTACATCACCTCTTGGAACACCAAGTTTGAGGTTGCTGCCAACGTTGTTTTAGCTGCCAGTAGCATGTGGTTCTTGTGGCTAATGTTGCGCAAGACGTTAACAGAACGTCGGCTCATTTTTGCTATAACATTTTTGATTAGTCTAATCTTATTCTCGCCAGTTCAGTTTGAAAACTGGATGTGGGGCTGGCAAATCCAGTGGTACCTCAACATCCTCGGCCTGATTCTTGCTCTGTGGGCACTAACTACCTGGCGCACAAAAAACGTTCTGGCAAAGCTAATCTTAGCGGGGCTTGGCGCTACGCTGGCGACATACTCTTTAGCAAGCGGCTTTTTTGTCTGGATCATTTGCCTGCCGATTATCTGGACATCCAAAGACTTTCGTCGCTTCTTGCCGTATTGGATATTTGCTGCTGCAATTGTTGTTGGCGCGCATTACATTGGCTACGTTGATCCATCGTACCATCCTTCAAAAATGTTATTTTTGCAGGAGCCAGTACAATTTACGGTGTATCTTTTGGTCTACATCGGCCGGCCGCTACCCTGGGATTTTTTAGTAGGCGTTCCGGTTGCAATAGCCTATTTAACGGTGGTAGCGAACAGCTTAATCTATTATTTTCAGAATTTTAAAAATAAATTGCAGCTAATTTTGCCTTGGCTCTGTTTGGGGTTATATAGCTTGTTGGCGGCGATTTCTACAGACATGTCGCGGCTTGGCCTTGGCGTTGAGCAATCTTATGCAAGCCGTTATTCAACTTTGTCTATGTTGTTTTTAATATCTTTAGTTGTAATTTTAGCAAAGATCATTGAATTGTCGCCCACCAAGGTTAAAAAGATAATGTTGATAATCTTGGCGACGATTACAATTTTAGTTGCTGCCAATTACGCAAAAGGCCTTTTGCAAATGAAAGAACGCCACATCTACCTCTTAAATGTTAAGCAGTGCGCTCAAACTGCAACTAGCGAAAACGATGAATGTCTGCTTCTTTTGTATCCAAACAAACAATCGGTTTGGCCGAGGCTTGAGTACCTGCGCAGCATACATTGGGGTGGTTTGTAAAACGAATATGGTCTGGTATACTTTGAAACATAGAACGAGGGGACGAAAGTGAAAAATGATATATGCATTGTAGGTGGGTGTGGACACGTTGGCTTGCCTTTGGGCTTAGCCTTTGCAGATAGCAACAAAAAAGTTGCATTATACGATCTGGATAAAAAGAAGATTGCCGCAGTCAATGCTGCCGAACTGCCATTCAAAGAAGACGGCGCAGAACCAGTTTTGCAAGAAGTCATTAAATCTAAAAAGCTTTTTGCCACAAGCGACACAAAAGCAATTCGCGATGCCAAAGCGATAATTATGGTAATTGGCACGCCAGTTGATGAGCATTTAAATCCTAAAGTTAACGATATCATTAGTGCCATCAAAGAGATAGAAAAAGAGTTAAGCGACGACCAGTTGCTTATTTTGCGTAGCACATTGTATCCTGGCGTAACAGAGAAAGTTCACGCCTACTTGCAGCGCAACAACAAGAAAACTCTTGTGGCATTTTGCCCAGAGCGAATTGCCGAAGGCCATGCCCTAAAAGAGCTGCGCGAGTTGCCGCAAATTGTTTCTGGCTGCACAGAAGAAGCTGTGAAGCAAGCTCGCACACTTTTTGGTGTGCTTGCTAAAAAGGTTGTTGTTTTGAAGCCTAAAGAGGCTGAAATTGCCAAGCTTTTTGCCAACACCTGGCGTTATATTAACTTTGCAACAACTAATCAATTTTACATGATAGCCAATAGTAATGGTTTAGATTTCCATAAAATCAGTCAAGCCATGACTGAGGATTATCCGCGCCTCAAAGCTTTTGCCAAACCTGGACTGTCTGCTGGCCCGTGCCTATTTAAAGATACAATGCAATTGTCTTCTTATGGTGACAATAATTTCTTTTTGGGTCATGCAGCAATGCTAGTTAATGAAGGTTTGCCAGATTATATGGTTGAGCAGATTAAAAAGAAGCACGATTTATCTGTTATGACAGTCGGCCTGCTTGGAATGGCATTTAAAGGAGATAACGATGACACGCGCGAAAGCCTCTCTTATAAGCTCAAAAAGAAGCTTACGTTTGAGGCTAAGGAAGTGCTTTGCCATGATCCATACGTCAAAGATAGTTCTTTGGTAAGCATGGAAAGAATTCGCAAAGAGGCTGACATAATTGTCTTGGCCGCCCCACACACTGTTTACAAAGAAG
>JAEHDC010000059.1 GCA_016880595.1 Candidatus Saccharimonadota bacterium
ATTGGTCAAACAAAGTTTTAATAGACATTTGGAATTATTATGGAAAAGGAGGAGCGATTTAATGAAGATTTTATGGACTGGCGCTGCAGGTTTTATTGCTGGTTATACTGTTGAGGAGCTGTTAAACAATGGGCATGAAGTTGTTGGCATTGATAACTATTCTAAATATGGCAAAGTAGAAAAAAGCTACAATAATCACCCAAACTATACCTTTATTGAAGGTGACGCCAAAGATGTTGAACTAATGAAAAAGGCTGCCGAAGATGTTGATGTAATTGTCTCTGGAGCAGCTATGATTGGCGGAATTTCTTACTTCCACGAGTTTGCTTATGACTTGTTGGCAGAGAATGAGCGCATCACCGCTGCTGCTTTTGACGCTGCCATCTGGGCGTACAAAAACAAGAAGCTCAAAAAAATTGTGGTCATGTCTTCTTCTATGGTTTTTGAGTCGGCAACCGTTTTCCCAACGCCAGAAACTGCGGTTAAAGATTGTCCGCCACCAGTCTCTACATATGGTTTCCAAAAATTGGCTTGCGAGTACTTTGCCCGCGGCGGCGCTGAGCAATATCAACTTCCCTACACAATTATTCGACCGTTTAACTGCGTCGGTATAGGTGAAAAACGTGCCTTAAATGACAAGGATATTTATTCTGGCAATGTTAAACTTGCTATGAGTCATGTTGTGCCTGACTTAGTGCAGAAGATTTTAAAGGGGCAAGATCCGTTGCACATCTTAGGTGATGGCAATCAGATCCGTCATTACACATATGGCGGCGATTTGGCGCGTGGTATCCGTCTTTGCATAGAAAAGGAAGAGGCGCTAAATCAGGACTTTAACATTTCGACCGATCGTTCAACAAACGTGCTTGAGCTGGCCGAAATGATCTGGAAAAAGATCAACAAGGACAAGCCGTTTAACTATGTTTCGGATAAGCCATTTGAACACGACGTACAAAAACGTGTGCCAGACACCAAGAAAGCTAAGGAGCTGCTTGGCTATGAGGCAACTACATCGCTGGAAGAAATGCTTGATGAAGTGATTCCGTGGATTGAAGAACAGGTTAAGAATGGTAATATCTAAATTTAACGGCTTGCGTTAGTGCGACTTAAAGTAGTAACATTGTAACTATGGAGCTATCTATTGTTGTTCCCGTATATCACGAGCAGGATCTTATTTTAAAGACGATTGCCGAAATTGACAAAAAGGTTAGTACGCCGCATGAACTAGTAATTGTCTATGACACGCCAGACGATCCAACTTTTGGTGTAGTAGAGGGTTTTATTCACGCCAATAGGCGCAAGGATATTCGCCTTGTTCGCAATAATATTGGCAGCGGCCGCGGTGCTTTGAACGCCCTAAAAACTGGTCTTAAAGAAGCTTTGGCGCCAGCAATTTTGGTAACCATGGCAGATTTGTCGGATGATCCTATAGAAATCGACAAGATGTATGACGAGTATAAAAGAGGCGCAAAAGTAGTTTGCGGTAGCCGCTACATGAAGGGTGGGAAGCAAATTGGCGGGCCTAGGCATAAGAGCCTAATGACCCGCGCGGCTGGTTTGTCGTTGTATTATTTGCGCCGTTTGCCTGTCCATGATGCCACAAATAACTTTCGCCTTTATGACAAAGAAATGCTTGAAACCATTGTTATAGAAAGCACTGGTGGCTTTGAGCTTGCTATGGAGCTGACTGTAAAAGCCCATAAAAATGGTTATAAGGTCACGGAAGTCCCGGTTACGTGGCGCGACCGCACAGAAGGTGAATCCAACTTTAAACTTTGGAAGTGGCTGCCACTGTATCTCAAGTGGTATTTTTACGCTTTATTTTAGATAGATAGTGTGTTATAATATTGTCATGCTATCTTCAAAGGCGCTTGATGGGCGCGTGAAGTTGTACGAGGCTGGCGTTCCTTCGCCGATTTTTGTAGCGGCTATGAGGAGCTTTTACGAGGAGCACTATAGGATCTTGCATCTGTTTCGTCCGAGATTTCATGGTCAGGAGCGCGATAGTCGCTTGAGTGCGGATAGTCTTGACATTCTGCATTCAGTTAAGCGGCATTGCGTAATGCAGGCGGCCAGAGCATATGCTCTGGGGATGATGCTGCGACTCAATGAACCAAGTAAGACCGAGCTGGTCATTGCAGCCTTGCTGCATGACACGCACAAGCTCGAGGAGATCCGCACTATGGAATCCTTTGGGCGCACCTGCGAGAACTATGATGCAGCTCAAGAGCAAGCGCATCACTGGTGGCTTGGCCTTGGAATTGATCCGGAAGTTGTTAAGATTGCCAGCTCGGTCGGCCATGAATCCTTGTTGGAGATGTGGTTCTTGTGCTGCAAGTATTGGCTCGAAGGAGAACTGACGCCTCTGGAAGTTTGCCGTTTGGCAATGCACTTCCTTGACGACATCAGCATTGGTGGCAATTGGGTTGATGCTATTGGCAACGGCGGTGATAACATTTTGGATGCGAGGAACAGGAAGAATGCTTCCAATTCGCGTTATGCAGACCTTAACGCCCGTGGCCTGGAAGGGCAAAAGCGCAAGCTAAGGGAAACGGCAGCTCGAGTTGGTTGCGATCTCGGCTGGAATGTTTTCTTGCCGGACGAGACAGCCTACGAAGCTCAGGCGCGCATCGGCCATATGGTTGAAGCCGTGCTAAGCGATGTTGTCTCGCGGCGCAACAAGGCTCAAGTTACGGACCCAAAGGACCTGCCGGTCATCCTTGACAACCAGCTATGGTATCTACTCTGCGGTGAGCCCATCAACTAAGGTAATAGCATCTCGCTGGGGCTTCTGTTTTATTTTACAGGAGCCCCTACTTTTTTTGTATTTCAAATTCCCAACCACTTGGATTTGCTGGAATTACTAGGGGCGGATTCCCTCTTTGCCCGGTCTATGTCGTCCACCTCGGCCATGTTGTCCATCATTGTCCATCGATGATTGTCTCGACCTTG
>JAEHDC010000060.1 GCA_016880595.1 Candidatus Saccharimonadota bacterium
ATTATTCTCAAGGAGTCATGCAGGCAGTACCTACCAAGAGTGTCGATAAACACAGGCTCACGCATAAGCCCAAGGCCAAAAAGCGCTGACACACAATCGCCAGCCATAAGCCTGCACATTTCCTCGAACAATCGTATGCGAGTGCACCCCTGGCTCGGCGCGCCCCAATACACCTGGGCTGCCTCAATAAGCCACTGGGCATACAGAGCCGGATTGCGCGGCGGCTTATTCCACGTAGCATGCGGAAGTATAAAGTCAGCTTCCGGAGCATTAAGCCCCAAAAGAAACTCCGTTGTTTTTACAGGATCAACTTCCGGCAGCCATTGCCCTCGGCTATCTTGCCTAGGGCTAATGACACACAGCCACTTGGTCAAGGCGCCTGCGTCTTTGAGCGCGTAAAAACCCCGCATTGCAAGATCAAAAGACGATTTTCCCACTCTGGCCAGTGGCCTAGCAGCGTTATGCGCCGGCGCCAGTCCATCAATACTCACACCAACGCCAACGTCCAAATTGTACAGACGCCTAGCAATTGCCGGGGTAATGAGAGTGCCATTTGACTGCATTTTGACGCTAATCCTATCAGCGCCAATTCGGTCGTACAGGCCGCTTACCAGTTCTTCAATGCGGCGAATCCCAAAGCACATTGGCTCACCGCCATGCAGCACAACAGTAATCTTAACGTCAGGATATCGCGCACAGTGCTCACTAAGCCTTGCTATGAACTTGTCTACTACTCTAGGACTCATACTATCAGCGCCTAGCTTCTCGTAACATCCAGAACATGTCAAGTTGCAAGCCCTTGTTACCTTTAAGACAAACTCTGTTGCACTTTCTGAAGCTAACGCGCATCCGCAGTTAGGCCTACAGTGCCTTTTGAGCATAGGCTGCATCGTTTAGCCCTTTCTTTTGTCAGGTAGCCATTGGCTAAGCTTAAAACTATTATAAACAATTTATTGGATTTGCGTTACAATAAAAACGTATCTAAAAAGATGCACCAGAGAGAGGGAAAATTCGATGCAATCAAGCAAAACTAGCTCGACAGCTCCGACTGCAGCCGTGACAATCTCGAGTGATCTGAGGGCGCGGCTCGCAAGACTGCCAGAAGCTGACGGCAGAAGAAACAATTATGTTATTGTAACGCCGTCAACCCGGACTTGTGGCAACTTTGGTTCTTGCTAATCAATTCAACTCCCTGCGGTAGGAGGGTAGTACTGCGCTAACCCTCCTACCACCTACATATCAAAATTTATTAGGGCGACGGTTCTGCAACCGGCGCCCTTACTACCAAGATGGCGAGTGCTATAGTCGCGATTGCGCCACTAACCATCGTTTCCAGATTTAGCGCTAGTACAATGGCGGTGATGCCGTTTTGCTTGGCTATTTTGCGTAAGTCGAGTATAGTATTATTAAATCTAATCTTAAACCTACAATGAACGATCGAACCAACATCTACCACAGTTTTTCTCCGCATACTTTTTAGCTTGCGAATTTAAAACTACCAAATAAAGCGTTTTTTAACGCAAAAAGGATATGATGATGTTAAAGATCAATCGTTTTGACCTGCTGGTTTCTTTATATACTGGTTTTATTGTAATCTCTGAGCTAATGGGCGCAAAGACGTTCCCTATTGCATTCGGCCCAATCCACCTGAACGCCACTGTTGCGATATTTGTATTGCCGCTTATCTATACAATTAACGATATTGTAATGGAAGTCTATGGCAAAGCTAGAGCGCAAAGCATGGTCCGTTCAAGCCTTGTTGTGGTTTTTGTGATTATACTTTTTTCTACACTCGCAACGCTTTTACCTCCAAGCCAGAGATTTATCTCCAGCGAGCCAGCGTATGATGCTATTTTTAGCACATCAATCCGTTTATCAGCGGCTAGTTTAATTGCATTTGCTGTCAGTGAGCTGAGCGACGTATTCATCTTTGCTAAATTACGACAACGTCTTGGCAAGAAGAAGCTCTGGCTGCGTACTAACATCTCAAACTTCATATCGGAATTTTTAGATGTTATTCTTTTTATTTCGATTTCCTTTTACGCATTTGACATGTCCTTTTCTGCAAATATACAATTCCTGATGAGCATAGCTGTGCCATACTGGCTCCTGCGTTGCTTTATGTCAATAGTAGAGACTCCGCTTGTATATATTGGTACAAACAAATTGAGCCAACCAATCAAGGAACAAGCATGATTAACACCTACGCCGACGTTATTGCATATCTGGAAAAGCATATCCATGCAAGGTACTACAAAAAAATAACGGTTGGCTCAAATGACCAATACGATCCGCTAGCTCGAATGCGGCATTTCCTTAATTTGCTTGGCAATCCACAAAAATCGTTCTTATCCGTAGTGGTCAGTGGCACCTCAGGCAAAGGTTCTACAAGTTATTTCATTGCACATATCTTAGCAACTGCTGGCCTGCGGGTTGGATTAACTCAGTCACCGCATCTTCAGGTACTGAATGAGCGCATGCAAATAAACCAAAAAGGCCGACTAACTCCTATATCAGACGAATCGTTGGTCGCCCTAATGCAAACAGTTATGGCTACCGTTGAATCAATGTACGATAGCCAATATGGTCCGCCGACTTATTTTGAAATATTAATCGGAATGACAATGGTATATTTTAAGCAACAAGAAGTTCAACTTGCTGTTATTGAGGTTGGCCTTGAGGGAAAGTTTGATGCAACGAACGCAATTGATCCAGCGTTATTCATTTTAACCAATATCTCTTTTGACCATACTGCAATCCTAGGCGATAGTATCCCTAAGATAGCCGACGAAGCCACTTATCGCATTAAAAGCCTCAAAACAATTGCTCATCAGCCGGTAGTCATTACGGCTGCCGTTCAGCCATCTGTTAAGCGGATTATTAGGCGTCGATCTCATAAATCTGGTTCAAAAGTTCTGGAATATTCAGCGGATTTTGGTAACCTAAATATTAAGCATGATCAAAATGGTGCATATTTTGATTTTTTTGACCGGGAATCTCAAATTAATCTTTTGAAGCTCTATACAAATCTGCGGGGAAGATATCAGACAATAAATGCCTCGTTAGCCATAGAAACAATTATCCAACTTCAAAAACATGATATTCATGTCGATCAGGCAAATATACGCCAGGCTTTAGCTAAGGCATTTTTTCCGGGTCGTTATGAAATTACCCAATATGGCCATGCAACTTGCATCCTTGATGGCGCTCATAATTCTGCTAAAATGTTGGCTTTTCTTAGCAGCCTCAAAACCGACTATCAAGATTCACGAAAGATATTCTTAATTGCATTTAAAAAAGATAAAAATATAGCTGACATGCTACGTCAGATAGACCAGGAGGCGCACATCATTATCATTACACAATTCGCAGCTGCGACTGACATGGGAACAAACGAAGGCGAGGGTACAAACCAAATACATTCTCAGGCGCTGATGGCAGGCTTGTCGCCAGCAAAGTTGCTTGTTGAGCCTGACTGCGTAAAAGCTCTTCATTTAGCCCTCGCAAAAGCCGAAGCTGCGTTAAACGGAGCATTGATAACAACAGGTTCATTGTATCTGGTCGGACAGGTTCGAGATGTGCTAATGGCGCCCACGCAAAAAGCGCAGGCGCCATCTGATTAGCGGCTAGACTCCTCAAGCTTTCTGAGCAACGCCTCTTGCGGGTGCCACATATTTCGCACCGGAAAACTACGTCACGCGGTTAGCTTTTTTTGCGCCACTGCCAAATTACAGCCGCAAGCGCAACAACAACCGCTAGAACGTAAAGCCACCAAATTATAATGCCAAAAAAATAGTGCGCCATCTTAACAATGAGTAATGTTGCACCAATGACGGTCAAAAATGTAATAGCGCTTTGCCAGATTTTTTTATTCATAATTCTCCCTTGCATAAGAATGCCAATTACGCGGCTGGACGTCAAAGTTTATAACGCCCAGCCACGCGACTTCTCAATTAATTAGTCTCACAAAAAGCAGCCAGCGGCAGCGTCACCAACGCGCACCCACCCACTAGCGTCAGAACGGTACCATCCCCACCCCGCGCCAGTGAGGCACAATGCCCAAGCCCAGGGACCAATTTTCTTGGCAGTTACGCTCACTAGGCCCACTACCATACTCCACCATGGATCTGCGACAACTGGATAGGCGTAGCTTGCGCCAGCATGCTCAACCACCTGGGTGAGTATCATACCATCCGTCTCAAAATGAGATTGCACCTCAGTGCCGTTAGCATCCTTTGCCCATGCTGCAGAAACCGCCATAATGGGGTTACCGACTGCGTCGGTCACTAGCGCACCACCATCAATCAGCGTAATTTCCCCACCATCTGGGACATCAACTTTGTAGTTATACCGCGTTGGCGCTGATGAATTGGCTATAATAGTTAGCATCTGCACACCATCTTCAGTAGGAAGAACTGCATTTGCCGCTCCATTCTTGCTGGGGTAAACAATAGCACCATCAGTAAGCTTTTTAGCATCAGCGGCATCTTCTGCGTTAGGCAAGCTCACTACTACCGACGATACATCGCTGACAGCAAGCTCTACTCCTTCATCGGGATCCTTAGGGACATCTATCGTTCCATTTAGTATAGTCGCCTCTGCGGCCGAGTCAGTATCCGTTTTGGTTGCGATAGGCTCCGCTATCAAAGATTCGCTAGCATCTTCCGTATCTCTCAAGGCAGCTGCTACTTCAGAGGCCGTTACTTGATCACCGCTATCCGCAAAAGCAACACTTGGCTCCATGGAGATGATAATTGATGCAAATGTACTCATTGCCAATAGGCTAATGACTCGTCGAGCACGCATGATAAAGGACAGCCTTTCTTAGGATCGATAACGCAACAACAAGATAGCGTCGAGCATGTTTGGCATTTAAACTATCGAGAAGTACTAAGGTGCATCGCTCTTGGTAATGCATCTTGAAATATAATATAGTTCATTATCAGAATATCTGTCAATCAATTATTAGGGCGACGGTTCTGCAACCGCCGCCCTGTTTTTTACGTCTCTGGCCAGAATTTTGGAGCGATACGGTCAAAGACCATATTTGCACCAAAGTTTAGTGTATTTACTACCAGAATGGCGAGTGCTATAGTCGCTATTGCGCCACTAACCATCGTTTCCAGATTTAGCGCCAGCACAATGGCGGTGATGCCGTTTTGCTGCGCCAATGCGATTTGCCAAGTGTCGCGCGTAGAAAACGCTGCGCCTTTCTTGCTTTTACTGGTAGCCAGCCGCATAACCAGCCAGCCAACTACAATTTGCGACAGGTAGGTTGCTACACCCAGCACAATTCCGCCAATAACGTTGACGCCGTCAGCCAAAATCATGCCAAGCATAAACGTTGCGCCGCATAGTGCCAGCTGCGTAAACTTATCGGCAAATTTACTCAACCACTTTGGCCGGATAAACCAACCAGCCAGCGCCGACGCGCTGAATGCCTTAAGAGGAATTGCCACAAATGCAATAGCACCTACGATTCCCGTTTTTGCCACGTCACTTTTAGCTCGAGGTAGCCTTGTCAACTTAAATACCGTCACCAAAACTATCGTCAGAATAAACGGCGACAGGCCAATCAAAATGCTTGACCAATCGCTGTCAGAAGCAATTTTTTGGTGCGCGGTTTTAGCAATTAATCCCAGCATGAGCCAGGTTGCGACCCCAGTTATTGGATCGTCAAATGACGCCCAGGCGTTAAGCACGGCTTTTGTCTGAGCATTCATTCGGCTGTCTTTAGAAATCGCCGCCACGCTGAGCGGATCAATCTGCGCCATCGCCATGGCGAACACGGCATATTGCCACTGTTGCAAAGCAACCAGCGTCATCAAAAGTATTATAAAATACTTGCAAATAACACCAAACGTCACCGCAATAGCTACAATGCGCCAGTGCCTTTTAGCTTCCTCCTTGTCGATAAAATAAACCGCAAAGTACAGGCCAATAAACAGTAGCGTCGTTGCAGCGCCAGTGTAAATTACACTACGCTGAGCGCCGCTAATTCTACACATCAGCGCAAAGATTACGCCAAGTGTAGCAATTAGCACAAGCTGCAAATTCCGGCGTATCTGAGCACGCTCGGTCTCGTTCACTACTCCTCCTACAGGACGGTTTGTATAAGGCAGAAATTATGATATAGTAAAATAGCAAAAAAGTAAAACTTTTTGTACATTAACTCCTTGCAATATTTACAAATCTGGCAGCTGGCCACTTGCGCACAATTATAATTGCGTGTTTTTGGCCAGTTGCCGAGTGGCTCTTGGCTTTTGCTAATCGGAGGTACATATGGGGACAATGGTGTACTATAATACCGGAGCACTACTAGCACTACTTGCACACATAAAGTCAATCAGAGATGGAAGAATTAATTTAACTGTCAACCAAGAAACAAAGGGCTGTATGGCCTTTGATGAACATGGATTAAGTTCAGTTGGGGATCCGAGTGCATTGTCAGCCATGATAGCCAACAGCCCTGCTGAACTCAGCTTTTTTCTATCTAAGCATGGCCTTTGTCAACAATTCCCTACACTTTCCAAGAATGGAGTTGGGATCGCTTCGATTCTAAATACAACCATTCATTGGCCAGAGAACGTTGCAACATCTAGCGTCTTAAGTAGCACAGGGTCCTATCAAGCTGTCGAAGTTTTTAATAATTTTAGGCTCCTCGGCTTGGCCAATAATGGCACGCTCGTGCAAATAAGACTTGATGAAGAAGAATGGCTCTGGATAGCAACAACAAAAAACCAACCAGGAAGCCCGTTGGCGCTTGCTGATCTTGCATACTTAATAATGGACAGTAATTATTGGCCCAAGACTAAGGCCTATGCGTCTGTAACAATTCCGATATTTCAGATTGATGTTTGTATGTCGCTAGATTGGTTGAATTGCGTTCGAAGCATTGGCAACAACGAATACATCGAAAAAGCAATACAATTCATAAGCTTGCGTACCGATACCAGTGACTGCTGTACTGATGTGCAGCATACATCGTCGTCGTTCCCCTTTGATGAGCCTTACCTTGCTTGGATCACCCGACAACCAAACTACGCAGATCCACTTATTGTGGCATATGTCGATAGAGACTCTTGGGTGGCAAGCTCATAAAATGTAAATAACGCACGGAGAACTGGGCGGCGGTTTGCGCCGTCGCCCAATAATTTCCAGATCTTAAACAACGCCTTATAGGGCGATTTTTTATTTTCGGGCTAAAACGCTTCTGGAAACCAGAGCGCCAAATGCTCGCATGACCTCTGAAAAGCTGGCGTTTTGGTTTTGCTCTGCAACTCGCGCGAATACGCTGCCAACTCTTGTGTAATTGCCCAAATGCGCGCTGTTTTGATGTTAAGTTTTGTGTGCGCTAGCGAGTTATAGGTCTTAACAGCAGAATCCAACGCTGCGCTGCTCAGCCGATAAACCTGACGCAACTCTTGCTCGGCCGTGCCAATGCAAACCGCGCCAAAGTCTATAACGCCAGCAATTTTGCCGTCGCAAAGAAGTAAATTCTGAATATGTAAATCGTCGTGCACAACCACTGGCTTTGACGGACGGATGTCTTGCCAGGCTTTAAGATAGCTTTTGGCAATTTTGTCCTGAGCTGGCGTTGGTAGCGTGAAATCGCCAAGAACTCTTTGCAAATATTCATCGTAAGTCTCGCCGCCCCTATCTTGCGGCGTTAACTTGGCGTATTTTGCAGCAAACTCCTCAACATTCACCGAACAATGCAGACGATAAGCAAACTCAGCAATCTGGCTGCCAAGATCTTTCTGTTTTTGAATGGGCAGTTGGCGAAATTCTTCTTCGCTCATGTGCTCGCCCTGTAAAAATGTTAATTCCAGATACGGCGGATCATCACAAACCCGTACAATTTTTTGCACATTTGGCAACTTAAGCTGCGAAAGCACAAAACGCTCTAGCTCGCCCCTTTTCCAAACCGCTTCACTGCGTGGAAAGCGCAAAACATGGCAGTTATCCACAATAACAATATAATTATCATAGCCGCGGTCAACATGGCAAACGCTGCGCGCATCTGGATACAAGCTGCGGACAATGTGCAAAATTTTAGATTTGTTATTGGCGATGAACTGGCGCATATTTTTATTATACGCGCTGCAAATAATTATCCCCAAAGTAAGCCAACTCTCAGCTTCCGCGGCTATCATTGAGCTATCCAGCATAATAACCTAAGGGAATATTTAGATGGAAAACTTTTCGATCAACGGTTCTAAAAGACAAAAATCCGGCGCAACAGTTGTAAAAGCAACTTCAATTTTTGCAATTGCCTTGCTAATTGCCGGGGCAGGCTTTTTTGGTGGTATGCAGTTTCAAAAAGGCCAATCTGGCAGCAGTGCTGTAAGCGAAACAAGGCAAGGCTACGGCAATATGGGCAGCACCGCGCCTAGCGACCAAGGCGGCCAGATGATGAACGGTACAGTGGGTAAAGTTACAGCTGTTAGCTCGGCCAGCATTACGGTTAAAGATGAGCGCTCAAGCTCCAGCGTAACCTATACGGTCTCTGACTCTACCACTATTTCAGAAGACGGCTCGGAAGTCACAATTGACGATGTTCAAACTGGCGACACGGTAATGATTTCCGCGGACGATTCTGACTCCACTTTGGCCTCTAGCATTCAGCTCAATCCAACCATGGGCATGGGCAATAGCGGAGCGCAAAGTAGCATTCAGACCAAAACAAATTAATTTTTTATAATTATGAGCCGCACATTAAATACACTAGTTAATTTTACCTCTGGCCATATAAATTTGCACACAGTGTTATCATAGTAATTGTGACTAAAAAACGCTGTATCGCTTTTGACCTTGATGATGTGATATTCGGGACAGCCTATCCAATCCTCCAGTACTACAGTAGAAAATTTGGCATAACGGTTAAACCTGAGAATTTCTATTGCAGCGAGCCAAGCGTCTGGGGCGCGAGCAGTGGCGAAGTCGTCTCTGACCGCATTCAAGGTTTTCTGGAAACTACAGAACACCAGGAGCTGACACCAACGCCAGAGGCAATCCGCGCGCTTCATCAGATTAGCCAGCGCTTCGACCTCTACGTGGTTACCGGTCGCTCCGAATGCTACGCCCAGATCACAGAACGCGCAATACAAAAGCACTTGCCTGGCATCTTTAAGTCGGTCGTGTTTACAAATTACAACAAAACAACTGCACAGCCAAAAGCGCAAGTCTGCCAAGAAATTGGCGCTGATACACTCGTGGATGATCATCTCTACCATGCTACGGCAGCCGCAAATAGCGGCATTAACGTGCTGCTTTTTGGCGACTACCCCTGGAACCAGGCAAACAATTTGCCGCCAAACATCACGCGCGTTGCAGGTTGGTACGACCTAACAAAGCTATTGTTGTACGATGAATAGCTTTATTTAGTTACACGGCCCGGGCGCAAAAACTGCCCAGCGCCCGGGCCAATTACATACTAGAAGATGGTTAGATTGACACATATTTAAACGGCACACTACTATTACCTAACAAATTTGCGAGAGTGGCCACTACACTACTATGTTGTAAGACCTATTGCTGTCTTGCGCGTGTGCATTAGTACTGCTGCTAAAAGTAAAAACGCATACACCGCCACTCCCTTCTGGCCCCAAGATATAGCAGTCTCGTTGGCGTCGCAACTTTGGCTGGCGTTGTCTATAACCCTAAGCATGGTTGTGGTGTTGTTGCGGCAGGCATAAATTGTGCCGTTGCTGGCCGGAATCGAGGCCCTGGCCACCATAAAAGAGGTTGTCGCGCTTAAAATTATACACAAAAAAGCCGCGCCGATTATTTTTAAATTAGCACGTAAAAGCCCTGTGACTTTTTGCATTTGCTCACCATTTTCTTTATAAAATTAATGGACGAGCTAATTATAGCCAAGCTTGGTCTTGACTGCAAGAGCTAAGCCAGGCCGATGAAAGGTGTGTAATTAGTATAAGTCGTTCCGTAACTCGTCGGGTCAATTGAACTCGGCCATGAGCTTAACGACCCTGTATAAAATGCTCGACGAGCTGTAGACGTTATCCCATAGCCACCTGATGGAGGCACTATATTGTCCGGGATATTCCACGTTATGAGAACATTACTAGTGTAGCCTTCAACATTTGCAGCCACATAAACATATCTATCAGAAGTTTGAGCGGCTATTGTTGAGCTAAAAGCTTTAGTAGCCCAGCCGCTAGATGTCCATAAGTTATTGTCAGTTGTAGTTGAAGTGACCAGCGTGCCGGAATCAGTATAGATTGCAAAGCCGTTCAAGCCTCCCGTACCTAGAGTTCCGGCTGTGTAAACATATGCGCCAGCACCGACTATGGCATTGTTCGCAGGAACAAAAACACGAGCAAAGGTTGCGTTGAACCAAGCAGCTTTACCTGCGTTATCCACTCCAGTCGTCGCCGTAAAAAACCCATAAGCCGACAAAGGATACACCGAAGACACACCCGTAGATGGCGTTGCCCATTTTACGCCCGTAGTCTGCGTTGAGTCGGCGGTTAAAACTTGGTTATCAGAACCAACAGTTAATTTTGTAACCGTGTCGGCTGCCGAAGCGACCAGCAAATCACCTTTTGCATCAACAACTGTGGATTGGATTGCCCCGACTATACGGCTATCATCGCCCGCTGCTAGCGTGCCCGATGTAGTGCCTACATTTGCGCTTATTGTGCGGTTTGCGCTAAGATCCCCGCCACCGGTCAAACCCGTTCCGGCGGATATTGTTGTGGTCTTATCGGCTTTACCATAAATTGTACCGCTAGCTTTTAGCGTGCCGTCAGCATTAAGCTCAACGCTCAAAAATTCGTTGAGGATATTGCCCCATACGCCATTATCCGCCCCTGGCACTGGTAACCGAGCCATTTTTTACCCTTTTATAATTTACTTTATTATTTAAATGATATCATCATGATAGCTTAAAAACAAATGTCATAACATGATTGGCATAAAGTTATTCTTAAATTATACTACGTTTATGATGGATGAAAACACTTGGTTTCAACAGCCGAGTACTCGACCGACATCTGTTGTAGTCGTCGTTCAAAGCCACCAGAGCCTGCTAATTATACAACGTCTTTGCGAGCCGAATATTGGCAAATGGATGCTGCCAGAGTGCAATGTCTCCAGCTACGAGACCTTAAAAAGAGCAGCTGCTCGCGTGGTTCAAGAAACGGCGGGCATTATCGTAGTGCGTCCACAGCTCATTGCCTTATTTGATAATCCGCAGCGCAATATCCAGCGCTCAATTGCAATTGCATTTTCAATGAAGCCAATTAGTACGCCTGACAGCGCTGCTCCAAATCTGCATGGAAGTAAACAGTTTGCGCCAAAATGGTGCAGAATTTGTGAACTGCCAATGGAACAAATGGCCCATGACCATGCCAAAATTATCAATAGTTATTTGGCAATGTTAAGGCGTTAATCAACCTCACGCTTGCCCGCCATTACAAGTGGCGGGCAAGCCAAATTTAAAATTAAACTGCTTAAGCTATTGCATTAGGTTGCTAAACTAAACTATAATCCAATTAACCCAATTAGGGTTGAACGTGCTTCGAAGGCACATTTTACAAGTAGGGAGGGTTTGCGTGAGCAAGCTTGCACGCTGGATCGGCGCCGCAATGGTACCGATCGTCGGCTTGGCAACGGCGCTAGTCGTTGCTACACCGGCAGAAGCCACGCCCGCAACGTCGCGGGTAGGCTTCATTCGGTCCGATGGCGATTTGTTCGCCAAGGACGCCGGATCTACACTGTACAACGGCGGCTTCTCGATCGTGGATGACTCAAAAACGATCAAGAAATTTGCCGTAGGCGGTAACTGCCTGGTTCTCCTGACCTCAACGGGGGCGTTGTTCGCCAAGACGATCAACAACATCGCACAGGGAACACCGTATCTCGGTGGCTGGAGTCAGGAAGTAGCTTCTGGCGTCTCTGACTTTGCTGTCAGCTCCACCTGTCTGCAAACGATCCTTGACACCGGAGGCAAGATCTACGCACGCTACGGTGTGGGTACAACCTGGTATTCCCAGGAAGACTCAGGCACCGTATCACAGATCGCCAACGGTGGCGACTACCAGATGCTGCGCCGCAGCGACGGTGCAGTCTTTGCTAAGCACGGCAACATCTACACTAACGGCGGCTGGACCCTGGAAGCCGACGCTGCAGTCGACGCGGCTGACATCGCCATTGCTGCCGACGGTTTGCAGATGTATGTCAATGGCACTGGTGAAACACTTGCCCGGAGTGGGATTGGCACAAGCTGGACGACCGAGGACAGCGCCTCGCCAGCTGTGACGGACATCGCAACTGGAGGCGGCGTTCAGATGCTGCTTCGTAGCGATGGCACAGTATTTGCTCGTTCCGGCATTGGCATCGGTGGCTGGACAGCAGAGGCCACTAGCGTCAACCAGATCGACGCCAGTGACACGGGTCTGCAGGTTTTCTTGACTGCCGACCGCAAGCTCTGGGGAAGTTACTCGATCGCCAACAGCGGTTGGACTTGCCTGGATGACTCGCTGTCCATCAGGCTGCTGTCAGAGAACAGCAGCGTTGCAACCATTACGGCAGAACAAATCTAACTCTCCTTACAACTCCATCTCAATGACTGAGGTGGCGCCCGCCGAGAGCGATATCTCGGCATTAACATGTTTTAAAAATATATGCGTTAGCGCCAGAGTAAACCGTCGCATCTAACGCTTTGGATAAAAAGCAAAGGCGCGTTATACTAAAAATAACACTTATGAACTACTCCGTAACGGTAAAACCAGGCAGTAAAAAAGCGCCGCTTATTGAGGCGACTGGCGAAAATTCCCTAACAGTCTACGTCCGTCAACGCGCTATTGACGGCGCAGCAAACAAAGAAGTTATCCAGCTTTTGGCTAAACATTTTAAAGTAGCAAAAAGCTCAATAGAAATCCTGCACGGCCACAAAAGCCGACAGAAGATAATTTGCATTACATGAATACTGATGTTGGCAGCGTATCCACAATAGCGTCTGGTGCAAATTTGTATAGCCGCAACTTGCGGATAATTTCGCACATTAAGCTCTTCAAGCGCCACTAAATCATGGCCACAAACCTTACCGCCCGGATCAGATTCAAACTTGCCAAGATAATAAAGCCTAGCTCGCACCCGTTAGCTGATAGACTACTCTGCCGTCTGGCTCATAATTCTTCTGATAACCAAGCGGCTGCCAAGATTCTACTCCACAATTTAGCTCCCCTCGCGCATTTCGCGAGCGAGAGCCTCCTGCACAGTCTCGCCCGGCTCCAGCTTGCCACCTGGCAAATTGTCTGCGCTGCCAGTTGAATATTTTACAACTGGCACGAGACCACAAATGTCACCCACAGCATATAAGGTTTTCTACTAAACATTTTATTTAACCACTGGCAGCTCCAGCCAACTTGTCGTATAATTCCGGCTGCGGAGGCGTTGCCGACTATGCCACTTTGTGTTTTCAACATGTTCACTGGCATGGCGCACCAGGCGCGTGCCATAACGAACATTAATTTTGTCAACAGTCCGCATCAACTCCGTCTGGCGGTCAATTGCTAAGACGTCATCTGTAAAAGCCAGCTGCCGCACCTCAGCTGCATGCAGATCAAGCAGAACTATGCCGGCCTTTTTATATCCAAAGTCCGGGTCATAAATTTGCTGAAGACTAGCCAGCGCCGCTGTAATTACACTGCCCGTATCCGAGCGAGCCGGATAAAGTGGTGTAATTTTGGATACACCACGCCATTCGACGTCATTTTTTGAGGTGCGCAAAAACACCATTACAGCACTGGCCAATTCATTTTGCGAGCGCAATTTTAGCGCTGCCCGTGCTGCAAAAGTGGCTACTGCGCCTTCTATCTCATAAAAATTGCGCACTGTATGGCCAAAACTTCGTGACCGGATAATGGTTTTTTGAGGCCCACCAAGATGTTCTAGCCCAACACAACTTTGGCCGCGTAATTCATGCACAGTTTTTAATCCGTTAATACTGAGCCGGGACTGTATCCATTTGTCTGACATGCAAGTTAAATCGTAAGCACAGCGCATTCCGCGCGCCTGTAATTTTGGAGCGGTTCGCCGACCGACGCCCCAAATATCTTCTAGCGGAAGCCATTTTAACAGATCGGCCTGCCGCTGCTCTTGGCCAACAACAGAGAATGCGCCGGCTAGTTCGTCATGCTTTTTAACAAAATCGGCCGCTGCTTTAGCCAAAGTTTTTGTAGGCGCAATGCCAACCGAAACCGGCAAGCCAGTATATTGCAGAATCTTAGCGCGCAACTCACGACCCCACCGATCGTAGTCCACAATTGGCAAAGTAGAAATTTCCAAAAAGGATTCGTCTACAGAATAAACTTCAACATCCGGGCAAGCATCTTTTAGAATCTGCACCACGCGCTGCGAAAAATCTCCATACAAAGAAAAATTACCAGAGAATAAGGTTACATCATGCCGTATTAGCAAATCTTTA
>JAEHDC010000061.1 GCA_016880595.1 Candidatus Saccharimonadota bacterium
AGTCTTTCAGATTGACTGCGGTGTCGTTAGGATTGTAGATCTCTATGAATTCGTCATTGCTATCAAGCTGTGGTGATGCTGGGTCTGGAAACACCTCGGTAATGACAAGCGGCAAATATGTTGTTTCAACAGTTGTGGTCGCGGCTTCTTGAGCTGTTGCGTCTGAGCTCTCAATAGCTCCTGTGGTTTCCGTAGCTTCTTCCGTGATGGTAGCTTCATCTGTATTATCAGCCGTTGGGGTGTAGCAGCCAGATTCATAAGGAATGCTGTCAGTGTCGACCTTGCCGGGCGTCGGCGCGCCACATGAGGCAATAAAATCTTTGCTATTATCATTGGTGTCTATTGGTTCACCCTGGTCGTCAACAATTCTTTTTATACTATAGCCATTAGTTGGCGCTGAAGCGGGCGTACCCTCGGCATCAACGGCTGTGCCATATCCTACAAAATCTTGCACAACAGCTTCATCGGTTTCATTGCTTGGTTGTAGCAGCCGGATTTGACCGCCTTTATTACTGAAACCGCCGCTCATTTTTATACTGTCAGCAATATCAGAAATGTTGTTTACAAAAACAACCCTTTGCTCGGGTTGAATTAATACTTTACAATCATCATCGGTCGTGTCGGCGCAAGCAATCTCTGCCTTGGTTGTGCTGTTTGCCCAGCTCTGATCTGATGGGCTGCTGGCTGAACGGTATTGTAAAAGCCACCCGGTGATATCTACCGAAACAGAGTTTGGGTTGTGGATTTCTACAAACTCTTCCGTTGCGATTGATGCTCCACCGGTTTGGATTTCGGTGATTAAAATATTTGAAACAGAAGTTGTTTGATCTGTATTTTCTTCGGTTTCGGCATATACAGTTTGGATCTGGCCAACACTTAACATGGCCACTAGTAGTGTGGTTGTAAATTTGTTTTTCATGGACGATGGCAGTATGCATAATCTTGCCTCACATTGCAAGAAAAAATCCATAAAAAAATAAAAAAAGAATGTGCCGACACTTGTAACCCGGTTGTAATTTTAACCATATTGGCTTTTAAAAATGCGGTATAATACAAGTATGCTTTTCTTCAAGGAACGTTTTTGGCATGTCCCAGTCATGAGTTTGCAAACCGGCACAAAAATTGCCGAAACTAGTGATTTTATAATTGATCCGCGCCAGCTAAAAATAGTGGCGTTTTATTGCGAAGGCCCACAATTGGATATCCGGCCAGCAATATTAAATATCAGTGACATAAGGGAAATAAGTAGCTTAGGAGTTATTGTAGATAGTTCTGATGTTTTGATGTCGCCAGATGATCTTGTTAGACTAAAGGAAATTATTAGCTATAACTTCCAGTTGGACGATAAAAAAGTAGTTGACGAAAATGGTCGGAAGCTTGGAACTGTAGTTAATTTTACTATCGACAGCGATAGCCTTTTTATAGTAAAGTTACAAGTACAGCCAAAGCTTTTTGCAGCCTTTCAGCAAACCGAGTTGACTGTAGATAGGTCGCAAATAATTCAGGTAACAGATAAGGAGATTATTGTCCAAAGCCCGACCGTAAAAGACAAGGTTAAACAAAATGTTTCTGCTCCGGTTTTAGAAAACCCATTTAAAACTGCGCAGCCTGAAAGCATCGACCTTATTCGGAATCAAAAGTAAAAAATATGCCTCAACAACCATTTATTTTTTATTGTCAAACTACCGAGGATACAAAAGCTCTAGCTTTTAAGATTGGCCGAGTTTTAAAAGGCGGGGAAGTAATTGAACTTCTTAGTGATCTTGGTGGCGGTAAGACTACTTTTGTAAAAGGCTTGGCCAAGGGCATGGGCATTGATTCAGTTGTTCAAAGTCCAACTTTTGCGCTTAGCCAGATTTATAAGGCTACAAATGGTCGGGAGCTGCATCATTTTGATTTCTACCGTTTGACTGAACCCGGGATAATGGCTGCCGAATTTGCTGAGTCATTAGATCAATCTAATGCCGTTACCGTTGTGGAATGGGGAGAAATGGTGCATAATATCTTGCCAAAAGATCGCATTACTGTTAGCCTAAGTGTGCCGGGTGACGATGAAATAAGAAAGATTAGTATTGATTGCCGGCAAGAGTACATCAGTAAAGTGTTATGATTCTTACAATAAAAACCGACAATCCCACGGCTGATATTTGCCTTTACGTAGAGGCAGAAAACACTCAGCCAAAATGTTATAGCTGGAAGGCAGATCGACAGCTTGCAAGCCAGATTTTTACGAAGATTGAAGAACTACTTAAGTCTCAAAAATGTAGTTGGCAAGATTTGTCTGGCATAATTGTTTTTAAGGGCCCAGGTTCTTTTACGGGTTTGAGAATTGGAATTACAGTTGCAAACTCATTGGCCTATGGCCTTGACATTCCAATTGTTGCTGAAGAAGGCGAAGAATGGCGTGAACGCGGCCAAAGACGGCTTTTTGCAAAAGAAAATGATAAGATCGCTTTGCCACATTATGGCGCAGAGGCGCACATTACTTTACAAAAAAAGTAATATATAAAAGATTTTTTGTCATTATGTTGATCTGTTATTTTGGCAAAATTTGACGTAATAAATGCTACGGAAGTACAATAAGAGAGGTTTTTAAAATAAAAGCAAAAACCAACTGACCGCTTTCAATAATTTATACGCAATCGTTTTCAGATATCGCCCTGAGGGCTTGCTGTCATTTGACGATCATTTTGCCCCGGAAAGATCTGCTGAAAAAAGAAAGGAAACAATATGGAGCTAGGAGTTATCTTAGCCGCAATCATTGGCGCAGGCGCTGGTGTTGGCGGTGTATTTGTGGTAAACCAACGCAAAAGCTCAAACGCATCCGCAACTGCCGAAAAAATAGTTGCGGCTGCTGAACGAAAAGCAAAAAACATAGAATTAGAAGCTAAAAGTAAGGCTTTAAAAATTACCGAGGAAGCTAGCAAAGAAGAGCAAAAACGTCGTCGTGAACTTTCGGCCATGGAAAATCGTTTAGCTGAACGTGAAGAGAATATTGACAAAAAATTGGAAAATTTGGATCGTCGCAGCGACAAATTAAGGCATGAAGAAAATGAGGTGGAAGCTCTTAAAAATGAAATTCGTGACATCAGAGTTCGCCAACTTGAGAAACTAGAAAAAGTTGCTGCTTTAAATAAGCAAGAAGCGCGCGAAAAGTTGCTTACAATGACTGAGCGAGACGTTGCCAAGGACATGCTTGGCCTGATGAGCAAATTGCAACATGATGCCATGGAAGATGCTGAAGAGCGCGCCCAAACAATTTTAGTGAGTGCTATGGAACGCATGGCTAGCGAGGTTACTAGCGAAAAGACCGTCACAGCTGTTAAATTAACAGATGACGAAATGAAAGGTCGGATTATTGGCAAGGAAGGTCGCAACATCCAAGCCATCCAGCGGGAAACTGGCGTGGATATTTTAGTGGACGATACGCCGGGCATGGTTGTGCTGAGCAGTTTTGACCCAATTCGTCGTCAGGTCGCTCGACTGACTTTAGAAATGCTAATGAAAGATGGTCGAATTCATCCAGCGCGAATAGAAGAAGTTGCTGTTAAAGCTCGCAAACAAATTGATAAAGAAATTGACCAGGCTGGCGAAGACGCCGTGCGTGAAGTTGGCGTGGTTGGCTTAGTGCCAAAAGAGATGCAGCGGTTGCTTGGTGAGCTGAAGTTTAGGACTTCATATGGCCAAAATGTTCTAAAGCATAGCACCGAGATGGCGCATCTTGCAGCGCTTATTGCTGACGAAGTTGGTGTTGATGTCCGCACTGTAAAGGTTGCGGCTTTGCTGCATGATGTTGGCAAAGCGCTGACTCACAAGATGGAGGGCAAGCATCATCATATTAGCGCTGAAATGGCGCGTAAATATGGTATGAGTGATAAAATTGCGCATGCCATTGAAGCACATCATGATGATATTGACGCCACTACGCCAGAAGCTTTGATTATCCGAGTAGTTGACGCTCTCAGTGCGGCTCGTCCTGGTGCGCGCAACATTAGTGCTGAGAATTTTGTGGAACGAATGCGTGAACTCGAAAACGTGGCTATTGGTTTTAAGGGCGTAGAAAAAGTTTATGCAATTTCAGCTGGCCGAGAGGTGCGCATAATTGTAAAGCCAGAGCGCGTAGATGATCTTAGTGCGGTAAAACTGGCGCGCGATATCGCCACCAAAATCGAAAGCACAATGCAGTATCCTGGCACAATTAAAGTCAATGTTATTCGCGAAACAAGAGCTGTTGAATACGCCAAATAAACTTTGCGTTACAATATAAGCATGAGCGTTAAAAGAAAAAGCACACTAAAGGTTTTGTATCTTGGCGACATTATGGGCAGCCCGGGGCGTGATGTTGTAAAAAAACGGTTGCCAATTTTAAGCAAAAAGCTTGAAGTCGATGTGGTGGTTGCCCAGGCAGAAAATGTTAGCCATGGCAAGGGCATGAATCCCAGTCATATGCGTGAGTTGCAAGAAGCCGGAGTGAACTTTTTTATGGGTGGCAACCATAGCGTCGAGCGCGCCACTTTAAAACCGCTTTTGGATGATCCGTTTGAACCGGTATTGGCGCCAATTAATCAGCCTGGCGTTAATCCGGATTGGGGCGCTAAGATTTATTCAACTTCAGTTGGAGACATTTTGTTTATAAGCGTTTTGGGCGCAACTTTTCCGGAACTGGCCG
>JAEHDC010000062.1 GCA_016880595.1 Candidatus Saccharimonadota bacterium
ACTATGCACGCGAATATCTAGAAAAAATGCATTACCTGAATACTTCGACGCAATCAATCCTGATACGCCAGAATCATTACAGGAGGCGCTTGACGGCTAAGTCCTATTTTGCGTCATATGCCGCAGCCAAGAAATGTTGTCTCGGTAGGTGTTGGGTCGGGCGAGGAAATGCATGCAGCGATTAATATGTACGCGGGAGGATCAGTGGTCGTACACGGCTTAGATGTTTCCCCTAGTGCTCTGATGCATAGCCATGAGTATCTTGCAAAGTATGGTTTGCGCGGAGTACTTACAGAAGGTAGCGCTACGGGCATGCCGTATCCACCAGAGAGTATTGATGTATTCATATTCTCGGCGATCATGCACGAGATTTACAGCTACGTGCCCGACGGCAGACAGGCCTGGGCTAAGGCAATATCGGAGATTGCGCAGAAGACCTCTCCTGGAGGCGTTTTGCTACTAAGGGATTTCGCAGCTCCAAATCATGAGGGCTATACCCGCCTCCTCTTCAAGTCAAGGATTGCTGCTGATTTCTATCACTACTTCAGTCGTGAGTTCAGGGCATTCGCTGTCACCAGCGACCAAATGCGAGAGTCAATGCTAGACCGTAGGTCTGGAAACGACAGCTATCTCCCTAGAGTCACTGCATTCGAAGAATCGGTTAGGCTACCAACGACTGCGGCTGCGGAGGTCTTGCTTCATTTTAAAAATTTCTGCGATCATGTAAACCGCGGATTCACGAACTTGGATGATGTAACGTGGAAAGAGCTAAATGAAGTCTATTTGCCGCCAGATCCTTTTGTGCCGGGCTTTTATCCTATGTCGCAATCAGCATATGTAGAACAAATCGAGATGCTGATGTCTTGCGCGCTCCGGGGAACGCCATATTCAATGACCTGCGTTGAGAATGGGCGATCAACTCGCCCAAACCATGCGGCATTTCTAGCACAGCATTTCCACGCTGAGTATCCGGACCTTCCTTTGAGTAGCGAGGAGGTTATTGCAGGCTTCACCTGCAAAATGGAACTAGTATTTAGTAAGACTAGTTCTCGTTAGCTCGCAGCCTACTGCAGTCGGTCGCCAGACACATCATCTCGGCGACCGACTGCTCACGATCATTATCAAATAATTTCAACTAACATACTTACAGATTGGCCAAAAAGGAATTATTGAATGCCTCCAATCAAGAATAGGAGGCATTCAACGGGCGAGATAGCTTAACTAGTTTCACTAATTTCTATGATGGTTACGGTAAACGTCCTGTTGGGCAGCTGGACTTGAACAGTTGCGCCGGCCCCACATCCCATAATAGCGTTTCCGAGGGGGGAGGCGTAGGAGATTACATCGTCGCGCTCCCTATTTGGGCCAATATTGAGATAGCTGCCAATAGTAATTTCGTCAACAAAGCCTTGTGTTTCATTTCGGTAAACAACTCGACTTGAGATCGTCACTACTTCGACAGATTGTTGGCTCGGATCGATAATCTCAGCCTGCGCGAGAATTGCCATGCGCTTGCGCACCTCATCAGTCCACATTCTGGACTGTTCTTGCGCAAAATCGAAGGCTGGGTTGTCGTGCCATGTACCACTCGTCTGCTCGATCACCTCGCCGATACTGGCTAGTGCCTTTGCTTTTCGCCGCTCAGCTTCAGCGACGTACTCCTTTAGGGCTGCGTAATCATCTGGCAAGAATTTAAACATTGTCATCCCGCTTTCCGTTCGATCTAAATCGTCAGACTCTCATCGCCCAATTAATGCAAGCACGCATAAATAAAATATTTTTTTACATGCGCGCCCTCCACAACAATAAAAACGTGTGGTCCACTAATCCGTCGATTAATTATACTTTACGGCAGGTACTTAGTCAATAATTGTCAAGCCCCACTCTGTAATAAACAGGTACAATTTAACTAATTTTGCTATTTAAGGTACAAGATTTTGGTTTTGGTCCGTTTGGCTCTTTTATTTCTGTTTAGCACATATATTCCTCCTGTAGATTACCCAAATAGTAGTACCGGGATTCCATAGCCCTTGGTTCAGTTGCCTACCATTGTTTTATGAACTCTCTGGCTTTGTTTATGGCATCTTGTTTGTCTTGGCTTTTGTCGTAGATTTCTTGCAGGCCTGCGGTTATTGCCCCACGGTTTTTCTGGCTGGTTTTGCTCGAACATTGCGCATTTTACGGCTCTAAAACCCGCTCCGTCATCGGCAATAATAAGTTCCAACTCCTTTGTTTCTAGCCCACGTCCGATGGATGAACTGAAAACGGGGGGCATCCTATAGCGTGTCCACCTCATTGCAATGCCACCTTATACACCAGATCACAATCCTATCGAGCACGCTTGGAATACCGCCAAACAAGCCGTAGCAAACATACAACAAAACACATTTGGACAAACAAAAAAGACGTTTCGCGACTTCGTCGCTTCACGCCTGTTTAATTACTAGTTTTAGTTGATTTTGTTTACTGTTGGTTCTGTCGAAAATAAATAAGCACCTAGGCCAAAAAACTCTTGATTCGCTTGCTTAAGAAATTCCACTCTTTTTGAATCATCAGCTAATTCATCAATGAGAGCATTATCCATAGTAACCATACGCAATTTACCATCCTCTGTATGATCTAGTTTGAGCATGTACTCATACCTACAATCCCGATTTGCGTAAAATAAATTAAACTGCTTTAAAAGACCCAGCTCAACGAGCGCAAGCTGTCGCCTGGCTAAAGACTTGAGCTGTTTAAATTTTTTGGAATCGTTCTTGGCCTCATCAATAGATCTTGTAACATTCAAATAACTCAAGGGCTCAATAACAATATAAGGACCACTATTTTTTCTTCCGCGATGGCCGCCACATGCTTCAGACACCAGAAAGCCATGATATAGCAGCGCTGCCACTGTAAATAGAATATTTTCATCAACGCATTGCTTGCCAGACTCAAGTAGCGACTTTGCCTTGATAATATATTCGTCAATCAGTTGATAGTCAGCCTTTTGCATACAACAGCATCATAACACATTTCTACGTTGACATCTAACTGTAACCAGCATAAAGTTATATTTGTCCTGATAGAGTTGCAGCGAAGGGAATGGATCATGTCCAACGATCCGAGCGACTACTATCAGCGTTACGGTCGCGAACCGGACTTGGAGAACACTACGCACTACGGCACAGAATGTAGCTCTTGTAGCGGAAGTGGCAAGTGTGAAATCTGCGGCGGAAGCGGCTTTTCGGGATACAGTTCATGCTCATGCAATGAGGGCAATTGCTCTTCGTGCAACGGAACGGGCAAGAACACGCCTATCAGCTGGCAATTAACAACCAGCAAATTTGGGGCTAGCAATATTGCTAGCCCCATTTCACTTTTACAAATTAGTGAATTCTTTAGAGATAAAAAGGAAGCTCCTGCGGTATTATATGAAGATCAATTGCCAATTTTTGCGCGTTAACTGTTGTTGCGTTTACCTTAATTCAAATTATTGTTTACGTTGTTAGTCTGCCACCAGATACGGTGGATATGCTGACGCTCAGCAGTCAATATGCATCAGCCATTACTGAGGCGCAAAAGACGGCGTTATTAGCGGCCGGAGAAGCGCTTTTGGCTAATTATCAAGGCACTGCATTTAATGTTATAGCTCCCCCAAAGCAAACGCCTGTTCAGCTGCTTCAATTGCTGTAATGTACCCACTTTCAGATCGTCGGACAATGTGTCTTAGTTCACGCTCTGCGGCTCGTGTCATGCTTTTATGATACTGCTAAATTGCGTTGCGCGCCATTAGGAGATAAATTATCAGATTCGTTGATGAAGTGACGCGCCGCAGCTATTTAAAACCAGCTACGGCACGCCACTTTATGTTCTTAACTTACGCGCGGCGCATTGCACTTAGCGCTTGGAACGTAACGTTCCAATGTACGCCCAGTAAGATAGCTGCGCTTAACGCGCTAGAGCCAAGCCAGACTTTTGCTTGCCAGCTCGACGCAAGTTGCGTACGGCCAACCTTAAAATCCTCCTCAAGGTCGGCCAGCGAATCACGACAGCTCAAAAGCTTCATAAAGTTTCTGAGCCATCTTGCAAACTTTTTCCTGCCCCTGGCGCGCTCTGGTTTAGGCAAAATTGCAACAACAATATCTGCACAATAAAGCGCTTCAAGCCGGCATATTGCTGCGTATTCACGCGGCTTTGTTGCCAGAAGTTTGAGCCGACTGCATAATGCAATTTGCATTGCAGCCGTTCTTGGGCGGTCATCAAGGCCAACCAAAGTTTTCTCAAACAATTGAGCGTGCTGTACCAGATCTGGATTCGCCCATGCTGGCATATTACTTACCTTGGGTATATTTCCTGAGATAAGCTGCTCGTACAAATTATAAGCAGCGCTTATGCGCTCCGGTGGCTGCTCGTCAATCAGATCATCGAGCAAACCAGCGTACGCCCACATAGCCAGCCAGCATTCTTTGTTTTGCTGACTAACATCAATTCTGCAGGCGCGCGCTGCTGCCGCCACACACTCGGCTATCTTTAGCCATCGCATATTCTTAAATAAAATATGCAACAAGCGCGCCGCTGCCAGCTACCAAGGTAACTGAGATGAGCGCCAGAAAGATGAGTGCCCAGGTAAGATTCTCGCAGTCGTCTCCACAACCGCTTTTAACGCCAGAGTTGTATTGCAACTTCATTGTTCTCACAACCTTTTCTATGATCTAATTTAAAGGACTGAATCTTGCCGGAGAGTTTTCTTTGGCTCTGGTGGCGCCGTTAAATGACGCCCGCAAATAATTTGTAGCGCCAGTTTTGCGCCGCCAGACATCCGCACATACAACGGTCTTTCTAAATCGCCGCCGCAGCGCTTCAGTCTTGCTCGCGTCAGACGCAGCCCAGTAACAAAACCGTGGCGCTTAAAAACAAGAAGACTGTATTCGCTACAGCTTGGGTTCATATTACAAACCCCTGGCGGCAAAAACCTCCTTAGCCATCTCTGGTAAAGCCGGATAAGCAGCATTGCAACAAAAGCCACTGCTCACCACCTCACGTTAAAATTAAGAGCTTAGGTTACCCTAATCACTTGGTATAATACACCTAATATGTGTAAAGTCAATTGTGATAAGCTAAAAGCGGCGAGCGTTTTGCAAAAAGCAAACCGTCTCTTAACTTAACAAATTAAGAGCGCTAAACAGGGGATGGAGACTAATTTGTCTATCAGCTACGTGTTTATAATGCACGATGATTCGGACAATGAATACCTGCGAGGATTTATTAATGTCTTCCGAGAGGTTTTTAGCGGCCCGCCCTACTTTAGAGTATTCGAAGAAGACAGCCGCCTGCTACAAAGAGTTTGGAAGCCGTACATTACAAAAGGCACTATTGTCCTTGCACTTGATAACGAAGAGGTTATTGGCTTTGGTTGCGGTATTCCTTTACTTAAAGCGTCAGGAGGCGTTAGTAAATTTCTTAAACACTTTCTTAGCCAGGCAGGCGCGCAATTCGACCTCAGAACGACTTGGTATATGGCAGAGCTAGGCGTTTTGCCAGAATACCGCCGCAGAGGCATCGGCAGCGAGCTAATAAGACGCCGTCTTTGCGTAGCGCAACTTAGCGGACATCAGAAGTATGTTGTGAGCACAACCACAAACGGCTCAAACTCAGCCCCCATCTACCTAAAAGCTGGTGCTATACCATTGCCATTCACGCAATCCGCAATAATGTCCAGCATAACCCGCGAAGCCATAGATTTCACGTATCTATATGGCGATTGCGAGGTTGCCCTGGCTTGCTTGTCGCCAAATAATAGCTAGTCTATTATTATGAGGGGCGTTGCCTAGACGCTCCTCATTTAATATTTTGTTTCCAACCAAGCCAAAACAACGCGGCAATCAAAAAAGCCGGAAGGGCAATTGTAGCTATCCAACTAAGCATGTACCACTGGAAACTTCCCCTAAAAAGCGTAAAACAGATATAAAAAATCCCCATTAAAGCAAACGTTATAGCGCCAACAACTTCGTATTTCCAGGCAAAAGCCAACAAAATTGCTAGCAAAATTGATGGAATATTATGCATTAAAAGTCCAAGCACTATTTCTCCAGCAGTAGCGCCAGGCTGAAAAACGTCCAGCGAGAATAACGTCAAAAAAATAATAAATAGAATTGCCAAAATCCGCGGCGTCCAAAAAATTATTTTATTAGACTTGGTTTTTGACTTCATGGTTTTATTGTAATTAAACATAACAAATATAGCAATCCTAAACTCTTGCAACTGCCCACATAATATAGTATAATAATTTAGCCATACAATTGGCGCACCTTACACTAGCTCTCAGAAAGAGGTACCGATGTCTGAAACGATGCAGGTTGTTTTTGCAATTCTGCAACCAGAGGATGTTTTGACCGAACCAGTTATTGTTGCTCTTAGGCAGCTTTTTGGCGATCGTCTGGTTAATGAGATTGGCAACCTTCCGGCTTGGAAAATTGCCAACGAAATCATCGCACGTGGCGAGGGAGTTAACTTCCCAACCGATGCAAAACCAGTAGCTGTTGCGGCTGCGCTGCTAGGGTTCATGCGCACCGCTGAGTTTGTTACCAATAAACCCAGCAGCGTTCCGACCCCAGTAACCGTTAATGTGGTTCCGGAAAAGACTCCGGGCAACATGAACGCACGCGAGCTGCTGGAGCTGCTGACCTCTGATCCGTCGCTGGCCAGCGAGCTAATTCCGCATATTGAACGGCTCGATCTGGTTCGGCAGGCCGCGCGCAAATCGCGCAGTTGGGTCATAACCAACCTTGACGGTACAATCAACGTGGATGCCACGTTGACCTACCTCAATCACCTGGCAAAGCCGTTTTCGATCGCCGGTAACAATACGGGCGGTCGGCGTCCGCTAACCTTGGCGCAAGCGCTTGGTCGCGATGAACGACCAATGCTTAATCCATTTGCTTTCAGAAGCACCTGCTCTGAAGAGATGTTGGTCACCGGCCCAATCTTTGGAAGTTACGACCTGGCCAATCTGTCTGATGAACACCATTTGGCGTACATCTGGGCGGCAGTCACAGCACACAGAGCATGGCCACAGGTTATCGACCCTTACGAGCACATCCCAGCGGCCTTCGCTGAGCCACTTACCGGTCGATGGCTGCAAATTGTTGAGGATTATCGTGCCGCAGTAGCGGCACATGAGCCAGAGACCGAGGGTCTCACCCGTTATGCAATGCCCAGTTTGATTGAGGCAGCCGAACGGGCAGCAACAGTTGGCGCACAGGCTTCGCAGCCCGTGCACGATACGAGTTGGTACCAGCAACGGCTTTACGAAGTTGCCGAGCCGCGTGTTCAGTCCGCCAGTAGAAGTGTGCACCGCGGACCGAACGATATCGTGGTTTCAATTCAGACAGCCTCTGGAAGCGTTCATTTGGATGGAACAATGATCCTTGAATTTATTCAAACGGCAACCGGAGGTATTAGGGGCACTGCGCTGGGTGCTCCCGGATGTACTGTGCGTACAACTACCGGCAATCAAAGTCTCAGCATCCGGCGGATGACCTGGCAAGCTCTGTACGAGGAGGCACTGCGGCGCGGCATCTTTAGCTAGTGTATTAACAGAGGGGTCGGACAATCCAGCCCGGCCCCTCTAACCAACACCCATTTTATGTGGGTGATTTTTTATGCCCAAATGATGCAGCGCTCGGTTTTGGCTTAAATCTCAATAACAAAACTAAGCGGAAGGTGATCTGATGCGCCGTGAATATCCAGCCATTTTGCAACCTGGCAGTCCAAGACCTTAACGCCATTCCGGCTAAAAACATAGTCGATGCCAAAGCATGGCAAAAATGCCGGCGCAGTTGGCTGCATTGCTACGCCGTCTCCGTCAGCAAAGCCAAAACTGCGAAGTAGTGGCACAACTCGTCGATTGTTCATGCCTTTAATCGAGGTTATTAGCTTGTGAACCGACGGCGTTGCCGCTACAGTTCGTACTGCAAAATCGCCAAGCAAATGGCGCACGCTTGCGCCGCGCAGCGATGGCCTTAACGTGTTAAAATCGCCCATCAGAACTGTTGGAATATTTGGCTCCAGTTGATTAACCAGATTCCGCGCCTGGTTCTCCCGGACTTCTTCTGACAAATCATCCAGGTAAACGCCAACGCACTGTAAAAATTGGTGGCTGCCAATTTTGAGTACAGCAGCGGCGCAGTATCTCATGCCCAAGTCAATGGTTCTAAACCGAACAATCTCGTGATTGGTTGCAATTACAACCCCAAGGGAGCGGCCAACTAGCCCAAATCTTGGATCGCACAATCTTGTGTAGTGTGCCGAGGTAAAGCCCAAATGATGAGCTATGCCCGCGTCATCTCCATAAATTTCACTCCAGCCATAAACATCAACCAAGACCATAATCGAGACACCGGCGTTACGATAATTATCAACAACTTCCTTAATGGCCGCCTCGCGCGGTGGACGTTCTGCCAGATCAGGCAACTGGCCATAATCCGCGCAGCCACCCGCTTTTATATTCCAGGTCATAGCGCGCAATTTCATTGATACTCCTTCAAGATAATTCTGCATCAAGAGCCTCTACTTGCAATCAGTAGATTGGCTAAACAATAACATAAGTTGCCAAATTATGCTACATGCAGACCAACCTCCATAATAGTTGCCTCTTCCGCAAATGCATACTATAATTTTAGGCAATTATATACTTGAAGTTACCAATCCTAAAATGAGGATTACTTCTCCTCTTTTTTAGGTGGCGGAGTTTGCCCCATTTTCTTAATAGCTTTATTGAAAGTCATATCAACCTTGACCCGCTTCTCGGCCGAAGTTGTCTTCTCTTGGTCTTGCTTGATCTGCTTTGCAAGCTTATCTAGTTGATCTTTTGTTGGCTTTTCCATGTCGCATACCCCTTTGCTTATTATTCAATCTCATCTTCACCAGCACCCAGTAAATCTAGACCCTTAATCTTTGGCATGGAAGCTTGTCCAATGTGACCTTGCATACTGCCGACAATACTTGCCGTACCAAGTAGTAAGCGCTGCGCTTGCGCCTCTCGTGCTTTCCAAAACTTCTCATAATATGTACGTTCTTTGGTAATTTGAGCCGTCATTTCTTGGTACGTTTCCACCATTGCCTCGATTTGCTGCACAAACTCATGGCTCGTCACAAAACTGTAGAGAGCATCGGCTTTTCCTCCGCGATTTTCCGCCAGAGCTTTTTGCAGACCAGCGTCAAGCAGTCCTTTGCGTAGTAAAGTTGCCAGTACGATTGCAAGCTGGGGCTTACAAATCCATACCCCTTGCATTGCGCCAATATCCTCTGAAATTGTTTTTGGCATAGCCTCAGTAACAATAATTGGAATATTGGCTTTTTCGGCTCGCAAATCTTCTTTGAGCTTCGGAATCCAGCCATCAACCCAATTCTTGGTGCGTTTTAGTTCCCAAAGCATGACACCGCATTGCGTACCACGAGGACTTTTAACGACTTGGCGAATATCACCGCCTTTTGTGCCTTTAGCAACTGGCTCGATGTCATCATCACGAAAGTTATTAGTAAGCGCCGTTTCAAGATCGAGCTCCATAATCTCGCCCTGCAATTGCTGAGAGCCTTGGGCAGCCTTACGCTGTGCATCTTCGAGTGCTTTTTGTAGATCGGTGATAGTCTTTTCTTTGGCGGCAAGGTTGAGGCGTTGTTTTTCATCGGCTTGCTTTGACGCTTCTTCTCGAATCTTGGCTTCTTCGGCGGCAATCCTCTTTTCGGCTTCTAGTTCCACGTTGGCGCGAGTTTTTCGTTCCTCACGTAACTCTTTAGTCAGTTCGGTTAGTTGATCACGTAACTCTTTGTTGCTCTCCTTGGCACTTTCGGCATCATCTCGCAGAGTCTTAATATGCATTTCTTGCTCAAGAACGGCTTTCTTTTGCTTAGAATCGGCTTCTAGTTCAAGCTTTTTCGTGGCAATTTCTAGGTCATTCTTTAGCTGCTCAGCAAGGAGTTCTTTTTCACTAGCGAGCTGCTTCTTTGCTGCGTCTGCGGCATCGGATTTGATTTTTACAATCTCAGCCTCATGTTTTTTATGCTCGGCAGCAAGTACCTGTGCTTCGATCTGTCCTTGCAGGGCTTCGCTAATTTCGATTGGTTCACCACATTTTTTGCAGGTTATAGTGTTCATTGCTCATCTCCAGATTTAAAGAATTCGTTTTGTACATTGAATACACCATTTTTACCGACTCTAAACTTGTATCGCATGTAATTCATTTGTAGGTCATCATGAGTTGATAGAATGACCTGATAGTTATTGTTTACATACTCTCGACGCATCAGGTCTATAAAGGCATGAAAATTAAGCGAATCCATGTCCTGAACGGGATCATCAAGCAGCAATAACTTCTTGGTGGAATTTGGGTAGATTGTATTCATCGATAAGAAGAATGCTAAGGCAACTGCAACGAGCTGGCCAGAACTGAGCTGGTTAGTGACATCATGCGTACTACCAGGCACACCAAATATTAGAGTTTTGCTGGTATCTGCGTTTTGTCCAAGAGACCGCCTTTTCTCCCCACGAGTTCTAATAAAAAGGCCTCCGCTGCCATACGAACAATTTTGTAAAATACGAGCTGAATATATATAAAAAGGCAATTGCAGGTCGCGCATTATAGCGTTTTGGTAAGCCGTTAAGACGTTCCTGTACTTGTCTAAGAGTTGCTCTCTAGCCTGCTTCTGACACTTAATTAGTTTTTCTCGAGTCCTCAAGGCATCTTTATACGTCTTCATCTTTTCTAGACGGTATCGCCCATTTACATATCGTATTTTGTCGTCAACGTGCCCCTTTACGTACGTTAATTGTTGATTCAAGGTCGCATCATCCAGGTGCTGAAGATCGAAGTATATGCCCAGGAGGTTAACATTTGCGTTGGTGATTATCTCTTTGTTGTATTTAAAGTTTGCTGCCACGAAGCGCTTTATATTAGTTTCTAGGGCGCCCGCAGACTCCTCTAGTGTAACAACTGAGCGTACATTTGAAGTGTCGGGCAGCTCGAAAGAAAACTTGCTTAAGGCTTCTGTGTAGCTGTTGCAACCAGGGTTGTCATTAAGGTAGCCTTCGACTTTTGCAAGCAAATTCAGCTCCTCCATTGATATAAGTTCTCTAAGCTCTTTTTCCAGATCCTTTGCCTCATTAGCAATCGAGCTGATGTCAGTATCTGATTTGAGGGTATGTTTTTGAACAACTTGTGGGTAAAGTTGCTCGGCTATCTGTACTAAGCTGCTGTCTTCATTCGTAATTGCATGATCGATCACGAAGAAACGATACATATCATGCTTCCTGCGTGAACCGCCAATCTTATCCTGCATCGGTTGAATCAAATCCTTAACAACCTTTTCCAGAATTAATTTCATCTTTTTGGATTCGGTATTTTCGAGTGTTGCGAATTTATTCGCACTACCTTCTATCGCGGCCAGCAGCGCATCGTCAGTTTTCCAATCGTGGCCGCAGTAAATACATACGTGGCCGTAATCGGGCTGTTTCTTTTTGAGGGCGCTAAGATGCTTTGTAAGCTCCGAGCGAGCCTTGTCTAGCTGCTGTAACATGCGCCCATACTCTTGGGCTGCCAGCTTCATAGTAGAGTAGGAGTCCCAAAGAGTCTTGGCCTTCTTTTTGTACAACTCATCGACGTCGTGAGATGTAGCCATGAACTCTAGCACCCTCTCTGCTGGAATCATGACCAACTCACCATCATCGTATTCGTAAAGATAGGAATGATAGGTGGTGAAGTCGGTATAGCCTTCCTTATATATAGACAGTGACTCTTTAGTTAACAGCTTTCTCGCCATAATTTTAGTAGCTAGATGACGATCACGAAGGGCATCTATAATTTTTTTGTTATTCCGTAAGTTTTTTAAGTATGGAGATCTGCTCAGCAAGCTACTAATCAATTTAGAAGAGAAATTGTCAACTATACTAAAGGGCCTCAAGAAATAGTTAAACTTAATCGACCGCCGATATTCATCGAGGTCAAATACAGAGATCAGATCATGCATTTCCTTGAGGCCAGTATTGTTATTTTCGTGCCTATTCTCGAGCGTTTCGTCATCAGCCATATTTGCATATGGTTCCTTGCTATCATAGATAGGCAAATTATCGGATTTCATCCAAGGGAAGAGCGATTGATATTCTATGATTTCTGCACCGTCCAACGAATTATTGTTGAAGGCCTTTAGCGTTTTCTCTAGCTCAGAAATTTTGGTCGCGATATTCTCACAATACTTCTCAATCTTCTCTAGGTTACCATTATGGCTGTCCGTATCTAATAGTGGGTTAAGAAGCGTGTGCCGATCAGTTTGTTTTTGTTTTAAGAAAAATGTATTGTCTTCCTGTGACATATAAACAAAAAGCTTAAAGATGTCCTCTGGTGAAGTGCCGAATCCAAGCCAGTCGCTTATTGTCTGTCTGCCCACTTCATTATTCTCGCTACTTGCCGCACCATAAAACTTGATCGACATATCTTTGTTGTAATCAGCCAATGGCTTTCTGCCAGGTTGCTTACTAATCTCGATCGTTCGTTCATCTTTGTCCTTACGAAGCCGGAGCTTAATTTGAAAAGGTGACTTGCCATTGTTATGAAGCGGTGACGCATCGTGCGAGACTCTTCCGTGCTCTTTCCGAATGTTCTCCTCGATACGGGCAACTTTTCCGGTTAGGCACAATTCAATTGCCTCAAAGATCGTTGTCTTACCGAATCCGTTAGGACCGCTCAAAAACAACATGTCATTAAACGTAACGATATGCGGGCCTTTGTTAAGCCCCTTAAAGTCGTGTAACTCGAGTTCGACTAGTCTCAATTTCACAAGTTGTCCTCCTCGAGTTTAGAATAATCACCCAGGATGTCTTCTACACTGAGTTGGATTATTTCTTCGAGATTCCTGGCTATAATAAGATTTTTCATTTTATTATTTGTTCCAATAGCCTTATCTAGCTGCGTATCAAGCGACTCCATTGCCTTTCCTGAAGATAGTAAATCAATCTGCAGAAAAGGCAACTTAGTAAAAAGCTGTGTGATAGCAAAATATGTCTCATCCTCAAGCCGTGACTCCAGGCTATCTTGACCTTTTTGAAGTTCAGATACCAAGGCGTGTGTAAGATTCGCTCCTTGTTGCGCCACGGCAATCCTCGCTTCTGCATTGCCAGTGTAAGGAAGTATGTAAACTCTTAAGCCATACTTATTCTCCTCTACGCGCAAGATTGTATTTTTCAAACCGTTCTCGTCGAGGTCTTTAATGGTATTGATGTTATAATAGATGATTAGGACGGCATCCTTGAAAGCACTATCATGAATCGCAACCACTTTGCTATATAGCTGCATCACCGCCTTTGTCTTGGCATTTTCGTGGTTGGCAAAAGATTCGAGCTCTGCTCGGTTGTAGCCACATATTATTACACAATCCTCAAAATCTTTACCGATAAAAGCTTTTGGCTCAGCAGAATCTTTGAAGGATGTATACCCAGACTCTTCCAGTAGTTGAATTATGGTTGCTTGCACTCTCTAAGCCCTCCTGTTCAACTCATCAATAGCGACAACTGTGGTGATTAGTGATTTCGGCGCAATCTCCGTAAACTTATCGGCTTCAAACCCCGCAAGACTACCATGACCGCTGAACTCGTCTTCCTGTACAAGCTGCTCAAAATCAATCGACAAGTGCCTTGTAATTATTTTGCCTTGACGGAAGTAGTCGTCGGTCTTCTCGTTTATGCCATTTAGCACGTCCCGCGCTATGACTTTGTTCTCGTTACCGCTGTCTTCTTCAGAAATGGTAGTCAGATAATATCGATGGCCGTTGTGGCTATAATGCGGGCCTTTTTGGTTTGGCACATATCGTTCGACGCATTTTATAACCTCGTGGACTACGTAGCGAAATCCAGTCTCGTCAATATCGAGGTCTGGCGCATTCTGCTTATGGGGGCGCAGCCTACTAATAGCGACCTCAAAATTTTCGCCATCCTTCAACAATAGGTCTTCGATCCAGTCTTTGGCGCGGCCGTAGTTTTCATTGAAGTCTTCGTTATTTGCCTCGCGAGTCTTTTGAATCCGCTCCCATTCGTATTGTATCTTGCGCTTGATTCTATCTCGGTTCCAATCCTCAACTCCACCACCATCAACAATAATCTGATAGATTTGTGCAAAGGAAAAACATGCACGTGTTTTTGTTACGTGCGCAGAAGCCACTATATTTTGTAGACAGGCCTGAAGCTGTTGCCATATTGTTACAGCCCTACTGACAACCTTCTTGTCTGGGTAGCTCGATGGGTCTATAGCTTGGATCTCTACTGTCACCATCTTAAAGAGCGGACATTGCATAATAGAATCTCCGCTCTCATACGTCCTTGACAAATCACAGTATGATTTTTGCTCTTCAGGCTCACCAGGATAATAATACAGCCTTACTTCATTTTCGTTTTTATTATCAGAACTATTCCAGTCATCTATGGCTTGTATTGTGTGCAGAAACCTACGCCCAATCGGGATCTCCTTGCCAAGATCATTGCCCCGTAAATCTGTAACTCGCTTCTTGAAACCATCGAATTCTTTGACCACCTCTCTACCGTCTTTGTACTTAACTTTTCTGGAGTAAGGATTGAGGACATCATTATATTTTTTAAAACTTTTAGCGTCGTTGCCATTATAGGCCTTTACCTGGTGGCGAGAGTAGACCTCGCCAACTCCATCGCCTAAAGCAACCTCACAAATATCAAAGTCTTCTGCGCCCTCAAACTCAAGACACCAATCAGCAAATATGGCAACTACGTCGTCATTTGCCGTGGAGCGCGCTTCGCTTAGCAATCTTGTCACCTCTTGCAGGGCAACAAACAGGCCTACTTTACCCTGATG
>JAEHDC010000063.1 GCA_016880595.1 Candidatus Saccharimonadota bacterium
AAATAATTTCCAGTAAAATAATCATACAAGATTTGCTTGCCGGTATCATTAATGTCGTCATCTCCACCAAGCCATTTTAACACCTGCACAACGCCTGTATTAAACGAGTATTGCAAGACCTGCGTCATTGTTACAGAACCTGTCGGGCTAGTGGCAACATTACTTATCTTTGCATCTTGAACCTGCACTGAACCTGTGTTATTGTACGTTGTTGTAGGAGTAATTACGCCCACGTTTAAACCAACGCCCATCGTTAGAGCCTTAATTATCGACCCTGGCTCATACGGGTCACTAATAGCACGGTTAGAAAAAATCGTATAGTCATCAACGCTGCCATAATCGCTTGTATCATAAGTTGGATAGTTTACCATAGCTAGGATGCTACCACTGTCCGGATCCATGACAATAATACTACCCTTAGTAGCGTTTGCGTTTTCGAGACCACTTTTTAAGAGTTGTTCAGCTTTATTCTGTATGCCCCTATCAATAGTTAAAACGATATTTTGGCCGTTAACCGGCTCTGCTTCAATATTGTCTGAACTGACCGAAAGCGGAATTCCATTAACATCAGTTACAGCCTTTAATTGTCCGTCTGTGCCTGCCAATTCCGTGTTCATAGCACCTTCAATTCCATATTGACCTTCACCTTCGCTATTCACAAAGCCAAGCACCTGCGCAGCCAGCTGACCCTCTGTATAAACACGTTTGGATTCCTCCTGAAAGCCAACACCAGAAAGATCCTCTTCTTCAATAAGCTCTTTTTGAGTTTTACTAACCTGCCGCGCCAAAATAGTATAACGAAGTTCCTTGTCATTAAGACCTGTCTCAAAATCACCAACCGTATTACCGCCAGCTACATTGCGCATTACCTCAGCCACCTTTGATGCGTCATCAACATACGTTGGATCGGCATAGACCGTATAAACTGTCTCATTTAGAACAAGAGGCGCATAACCGCTAGTGCCATCTTTGGCATAAATTAAACCGCGAGTTGCTGGGATTGTATATTTTGAAATATGCTCTTCTTCGGCCTGATTTGCATAGTATTCATGCTGAATTACCTGCACATAAAAAAGCCGGACAATGAAAATCGCCCCTAATACAAACATAAAAATTCTTAGCAAATTTATACGGCTAATTTTTGGCATTGGCTGCTGCATGCGGTGCCTTTAGATGTTAGTTAGTGTTGGCGTACTCGGTCGAAGTCGGGGTTGTCATAGCTGCGGCAACATCGCTTTGTTGTACGCGCTCGAGTGCTTGTAATCGAGCAAGCTCCACCTCGAGATCAGTATTCTCGCTGGCAAGTTCTTCTTGCTTTGTTGTTAAATCGTTCAACTGATATCCAAAAGTACTAGTTTTTGTGATTTGTGTCAAGTAAATCAAACCAAGCACCGAAAGCATAAGGGCAATCATCACAGCATTGCTAACCGGCCCAAGTCCGGCTTTCATCCTAAAACGTACTGTGTTTTGGTTGCGGCGCATACTCACCTGAGCTGTTTGCCTTTGTGATTTTAGTGTATATGGTTGGCGAGGTGACATTTTTATTTTTCTCTTGATGCCGCGCAGCTGTTTTGACTGCGCGGCTTTTTTAATCCCGATCAAACTCTAGGCCTTTTTGCGGACCTGAACTTTGACCTTTCGGGATGTTCCAGTTACCTGAATTTTCATGGTAACCTTTCTTTTTATTTTATTTTCACTGCGGCGCGAAGCTTGGCGCTCCGTGCTCGCGGATTGTGAACATCGTCGATTGCACCGCTGATTGGCTGTTTTGTAAGAATCTGTAGCCGCGCTTCATAACCTGCCTCTTGCTCCTCTTTAAAAAAGCGTTTGACCATACGGTCTTCCAGGCTATGAAAACTGATAATCGCTACTCGCCCATCCGGCCTTAACAAATTCGGAATGAGCAAAAGCGTATCTTGTAGCTGCTGCAATTCTTGGTTTACAGCGATGCGTAAAGCTTGAAAAGTACGCGTTGCCGGATGGATTTTACCCCGCCGACCCCGATAAACTTTTCCTACGACATCTGCAAGTTGTGTTGTTGTGCTAAACGGCCGGTTGGCAATTATTGCCTTGGCAACCTTATTTGCATGAGGCTCTTCTCCGTATTCGCGCAAAATTTGCACTAATTCGTTTTCCGAAGCCTTGTTGCAGATTTCAGCAGCCGTAAAACCAGTTTGCTGATCCATTCGCATATCCAACGGCCCGTTTTGCATAAAACTAAACCCACGCTTTGCGATGTCGAGTTGTGGCGACGATACACCAAGATCGAGCAAAATCATATCATAGCTCTCCCCTTGCCCATTCAAAGTCGCCGCCGCACTGGCGTAATCTGTTTTTATTACGCAAGCGCCGCGCTTTTTTAATGGCTCGAGAGCCGAGATAGCATTTTCGTCCCGATCAACCAACGTAGCAAAATGAGCGTCGCCAATGGCTTCGATCACTTTACCGGCGTGACCACCATAGCCCGCAGTTAAATCAAGGTATGTTTCACCCTTTTTTGGCTGCAAAAGCTCTAGTGTCCGCTCAAGCAAAACAGGAATGTGTTGGAGTTGTTGTGGTGTATTCATTTTTCGTAGTCACCTACTTAGCATCTGATATATTTGTTTTTATTGTAATACGTTTTTGTTTTTGTTGGTAATGGAGTTGTTGTGGTGTCATCTCGTTGTGGGCGAGATGCATTAAAATCCATTAATGAGAGACTTGTGTGAGGTGGAGTTTTTTTGGGAGGTGTTTTGGAGGGGAAAGGTGCTAGGGCTTAAAAAGTGGTGGCTCTTTTTCCACTTATCAGATGCCAAGTAGCTGACTACGAAGATGTTTCCATCCCTGGCTTACCTACTTTGGCGGTTGTCGTCGCATATTTTTAAAGAACCAGTTATTTGGCCTCAAGTCGCCAGTATCGGCCAGCTCGAGTTGCTTCTACGTCGCGACTAACGCCTGCGTAGTCCAACAAATGCTGCTCAACACTTATGCGGCCCTGTTTTGCGTCCAGCTCTGCTTCGGTTTTGCCCTTGCGGAATTTTACGTTCAAATCCGCAATGCGCTCGTCCAAAATATCGCCGTTGAGTGCTGGCTCGGCAAGCTCGTTCCAAACTGACTTTGGATATAAATGCAAGTATTTGCCAAACCCTCGCGTCAACACTACCCCACTTACAAACTCGTCTCGAAGCTCGGCTGGTATAGTCAGCCTTCGCTTGTCATCCAGTTTGCGTTCAAAGTAGTCGACTGTAGCCATTTTTTAAACCGTGGTTTTTGTTTATGCTGTGAGTTTCTTGCCCACCGCTTTCCACTGACTTAAGTGTACTACCCACAATTACCCACTGCAACCCCAATTTTTGTCACATACAACCCACGCCGTCCACTTATCCACATTTTTGTGGATAATATTATCATCTGTTGGTAGGTGTTCTATAGATAAAAAGTAGCCTATGGTAAACGTTATCCACAGGCTACTTTTTACTCTATTTTAATACTATACGCTAGCCACAAACAACATTATTTGCATGTAGCCAGCCGCTCAAGCTACCGCCATCAAGGTACTCTCCTTGGGCGCGAATAACCTCTACTCTTTTGCCATCAGCCACATACATATTTAACGCATCCGTTATTTGACATTCACCATTTGACGCCGGCTGATTTAAAGCTGCTGCGGCATGGCTAGCCATGTCTTTATCAAAAACATATTTACTTATATTTATTAGATTACTTAGTGCATTCTCTGGCTTTGGCTTCTCAACAATCCTCACAAATGCGCCATCACTAAGTTCAATTACACCATATTTTGCAATATCTTGACTTGAGATTTCCGCAGCCAACAAACCGCTCGTCGCTCCACTGCTACGAACACCTGAAATCAGTTGAGACAAAGCCGATTCACCAGTATTATTGTAAATAAAATCATCGCCCGCAAGATATAGAACCTGTTCATCTGGATCAATCAATTCTGCACATAGTGCCAAAGGAACGGCCGTGCCATAGGCTCCTTTACTGCTCTGGACAACAAATTTAAATGTGGCCTGGCTAACAATCTTTTGCAGATTTTGCAAATCTCCTGTCTTGTTCTTTTTGTACAGGTAGCTTTCTAGCTCTTGATTTTTACCAGAATAGTATTGCTGTATTTGTTGGTGTTGTTCGCCAACAACAAAGATTACTTCTGTCACTCCATTGGCTACACAATCTTCTACTAAATAGTCAACCACTGGCCGATTGCCAATTGGCAACATGCATTTCTCAATACTCTTGGTAATTGGCAGACGGCGCGTCCCATAACCAGCAACCGCAATTATCGCTTTTTTAAGATTCACATCAATTTCCCTTGCTATTTTTTGTCATTATAACTGAATTGCACAGCTTTTGGCTACTTTTGTTGCCTAACCTTTTTTATAACATCGCCAAACCATTGCGCGCTTGGCCGAAGTTTACGCTCCATTGTCTTGTAATTCACCTCTGCCAATCCAAAACGCGGCCAAAAGCCGCTATTCCATTCAAAGTTATCTGTTAAGCTCCAATGCAAATAGCCCTCTAATTTTACACCACTTTGCAGTAAACGATGCATGGCCAAAAGCGTCTGTTGAAGCCACCATTTGCGATGCTCATCATCACGATCCGCCACGCCGTTCTCAGTGATAATAATTGGCAAATTGTATCGCTCAAAGAGGTTTTTTACAACTGGCTCAATTTTTTCTGGCTGCATTTCCCAACCCATATCACTAACATTATCCTCGGCCTCGTGCAGCCGGTAACCATAATAACGCCAAACGCGGTAAAAGTTGACGCCTAAAAAATCTAGGTGACGTTTTATGTTGCCAATAATAAAATATTCACTTCCCCATCTTGAGAATGCCGCAGTTGCCCTGGTGAGCTTGGCGTCATCGCCAGCATAATGAAGCGCTGTAAATTTTGCAATGCCAACACGGTACTTCCGGCCAGCAGTGTGCGCAATCTTATAAACACGCTTGTGCGCGCTTAGCAGATTTGCCAAGACCACCATTGCACGCTTTTTATTGCGAACTTGCGGCGGCCAGGCTCCTTCTAGATAGCTTTGGGCAATATATGTTTCCGGTTCGTTTAAGATGATGATGTATCTAAAGTCACGGCCAAGCTCTTCAATAATCTTAGCGGCAAAACGCTCAAAATACTTAATGTTGGCGCGCTTTTCCCAGCCACCAAGCTGCTCAAACCAAACCGGCACAGTCCAGTGCCAAAGTGTTACAAACGGTTCGATATTCATGGCCTTAAGTTTTTTAAGGTAAGCTCGGTAATGTTCGATTGCTTCAGCATTCCATGCGCCTTCTTGCGGCTCAACACGTGACCATTCAATACTAAAACGCCAGGCATTCATGTTGAGCTGCTTAAGTAGTGTAAAATCATCTGCATAACGGTTATAATGATCTGTCGCAGAGCCAGAGACATAATTTTCTGGGAGCGAAGCTTCGGCTTCTATGCTTTCCCATTTTGGCAAATGTGACATCTTATACTTAGCCTGTTGCGCTAAGACCTGGGCATTTTCTAACTCCCAAATTGACCACTGATTGTGATTGCCGCCTTCAATCTGGTGCGCCGAGCTTACCGCTCCCCACAAAAAGCTCTTCGGAAATTTTAGAGGTAATTTTGGCTCTTGTTTCATAAGTTTTATTATACAGGATGCTGCAATCTGCTAGGCGCAACCAACTAGCCACGTGGGTTCTATGAGAAACGCAGCGTCGAACACAATGTCGGCGCCTGTCATGGCGCCAGTGTGTGACGCCGCCGCGGCGGCGCCA
>JAEHDC010000064.1 GCA_016880595.1 Candidatus Saccharimonadota bacterium
AATTTTTCACCAGGATTTGCGAAATTAAGGCGCTCACGGGCGCTGAGTTCAAGATATTGGTCGCTGCTGTAGTAGGCTTTTTGTAGCACCAAGGTTTTATTTTGCAGCTCGTCAATTGTGACTTCTTGCGTTAAGGTATCAACTTTTTGCTGTAGGCTAAAGTTATTTTGTATTGCTTCAATTGTGCTCCAAATGCAGGCGGAGGCAATTAAAACTGCCACCAGTAAAACGCCGTTGTTGATGTTTGCCGCACCCTTTAGTTTTTTAACAACAAGCTGCATTTTTTGTTTCATGACGTTACGTTTCCTCGCGCAAAAGTGCTAGCAAAACTCCATTAGTCCAGCCAAAGCCATCTTGAAGCTCGTATTCGCCGCCGCCAGCGTGACTGTTAATATCTACGACGTTGTATTTTTCTACCAGTTTGCCTTGCTCCTCATAGAGCTTGACGTTGCACTTTATCCAGCGTTCTTTGATCTCGTCGGCTAAATATTTGTATCCGTAATTTCTAAGGCCTTGGATTGCTACCCATTGTAGCGGTGCCCAGCCGTTTGGCCAGTCCCATTGTTGTTCGGTTTGGTTTAGCGACGTTACAATGCCGCCAGGTTGAAGCAGTTTTTTGGCGACTAATGAAGATACGTCGCTGGCTTGCTCGTTTGTGGCAACATTGCAAAACAGGGGAAATAGACCGGCTGCGCTAATGACGCCAGTGGATTTTTCTTCTGCAAAGTTATAATCTGTAAAGAATTTTTGGTGTGAGTCCCAGCAGTATTTGCGAATTGCCTCGATGCGTTTTTGCGCCAAATTTTCGTAGTGCTGCGCCAGGCGATTTTGCTTGATTGTGCTGTAGGCGTCGGCAATGGTTTGTTCTAACGTGACCATTAGGCAGTTTAAATCTACCGGAATCATATTAGTAGTACAGATTGTGGCGATGTCGTTTGGATCTTTGAACCAGCGTGAGCTAAAGTCCCAACCAGACTCGGCGCCAGCGCGCAGATCAACGTAAACTCGGCTTGGCGTGCGGCCCTTGGCTCGTAACGCGGTTGCTAAATCTTCTTTGTAGCTTTCTGGCCGTGGTGCTGTGGCTGTTTCAAAGTAGCGATTTAATATACTGCCATCTGGCATCCGTACGGCATGCAAGGAGGCAACTCTTTTTGAGCCAAGATTGCGTGAGCCTTTCATCCAAAAATTGTGCTCAGCTATAAGATATGGCAGGTATTTGACGAGCGTGCGTTTAGAGCTGTGATCGGCAAGCAGCCTAACCATCAAAGCAAAAACCGGTGGTTGCGACCGCGTACTATTATACGTGCGGCTTGCATTTGGAATGTAGCCAAACTTGCGGATTAAGAATACACAATTTTTGACCATGCCCTCCACTATGTTCCAGTGGTCGCCAGCGGCCAGGCCAAGCATTACAAAGTAGCTGTCCCAATAATATTGAGCAATAAAACGGCCACCAGCTACTTCGTAGGGGTAGGGCAGGCCAATTAGCGAGCCAGTGTTTTTGGGGATTTCGCGTTGTAGCACGCCCCAAAGCTCCTCTATATGTTGTTCTATGGTGTGCTTGCGGTTTGTGGTGTAGCTTCCTTTTTGGATGATATCTTGGAAATGGCGTTCAACAAAGTCGTGCAGGTCAAAGTGCGGATCCTCACGCTCCTTGCGGTAATCCTTGAGGATTTGCCTGGCAGCCGCTGCCGGAATCATGTCAGCAAAAGTAATGCTGTCCTCAAAAATACGATGCAGCTGGACATCTTGAAACAACTCGCCCCATAATACATCTGGCGAGGTTTTCTTCGGCGCTAGATTTATCTGTGCGCGATGAATGTGCGTGGTGATTTTTTTGCGCAATTTTGACACTACTTAAATTATAGTTCTTACGCAAGGTGCTAGGCAAGAGGAAAGTGGTTTATTTGACGGTTTTTTTGAAATGCTCTAAAGCCTGCTTAGCAACTTTTGGGCTTGTTTGGCAAATTTCAGCCCAAACAGCATCAAAATATTGCGATTCATCATCTTTGAACTCGGCCGAGAAAACGCCAGACAAATAAAATTCTGCGATGTTCTTTTTTGGTTTTACGAAATCGTCAATAATACCCATAAAACCTAAAGCGTGAGTAATTGGATAGCCATAAAGTACACCCGCCTCGAGCTCGCTGAGGTCGCTGCCACGTTCAAAAACATAATCCAAAACAGCTTGATTTGCTCCAACCTGAATCCAGCTCGTAGGAGGACTTTTGTAATGGTTTACGCGCCAGGGCAAGCTTAAATTGTCTAGCTCTTTAACGTAAGCATCTTTATTTGATAGACCAATGTCAAGCTCTGTTACCCATTTTTTGTTGATGAGTAGAGATATTAAATTAATTTTTTCACAAATAGAGAAGATGGAAGAATTTTCGAGCTTTTTTTGAAAATCTTTAGGCAGAATTCGGTGTTGTTTGAGTGATGCATTTAAGTGTATTTTTATTGGTAGCATTATGTTATCACTTTACATGCGTTTGACATTCAAATTCAATAGAAGGGTGGTTCTGATGTAGCTGTAAGTGTCTTCACCGTAGTGTCGGACGACATTGCAGTGGCACTGGTTATGGATGCAATGTGTCATTTATGCTGAGGTCGGCTTTGCATCGACTGGCACAAATGTTCCGGTAGGCTGGAGCACGAATAAGAACCCAGAATCCTTTCCCCTCTAGGGTGATGGCGCCAGCCGGGAGCGATATCTCGGCATTTACTAAGCTCCTACCCTCGCGCCATAATAAATTGACTCCTTCTTTGAAGATTGTTAAGGTAGTCTCATGAAGACCTTACTTAATAAAAAAATATTCTATTATTTATTGCAGTTTTCTTTTTTGTTAGTATTGCGATTCCACTCCTACACCCAAACTACCATGCAGGGTTTACTAGCATTGAGAAAGAGGCTGCGCAAAGCGCTATTTCTAGTGCCTGGGAAATGAATAGTGGAATAGACTATATAAGTAATTGTCAGGCTCCCAATATACTAAACACCATATCTCGACAAAGACATATAATATATAGCTAAAGGAGTTCAGTAATATGGCCGCAAAGCACGACCCTAAAACCCGCAGCGAGGTACTCGCTGCCATTAA
>JAEHDC010000065.1 GCA_016880595.1 Candidatus Saccharimonadota bacterium
GGCTTACGCCGCTAGGTTTGAAGATAATATTAAAAATTTAAAAAATAAAACTAAGATTAAAGAATTCACTCAACAGATTACAACAGGGGTGCGAGACAGGGTGTTGCGGGAAGTGGGAGCTTGACAAATACATGGCAACCAAACAAGTCAGTATACCCAGCATCGGCACCGTAATACTGTACAAGAGACGTGGCAACCGAAGTTTGCGGCTCAGTATTGGGGCTAATGGCGATATTCGTGCATCATTGCCTTTCTGGCTGCCATACAAAGCCGGAGAGCAGCTTGCACTCTCCAAAGCACTCTGGATTGCAGACAACCGAGGCAGAACGCGGCAAGCCCTGCAAACAGGCCACGCCATAGGCAAGGCCCACTAATACAACTGGATTGTCTTGGAATGAGTTGAGTAACATTGAGTGCCGGAACATCTTTGCGATTCTAGAAGAAACGAAAGAAGTTATCGAGAGCACCCAGATCGTCTTTAGGAATATTGACCGGCACGTACAAAAAGCCAGGGAGTACTCGGTTCATATATACATGGCTGGTTGATTTATCCCAGCCTTCGGCATCTTTTTCTGTAATGTATGGACAAAATTAAAACGCGGATACTCCTCAATATCGGAGAATAAGCTCGCCGCCAGAGACAAATTGGCAGTCCTGTCAGGTCTAAAAGGTACACCCATCTGGCCACTTAGGTTGACCATATGCTGCGCTGTAATTGGGTTTTCGTCGACATCAGCCACTTAAATCTTTCCGTAGCGGGCACGTATTTTCTGCGCTGCTTCCTTGGCAGATGCTTTGCCAGCGACGTAACTACTAGCAATCTGCTGAGATTCCTTTGAAACCTTCAAGTCTTCAGGTCGTTCGTTGGCGACGGTCTGCTTTACGATCTTTTTTCGTTTTTGAACTGATGAATTCATGCCTTTAAAAATACTTGCTTATCTCGAGGTTCACAATGCAGCAAAAAGTAGTTTGGAATCTCATCACTCAGTGTTTAAAACAACAAAATTCCAAACCTGGAAGATCGGGTTTGGAATTTTTATGATTTCAACCTGGCAGGGGCGCGCGGAATCGAACCACGATCAAGGGTTTTGGAGACCCCTATACTAACCGTTGTACTACGCCCCTATGCCTTCAGATTATAACCCAACTTATGCAGTTTTGCCAGACCAGCGTAAGTTTGTAGCGCGATAGGTACTTAACATTATTTATCGCAAAAAGGTTGCCTTCTAAGCCGCATATGCTTATACTAAGATATAAATAAGTACGTGGGCACAAATATAAAATGAGGATATTAATGCTAGGTTGGGAGTTGCCGCCGCTCAACAGCGGTGGCCTGGGAGTGGCGTGTTATCATTTATGCCGCCATTTGTCTGAGGTCGGCGTTAATATTGATTTTGTAATGCCATATAAAATGCCAGATGGTCACAACGTCAATTTTATGAACATCCATAGCGTCAATCCAACAACAATTTCGTCAGAATATTTTTTGGGGGCTTACTCCGGCTGGTCGAACGAACTTCACAAGCAGCAGCAAGCTTACAAAAATACTGTTGAGCACTTGGTGAAGAATAACCAATACGACGTCATCCATGCCCACGATTGGCTAACTCTGCAAGCTGGCGTGCACGCCAAAAGGCTAACGGGCCTGCCACTTGTGGCGCACGTACACTCTACAGAGTTTGACCGCTGTGCCAATACCAGCGGTAATCCGTTTGTTCATGAAATTGAGTACAATTGTTTGCTAATGGCTGACCGCATTATCGCCGTTAGTAATGCTACAAAAAACATTTTAATTGAGCGCTACGGTTTGCCAGCAGACAAGATTGAGGTTGCCTATAGTGCCGTTGACCCGGCAATTTTTTGGCAGCAAAATGACTTCCAAAACAGTTACGAGTATCTTCGCCGCATGCAAACTCACGGCTTCAAAGTCGTGGTTAGTCTCGGCCGCCTGACCATCCAAAAAGGCCTTTACTTCTTGCTAAAAGCTGCTCAGCAGGCTGTTTCTTTGCAGCCAAAATTATTATTTTTGATTGTTGGCGATGGCGAGCTGCGCGATGAGCTAATTCGCCTTTCGGCCGAACTTGGCATCTCAGAAAACGTCATTTTTACTGGATTTTTGCGCGGCAAACAGTGGCGCGACGCTTATCAAATTGCCGATATGTTTGTTATGAGCTCGGTGTCTGAGCCGTACGGCTTAACCGCGCTAGAAGCCGCCAGCGCCGACACCGCTGTCTTGCTCTCAAAACAAAGCGGCGTTAGTGAAGTCTTGCACAGTACACTGCAATTTGATTTTTGGGACACAACAAAATTGGCCGATTACATCATAAACGTCGCCGAACAGCCAGCGCTAAAAAATTCACTAGCTCACAATTCAAAACAGGAGGTTAACAATCTTTCCTGGAGCAACGTCGCCAGACAAATCTCCGAGCTATACTTTAATATTGTGAGGCAACCAGCATGAAAAAAGCAGTTTGTTTATATATGCACGTTCACCAGCCATTCCGCGTCCGACCATACAGTGTTTTTGAGGCTGGCAAAGACAGCAATTATTGGTACGATTTTAGTTACGATTCTCGCGCCAATAACCAGCGCATCATCAACAAAGTTGCCGAAAAATCTTATCGCCCAACTAACGCTGTTTTGCAGCAACTGCTAGAAACTTATCCGGAGTTTCACTTTAGCTTATCAATAACTGGCACATTAATAGACCAATTACAGATGTGGGCTCCAGATGTCATTGAGAGTTTTCAAAAGCTTGTGGCTACTGGCCGTGTTGAGATTTTGGCAGAAACCTACTACCACTCGCTGGCATTTTTTTACTCCAAGCAAGAATTTGAGCGGCAAGTCAAACAGCACGGCATAAAAATTCGCGAGCTTTTTGGTGTGACGCCGCAAGTTTTGCGTAATACCGAGCTCAGCTACAACAACGACCTTGCTTATTGGGCTGACCAGTCCGGGTACAAAGGCATTATTACCGAAGGTTGGGACGATGTTTTGGGCTGGCGTTCGCCAAACTTTATGTATCGCCCAGCCTACACCCAAAAAATTCGCCTACTTCTAAAAAATTACAAGTTAAGTGATGATATTGCCTTTAGATTCTCTGACCGCAACTGGGCAGAATGGCCGTTGACCGCAGATAAATACGCGCACTGGCTCAATGCCTTGCCAGATGACGAGCAGCTCATCAATCTGTTTATGGACTACGAAACCTTTGGTGAGCACCAGTGGGAAGACCACGGCATTTTCGATTTTCTGCGCCATTTTCCTGGTGAGTTCCTAAAAGACGGCAACAGCTTTTTGACACTCAGTCAGGCAATTGATAAGTTTGAGCCGGTTGACACAATGGACATTCCGCACACAATCACCTGGGCTGACACCGAGCGCGATCTAACTGCCTGGCTCGGCAACGCCATGCAGCAGCAGGCAATCCAATGCATCTACAAGTTAGAACATGACGTTCTAGCCACTGGCGATCAATCTTTAATTGAAGACTGGCGCCGTTTGCAAACCAGTGATCATTTTTACTACATGTGCACCAAGTGGTTTAATGACGGAGACGTTCACGCCTACTTCAGCCCGTATTCATCGCCATACGACGCTTATATTTACTTCTTTAACGCGCTGCGCGATCTTAAATTGCGTTTGCTCGACCAGCAAAGAGGTCGCAAATGACTCGGCCAATTTTATTAAGCAACGGCACGTTACATGTCGGAATTAACCTTTACGGCATGGTTCACGATCTTTATTATCCGCATGTTGGGCAAGAAAATCATTCTGCCGCGCACAAGATGCGTCACAAAGTTGGCGTTTGGATTGATGGCAATTTTAGCTGGCTGGATGACGGCGCATGGACATTTAACATGAGCTATGACCCGCATGGATTGGTCGGCCATATAACCGCGCACCACGATTGGATGCAGGTGACGCTAGAATTTACAGATTGCGTTGATAGTGAATGGAACGTTTTTATGCGTGACGTCAAAGTTGTAAACGGCAGTGATAAGCCGCGCGAAATTCGCCTTTTTATGCATCAAATGCTATTTATTGGCAGCAACATCACACCGGACACTGCGCAATATTTGCCAGAACAATCGGCAATTTTGCACTACAAAGGTCGCCGCGCGTTTGTTTTTGGAGGCAAGGATGCTAGCGGCAAGCCATTCTCGCAATTTTCTATAGGACTTTTTGGAATTGAGGGTCACGAGGGCGTTTTTAAGGATGCTGAAGATGGGCTTTTGAGTGGGAACGTTGTTGAATTTGGCCAGGTAGATTCAATTTTTGGCTTTAATTTAAATATTAATGCACTAGATTCATCCAAAATAAGTTATTGGCTGACTGCTGCGCGCACTCAACGTGAGGCAATTGTCTTGCATTCCAACGTGCAAAAAATTGACATGTCCAATCGCTTTGAGCGCACATTGGCTTACTGGCAAAAATGGCTTGAGCCAGCAGAAAAATACATTGCCAATTTGCCTAAAAATCTGCAAACGCCTTTCCGCAATAGCCTGTTAATTGTTAAGTCTCAAGTTGACCACCAGGGCGGCGTGCTAGCCAGCACCGACACAACCATGCTTAATTACACACGCGATTCTTACGCTTATTGTTGGCCGCGCGATGGCGCGCTTTCTCTTTGGCCGCTGATGCGTTTGGGATATAAAACCGAGCTGCTAAACCATTTTTCTTTTTGTCGTCAAGGCATGCATCCAGATGGCTTTTTGCTGCACAAATATCAGCCAGACGGCGCCATCGGCAGCAGTTGGCATGCTTATTTAGCGCAGGGCCGCATAATCCCGCCAATTCAAGAAGACGAAACCGCTATTGCCGTGTTCTTATTTTGCGAGTACATGCGCCTTAGCAATGACAAAATGGCGCTCGACGAATATTATGACAGCTTAGTTGTGCCTATGTGCAATTTTATGGCCGGCTACATTGACCCGCAAACCAAATTGCCTCATGCCAGCTATGACCTCTGGGAGGAAAAGTTTGCCACACATACTTACACCGTAGCTGTTGTTTATGCCGCTTTGTCTCATGCTGCTAATCTTGCTATCGAGTATCGGCGGCCAGCTGATGCTACTCGCTGGAAAAATGTTGCTGAGTCTATAAAGTTTGCAGCGCCGCGTCTACTTTATCGCCAAGACAAAAAATATTTTTGCAAAGGCTTTATCAACCACGGCAATGATCAGCTTGAATACGACGACACAATTGATTCGTCAAGCCTCTACGGTGCGGTAACTTTTGGTTTGCTCGACTTTAAGACCGCCGAAGCCAAAGCCGCCTTAGAAACTCTACGTAAGTTATATGGCATTGATGGCGACAATCCAACAGTAGCCGGCCGCTACCAAAATGACGCTTATGACCGTGCCGAAGGTGCAACTAATGGCAATCCATGGTTTATTACTACTCTTTGGCAAGCACAATTTGATATGTCAAATAATAAGCCAGAGCGTGCCGAAAAAACCATAAACTGGGTTAGCGAGCACATGCTTTCCACGGGCGTTCTCTCTGAGCAATTTAATCCGTTCAACTATAAATTCATATCTGTTGCTCCGCTGACTTGGAGCCAAGCTGAGTTTTTGACCACAATTTTGGATAGATACCAAGAAAAATGATGGCACCATTGGCAAAAAAATCACTTAATAAAATATCAATCATTGCAAGCAAGCACATAGTAAAACAGTTTGCGGCAAAATTTGGATTGGCATATTTTGGGCACGTTGACCCACGCGCCGACGAATATGAGCTGGTGCGTGGTCTAACATCTTCCACTTCGCACGTTGACAATCATTACACCGTTGGTTCATACAACGGCAAGGATATGATTTTTGTAGATCGACGCAACGAAATTAGTTTTCCAACCAAAGGTGCTATCAAATATCGCTGGCTAATTATGCAATTTGAGCTAAATTCCAGCAAGTTGCCGCACGTTTTTATTGACTGTAGACACCATGATGCGATTTTTTACGCACACATGTTTGTGGCAAACGTAGGAATCCAAGACATGACTGGCTATTTTGGAGCGGAGAGCAAGGCATTTAAGGAGAAGGCGCGGGTTTTTGCATCGCCATCATCTTATAACGTTGTAGGCAAGATGCTAACTGCAGAAATTGCCGAAACCATTGCCCTGCATTTTTCCCGTTTTGATTATGAATTTTACGACGACAAAGTGCTAGTTTACGCCAGCAATATCTTACCGACTCCGTCAATCCTAGAAGAAATGCTGCGAGTCGGCGATTGGCTGGCTGAGCGTTTAAACGCCGTAGAAATATAAAACCTCGCGTTTGCGAGGAATTATATTTATTTGCGTTTTTTGACTTCGTTCCGGCCAAGGTTCTTCTTGGTCAAAGTAAAAACTTCGTGTTTACGCGTATTTTTGTTATATTTTTTTAAGCTGAGTTTTTTTTCAGCATTAATACGGTCAGTGGTGTAATAAAGACGCTCGCCAGTTTCTTCTGAGACCAAGCCAAAAATTTTACGCTTTTGATTCTTCTTTGCCATTTAATTTTCCGGTAAATTTATTATTTCAACTGAGTAAATATTATAGCAGACTGAGGTAATAATAGCAATGCTACTTTGCCCTGGAGCCCAAGACGAGGATTGAACTCGTGACCCCTTCCTTACCATGGAAGTGCTCTACCACTGAGCTACTTGGGCAGCGCCTAACCAAAATGGTGCTGGGAGAGGGAGTCGAACCCCCGAAGGCGTAAGCCGTCTGATTTACAGTCAGATGCGTTTGACCACTTCGCTATCCCAGCATGTTAATTTGGAGCCGACGGAGGGATTTGAACCCACGACCCGCTGTTTACAAAACAGCCGCTCTGGCCTCTGAGCTACGTCGGCGCATTTTATGCCCATACTTACAATATATTACCTGATTTTCGGCATTTTTTCAACTACTAGTTGGCACTTTGTTTTACAAAACCAATTTGCGTGGCTGCACTATGCGTTTTTTATTGGGTGTCGCAATGGTCGTAGGAATTAGTATTTTTTGAATTTTTTCTCTAATTGCTGTAGATAATTCTACTTCACCACATCTCTCGTAGGCATCTGCTAGAATGCGCAGGCTTTGTGGATTTGGCTCCAGTTCTACGGCTTTCTCTAAGGACGAAATCATTTTTTTATTATCGCCCATCTTCTCTTGAACTTTAGCATAGGCAACGTAGCGTGCAGCCAAGCCGCTTTCCATCTCTATTGCCTGCTCAAAAGCAATTGCAGCCTTGTCGTACTGACCTGTTTCGTAATAAATCAAACCAACATTATGCAAGCTGCTAGCACTTGGCTCAAGGCTTTGAGCAATCTCAAAGCACTCAATTGCATCGTTAAATGCGCGCTGCTTGGAATAGAGAATACCCAATCGGTTATAAGCGGCCGCATTACGCTCATCTACGCGCAAAATTGTTAGCAGAGCTTTTTCGGCACTTAGATATTTTTTCTCGCGCAAACCAATCTGCGCAATTTGCCAGAGCTTGTCCAGCCGATCAGAAATACGCGCTGGCAATTGTTGTTCAGCTTGCTCGGTAGTATCCCTGTAAAACTCCCAGATTGCCAGGGCGCCGAACGCTGCGACTATAAATAATGTAAACATATTTCAACAACTATTATACACTAAAATGCCGTAAACAAGTACAAAAGTTGCGCTCGTAAATTGCCATTTTGCTTGATATTTTTTTGACAGTCTTGCAACAAGTCGGCACCTTTTTGCCATTTTTGATCTGTTGTAGCGGCAATTTGCAAGCAGACCATACGCGACACGGCGCCAAGAACTTCTAGGGCAATTCCACGGTCTTTTACTAGATCCTGAATGCGTAAAAGCCTCTCATATTTACCTTCTGTAATGAGCTTTTTGGCAGTTTGCATCAGCTCAATTTGTTTATTTAAAAAATCGTCATCATGCAACAAGCGCATAGTTGTGCCAATCCGGCCGTCAGCAATAAAAAGTAGTTGATTAAGTTGTGCCGAAGTAGTATTTGGCCGACTTTGCTTAATTAGTTCGGCAATCTGACTACTCTCTGTAGGCAGAATTTTTACTGGCTGCAGGCGTGAAATTATCGTCGGCAATAGTTCGCCTACCTCTGGCGCTAACAAGATAAAAGTTAAATTTGGCCGTGGTTCCTCAAGCAGTTTTAGCAAAGAGTTTTGCGCCTCTATACTCATCAATTCGGCATGATCAATAATTACAATTTGGTGGTTGCGCAAGCGGCTACGTGTGTTTTTGTATAGTTCGCGAATAGTTTCAATCCCAATTGCGGTGCCGTCGTCAGACTTAATCACGCTTATAAATTCTTCATCGGTCAAGTTGGCAGACCATGCTAAAGCGACCGTTAGCTTACCAACCCCGTCTGGGCCATAAAATAACAGTGCATGTGGTTTACTGTTTTGTAGAGCCAAAAGCTGCGCCTTGGTTGATGGGTTTAGAATTAAATACTCAAAATCTACATTGCGCATTATAAGTCCCTTAAAAAATCCTCAAGTTCATCTGGCAATGGCGCCACAAAAGTTGTGCGTTCTTTTGTTGGCAAGGTAATTTCTAAAGAGTAAGCATGTAAAAATAGCCGGTTAAGACGCGGCTCAGGCTGGCCGTAAAATTGGTCGCCAACAATTGGGCAGCCTAGGTATTGCATGTGGACACGGAGTTGGTGCGTACGACCAGTGTGCGGAGCAAGCTCTAATAATGTGTAGTCATCATAATTTTTTAGTGTTTTGTAAGCCGTTTCGGCAGGCTTGCCGTTGCCGCCAACTCTAAAAGTTTGTGGTTTTTTTGGATTGCGTTCAATTGGCAAATGTAAAATTGCTGATGCGTTTTTTGGCGTACCTTTTACCAAAGCCAAATAGGTCTTTTTGACCTTGCGCTGAGAAAATTGCTTTTGCAGCCACAGTTTAGTCGAGTGATTTTTGGCAGCAATAATCACACCTGAGGTGCCTCTGTCGAGACGGTGCACAATGCCTGGGCGATTTGTTTCATTGCCATCTGTAGTGCGAGGCCTAATAAACTCTGCTACTGTAAACTCATCATTTGCAGCGCCTTTGGAGTGCGTTAGGATGCCTGACGGTTTGTTAATTACAATTACGTCGTCATTTTCAAAAATAATCGGCAATGTTTTTTGCGAAAAGTCTAATCTTTTAGCGATTTTAATCTCAATTTTGTCGCCAGCGCTAAGCTTTTGGCTTGATTTTGCAGCCCTGCCATTAACCGTTATATCATTTTTTTCTATATATTTTTGAACCTGGCTACGCGAAAGTTCCGGCAACTCATTTGCTAAATATGAATCGAGCCTGTCGCTCGCCTCAACTACGGTAAATACTTGTTCCATCACCTTTGACGCAGGCCAACTGCCTGTTGCACTCTAAGCAGCTGAGCGCCAGCAATTTCCCTAGCCCGCTCTTCGCCATGCTGTAGTTTTTGCATCAGTTTTTGCTCATCAATTTGCTCAAGTCCGTTCTGAAATTTACTCAAAAAGCTGCCAATTTCATTTGCAACAGCTTTTTTAAGATCGCCATAGCTTGTTTTACCTTCCCACTCGCAGTTTATTGCTTCTTGTGGGCGATCCTGTAGCAAGGCCAAGATCTCTAACAGGTTTGCAACTCCAGGTTGGTTTACCCTGTCAAATTTAATTTGACCGAGGCTGTCTGTCGTGGCAGACATTACTTTTTTTGCCGCAATTTTTGGCGTGTCACTGAGTAGAATTACGCCAGATTCGTCTGTATCAGACTTACTCATTTTTTTAGTTGGATTACGCAGGCTTCTGATGCGCAAAGCTTTGCTGAGGCCAGAAAACTCAAGCTGCTGTTTCCAGGGTTCAGGGACGGTAGTAAAGACGCCGTTTGCAAAAACGTCTTTAAAGCGTTCGTTAATGCGCAGACCAATGTCGCGAGTAATTTCTAGGTGTTGTTTTTGGTCGTCACCAAGCGGCACATATTGCGCATTGTACAACAAAATATCAGCCGCCATTAAAACTGGATAGTTAAAGAGGCCAACTGTAACAGACTCGTTTTGCTGACCACTTGATTTGTCTTTGTATTGTGTCATCCGGCCAAGTTCGCCCATGTGCGTGAAGCAATCTAAAATCCATGCCAATTCTGCGTGTTGCGACACAAAACTTTGGCGGTAGATTGTAACATTGGAACTACTAAGATCAATTGCGCCAGCTGCAACGTAAATTTTTACGTTTTGAATGGTATTTTGGTACAGTTCGTCGTGATTTATTTGTGTCGTAAAAGAATGTAAATCCGGCACAAACATAAAGAAATCATGGGTTTGTCCATATTTCTTAGCTAGTCGCGACATTGGGAGAATAGCGCCAAGATAATTGGCAATAGTTAGGTTGCTGTTAGAACGCAGGCCTGTTAACACGCGTGGCCGATGGGAATTTTGTAATTGGCTCATAAAAAATCTCGTTTACTTTTGTTGGGTTTTTGCGCAAGGAGCGCCAGAAATAATCATCCCCATCGCCAGGTATGCGAGTGCAATTGTGAAGTTTGAGCTAAAACCATGTCTTAAGTTTACTTTTTGTTGACAGATATGTAAAGCTTCTTAAAACAAACAGCGCCTGTTGGGCGCTGAATGTTTTGTTAACGTTTGGAGAATTGTTCTCTTGCACGTGCGCCGCGTAGGCCGTACTTTTTGGATTCCTTCTCGCGTGGGTCGCGTTTGAGCAAGCCGGCTTTTTTAAGCGTACCGCGAAGGTCGTCATTCATTGCACTCATAGCCTTGCTAATTGCAAGCTTTATAGCATCAACCTGACCGGATTGGCCGCCGCCATCAACTAAAATAGTAATGTCGTAGTCTTTTTCTTTGCCGATAAGACGAAGCGGCACAATCAATTCGCTAAGCCAAGCTTCGTTGCCACAAAAGTATTCGGCAGCTGGTTTTTGATTGATAGTAATTGAGCCTTTGCCTTTCATCAAGCGCGCTTTGGCTGTGCTTGATTTTCGGCGGCCTAATCCGTAAAAATATTCGCTGTTAGTCATATTATTTTTCTACCTTTACTTCAACAGGTTGCTGTGACGCATGTGCATGCACGCTTCCTGGATAAACCTTGAGGCGCTTCATGCGGTCGTCAAGCAACTTGTTTTTTGGCAGCATGCCGCGTACAGCATCAATGATAACTTTTGTGGAGTCTCTCTCGATCTGTTCTTTAAGGCTGCGCTCTTTAATGCCGCCCGGAAAACCGGAATGGCGGTAGTATTTTTTATCTGTCATTTTATCGCCAGTTACAACAAGCTTAGCTGAGTTTATGACAACAACGTAATCGCCGCCATCAATGTGAGCAGTGTAAGTTGGCTTGTATTTGCCAATTAGATATTTTGCAATAGTAGTAGATAGACGTCCAAGCGTTGCTTCGCTAGCGTCAACCTGAAGCCATTTGCGTGTAACTTCGACTGGTTTTTGGCTGTAAGTTTTCATGATTATTTACCTGCCTTTTGAGTAGCTTTTGCCACTTCTTTTGGCTTTTCTTCTATTTCTACTTCGGTGATATCATCTACAAAGCTAACTTTGGCCATTTGAGTATTGTCGCCAACTCGCAAGCGCGTCTGCTTAATGCGCAGGTGACCGCTATTTCGGCCAGAAAGTTTTGGTGTAATTCCGTCAACAAGCTTATGCGCTGCCTCAACTGTACTAAGGCCAGCAATTACCATGCGACGATTGTGTAGGTCTTGCTTTTTGGCTTTTGTAATTAAATCTTCAAGATAAGGAACGACTTCCTTGGCCTTTTGAAGAGTAGTTTCGATCTGACCATAGGTCACGATAGATGTGGCGAGACCTTTTATAAGAGCCTTGCGCTGATCACGCTCGCGACCGAATTTTCGGCCTTTATTTCCATGACTATGCATACCTAAAGCTCCAGCTCCGCCATCTTGTCTTTTACTTCGTCAAGCGCTTTGCTGCCAAAACCTTTAAGCTCACGTAGTTCGGTATCACTCAAGGTCACAAGATCGTTAATTGTACGGATGTCGTTGTTAATTAAAGCATTAGTTGTGCGCGCAGTAAGATTCAAGTCCTCAATTGGAGTCATCAGTTCTGCTGCGCCACGGTCATAGCCTTTTACGCCAACAGCTGGTCCAGCTTCGACTTTTGTACTGCCAGCAAGTGCGGTGTATTGGTTTACGAGAATTGCGGCTGCTTCCTCAAAAGCGTCACGTGGACTAATTGAACCATCTGTATCAACTGTCAAGCTTAGCTTGTTGAGGTCAGTTGCTTGACCAACACGAGTGTTTTCAACCTTGTAGCGAACTCTTAAAACTGGACTAAACAAAGCATCTAGGGCAATAAAGTCGCTATTTACACGGCGTGCAGTTGACTCTTCAATAGTTCTATAACCTCGGCCACCTTCAACAACAATATCCATAACAAAGTTTGCTTTTGGATCATCAATAGTTGCGATGATAACACCCTTATTAACCACTTCAACATCAGATGTGGCTTGAATGTCGCCAGCCGTAACAACGCCAGCGCCGTGTTTTTCCAAACGGACGGTGACTGGTTCGTCATTATAGCTAACAAAGCTGACATTTTTAATGTTAAGCATAACGTCTACAACGTCTTCTTTTACACCAGGGACGGTCGTAAACTCATGCGTTACGCCTTCGATTCTAAAGGACGTAGCAGCTGCGCCATGGATACTACTAAGTAGTACGCGGCGCATACTGTTGCCCAGCGTCATGCCGTAACCTTTGTGAAGTGGCTCGACAACAAACGTTGCGCTAGTTGATGTGTGCTCTTCAATGCGAGCTAATGTTGGGTTGTGAATGACTTTCATTCTCGGCGTTCTCCTTGCCTTCTTTAAAAAGCCTTAACGTGAGTAATACTCAACGATCAATTGTTCATTAATATCTGCTTCTGCTTCTTTTCGCGTTGGCAGACCGGTGATTGTAATGGTCATTTTTTTAGCGTCACTCTTCAGCCAGCTCAGGGAAGATTGATTGGTTTCTTTAATGACATCGTCGAGTTTGCTAAAGTATTGCGTTTTTGTGCTTGCTGGGCGAACTGTAATTACATCGCCTTGCTTTACACGCAAGCTAGGGATGTCAACTCGAATGCCATTAACCATAAGATGGCCATGGCTCACAAGCTGACGCGAACCGCGGCGACTGACTGACCAGCCTGCGCGATAAACAACGTTATCCAGCCGACGCTCCAGAAGCTGCAATAAAACACTACCGGATTGACCAGTTGTGCGGCTTGCTTCTTTCATTAGATTAGAAAATTGCTTTTCTAGCAGTCCGTACAGGCGACGAACTTTTTGTTTTTCGCGTAATTGTTGTGCGTACATACTCTGTTTGCCCTGACGACCGTAGGCGTGAACACCTGGAATACCAGTTTTCTTTGCCATAACCTTGTGGGCTTTAGGATGCAGCGCGTAACCTTCGCGACGGGATTGTTTAACAATAGGGCTACGATCTCGTGCCATATCTATGCCCTCCTTGCCTTACGTGGACGCACACCACCATGCGGCTCACCTGTTTTATCTTCGATACTATCTACTTTGATACCAACACCTTGCAACGCACGGATTGCAGCATCTCGGCCAAGGCCGACGCCCTTAACGTAAACATCTACAGTGCTCATGCCATACGATTGCTTAGCTGCTGATGCAGCTTTTTCGCTAGCAACTTGAGCGGCGTAAGCTGTGCCTTTTTTAGAGCCCTTAAAGCCCATAGCACCAGCACTAGCAGTAGTGAGCGCGTTGCCCTTTCTGTCCGTAAAAGTGACAAGTGTGTTATTAAATGTAGCTTTAATGTGCATTGCGCCAGCAGGTACGCTGCGCTTTGCCTTCTTCTTGGTTGATGTAGGTTTATTCTCTGCCATATCTTGATCCTAGGTCTTTGAAGCCACTTTCTTCTTAGTCCCACCAACCGTTACTTTTTTACCACGTCGTGTACGAGCATTTGTACGCGTACGTTGACCGCGACTCGGCAAATTTGCTGCATGACGCAGGCCACGATAAGCCTTAATCTCCTTGAGACGTTTGATATTGCCAGTCACAACACGCTGTAATTCACCTTCTACGGTGTAATTAGCAGAAATTTCATCACGAATAAGCTGTAATTCGCTCTCGCTCAAATCCTTCACGCGTGTGGTTGGATTAATTTTTGTTGCATCCAAAATGTTGGCAGCATAATGAGGTCCAATGCCGTAAATATAAGTAAGCGCAATTTGCACTTGCTTATCTGTTGGAATAGTAACACCAGCAATTCGCGCCATTGTTAGCCCTGCCTCTGCTTATTTTTTGGATTTTTGCGGTCTATGAAAAATAGAACGCCTTTGCGCCGCGTAAAAAAACCTTTACCGCGCCGTTTAACACTTGGTTGAACCTTCACGCCATAATCTCCTTCGCGCTTGATCCTTACGGTTAATCTTTTAAGCGGAAGATGATTCTGCCCTTTGTAAGATCGTAAGGGGTTAACTCAACTTCCACTTTGTCCCCTGGTACCAGACGGATGTAGTGCTTGCGCATTTTACCGGCTATATACCCGAGGATTACATGGCCATTTTCAAGTTCGATTCTAAACTTTGCACTAGGCAAAGCCTCTAAAACCACTCCAACTAATTTAATAACCTCTTTGCCCTCTTGAGTCGAACGTTGGCTAGTGCCACGTGAACCCTTTGAGGTTGGTCTTTTAGTTTTCTTGATATTGGCCATAAATTACAGTTATTGATTATACAGGGAATTACATCTGTTGTAAAGGGCTTTTTGAAATAATGAGCTATAAAGTTTAATCATCAAGAACGGTTTACTCTTCATCGTAAGTGACCATTAACGCACGTGAATTAATTTGCCGCAACGTTTCAAGGGTAACGGATACAACAATAAGTAGACCTGTGCCACCAATTGCCAAATTTGTTGCCCCTGTGTAACCAAATTTAGCAAAAGCAAATTCAAAGACAAATGGCAAAACCGCAATTATGCCAAGAGCGATTGAGCCAAAAAGCGTAAGACGAGTAACTGTTCGGTTTAAATATCGCTCGGTTTGCTTGCCGGGGCGAATATTTGCTATAAAGCCACCTTGCTTTTGCAGGTTTTCTGCTATTTCGTTCGAGTTAAATACAATGCGAGTGTAGAAGTAAGTAAACGCAACAACTAACAAAAAATATACCGCAGGATAAATTAGTGTTGTCATATCGCCGTACAGAAAGGTAGTTGAGCTTGGCGTTTGAAACCAGGTGGATAGGTTTGTGCCAACTTCTTGCATACCTGTGTTGGAGCTAGTCTTTAAAAGCTGTCCAACAAAAGCTGGTATTGCCAAAAAGGCAACAGCAAAAATAACAGGAATTACGCCAGCAGTTATTAGCTTAATTGGTAGAATGCTAGTTACGCCACCATACGCTCTATTGCCCTGGACTTTCTTGGCATAGTTTATGTGAATAACTCGCTGTGCCTCGTTAATTTTTACAATCACGTATAAGGTAATAAGGCCTAGAACAGCTAAAATCGCAGCTACAAGAGTAGCTTCGCCGTTAATAGGCAGTGTGAACCAACCAAAAACATTTAGTGCATCTTCTGTGCTAGAAACAGTAGCTATGGACGAAATAAGCGTACCGAGCGTTTCTGGCATTTGGCTAATGATCCCTGCAAAAATGAGCAGCGACATGCCGTTGCCAACGCCTTGTTCGGTAATCAACTCGCCAAGCCACATTAACAGCATTGCCCCAGCTGTAAGCGCACTAACCATTATAACCCACTGAAGCATAGTAGTGCCAGCAGTGATGTCGATGCCAGAGGCGCTAGTTAGAATTGTTTGCCGCAGAATAAAAATAAAAGCGATTGACTGCAAAACTGCCAACGGCAATGTAATAAGCCGCGTCCATTGCTGGATCTTGCGGCGTCCAACTTCACCATCTTTGTGCATCTCCTCAAGCTGCGGAATAGCCTTTGTGAGCAATTGAGTAACAACAGATGCGGTAATATATGGAGAAAGCCCAACAAGCACAATTGAAACACTCGAGAGGGTGCCGCCCGTGAGCAAGTTCATAAATCCTCCAAGATTTGATTGTGACATTAGGTTTTCTAGCACTTGTTTAAGTTGCGTTGGCTCAGCCAGAGGTACTGGGATGTGCGCTAAAAATCTAAAGACAACAATAATTGCTAGTACAATAAGAAGCCGCTTTTGCATGTCGCGGTTTTTGAGTGAGGCAAGGATTGTTTTCCAGTTCATAAGTTATTTGATCTTTTACTCTAATACTCATTAAAACATACCACATTTTAGTACGTTTGCGCTAGGGCTTTTAACATTTTCCTAAAACCGAATACAATCTAAAAAGCGCATTTTCATGCGCCTTTTAGAATTATTCTTTTTTTTCTTTTGGTTTGCTTGAAGGCAAATGTGGAGTTTCCACCTTTTCAAAACTGCCACCTGCTTTCTTAATAGCCTCTTGAGCGCCCTTACTAGCGCCTTGAACCTTTACAGTGACTTTGCCATTAACCTCACCTCGCAAAATAATTTTTACAGAATGATATGGCGTAGCAATTAAGTTGGCATCAAAAAGCGTCATGTTATCAGCTGTTTTGCCGTCAAGGCTGCTTAACATATCCGTGTAAACAACCTGTGCAGGCACGCGCAAACTCTTAAAACCATGCAGTTTTGGAACGCGTTGCATTAGCGGACCTTGACCGCCCATAAATGTTGCGTAATGCTTGTGGCCAGTTCGAGAATTCTGACCTTTTGTCCCGCGGCCAGCAGTCTTACCTTGGCCGGCAGAAATACCGCGACCAACTCGCTTGCGGTCTTTATTGCCATCAACTTGTAGTTCGTTAAACTTCATTATGCAGCCTCCTCGCTAACTTCAGTTTTTTTGACTGATCGTTTAGTAGGCTTGTTAATCCATTTATCCTGCTCAACCAGTTTGCGCAAAGCCTCAATTGTTGCATAGGCGTTATTGACCTTATTGTTTGAGCCAAGAGCCTTGCCAAGAAGGTTCTTAACGCCTGTAAGCTGCATAATTGAGCGCATCACGCCGCCGGCAATAATACCGGTACCTGGTGCAGCTGGCATAATCAACACTTTGGCGCCGGCAATTTTTGCCTCAACCTCGTGCGGAATTGTCATTCTATCAGTAACTGGGAATGTGATGAGCTGTTTTTTAGCTTTATCTGTAGCTTTTGCTACAGCAGCTTGAACGTCCTGACCCTTGGCAACACCAACGCCAACTCGCTGCTTGCCATCGCCAACAGCGACCAAAGCTTTAAAACGAAAACGTCGGCCACCTTTAACTACGCGAGCAACTCTATCAATGCTAACTACGTATTCTTGGAAAATTTTCTCTTCTCGCGGCTCATTAGAGCGTTCGTTGCCACGACGGCCACGGTTTGGCGCACCTTGTCGGCGCTTATCGCGAGGATCTATACTAACTGCTTGTGTTGTCATATTAAAACTCCAAACCACCTTCTCGCGCTGCATCAGCAAGCGCTTTTAAGCGGCCATGATATTTACGTCCATTTCGGTCAAAAACAACTTTTGTTATGTGTGCCTTCTTGGCTTTAGCGGCAATATCTTTACCGACCCAAGCCGCCTTTTCACTCAAGCTCCCTGTAGCAACCTTGGCAACAGCAGTTGAGCTACTTACCAAAGTGGTGCCCTTTGCGTCATTTATAATCTGAGCGTGAATGTGCATATTACTTAAATAGACACTTAGACGTGGACGCTCATCTGTACCAATGACCTTTGAGCGTACGCGGTTTTTACGCAACAAACGTGAAGCAATTTTTTGTGTAATTTTACCCATGATTATTTGCCTCCTGTCTTACCGGCTTTACGACGTAGTACTTCGTCAATATACTTAATGCCCTTGCCCTTATACGGCTCCGGCTTTTTAAGCGAGCGGATCTCGGCAGCTGCCTGACCAACTTCTTGCTTGTTGATGCCAGTTACTGTAATAATATTCTTCTCTACTTTTAGTTCAATCCCATCTTTTGCTTGATACTTTACAGGATGAGAAAAACCAATTGCAAAATCCAGCGTCTTGCCGCCACCGCTAACGCGATAGCCAACGCCATTAAGCTCTAACTTCTTTTCAAAACCTTTTGTAACGCCGGTTACCATATTGGCAACTAACGCTCGCATAAGGCCGTGACCAGCACGTGCCAACTGTTCATCGTTCGCACGAGACACAATTGCAGCGCCATCTTCAACCTTTACGGTTACGTCAGGCTGGCCAAATTGCGAAAGCGTACCCTTTGGGCCAGTGACGGTCACAGTTTGATCGTCGCCGACCGTGATTGTCACGCCATTCGGGATCTGAATTGGCAGTTTTCCGATTCGACTCATTTTTTACTCCTTAATAAACCTTACATAGGACTTCACCGCCCAAGCGCGCTTTACGCGCAGCCTGGCCAGTCATAACGCCCTTACTTGTAGAAACTAAAACTATACCGCGACCATTTTTGATGCGTGGAATTTCATCAGCACCAGCGTAAACGCGGCGACCTGGCTTGCTAACGCGTTGAATCTCTGTTATTACAGAATTTTCACCAGGCTCATTTATTGTGATAACGATCGTACCACGAGGCTTGGCCTCAACCATCTTAACGTCAGTAAGATAGCCAGCTTTTTTAAGCTGTTTTGCAATCGTTAACTTAATTTTGCTTGCCGGAACAATCACTTCTGTTTTATTGACTGCAACGGCGTTGCGAATGCGTGTTAACAAATCAGCAATTGGATCAGATGTTTGCATACTCATATTTTTTCTCCTACCAGCTGGCCTTTGTTACGCCCGGGATTTCTCCCTTGCTTGCTTTTTCGCGGAAACTTATACGATCAAGCCCAAAACGACGCATGTAAGCACGTGGGCGGCCGCTTAAAGCTGATCGGTTTTTGCGTCTGGTTGGACTGCTGTTTCTAGGCAACAGCGCCAATCCATCGTAATCGCCAGCCGCTTTTAATTCTGCGCGCTTCTCGGCATATTTTGCAATTAACATTAGGCGCTTTTTGTCGCGGGCAACTATTGACTTCTTAGCCATTTAGCGGTTCTCCTTCTCAAACGGTATTCCAAAGCCGGCTAATAACGCGCGGCTGTGTGATTTTTCTTGAGCTTTAATTACGAAATTAATTTGCAATCCATGGACTGTTGTCGTATCTACAAAACCAAGCTCTGGAAATACTGATTGATCCGTTAACCCGATACTGTAATTGCCATCCTTGTCAAAAGCTTTGGCGCTTACGCCGTGAAAATCGCGGACGCGAGGCAAAACAACGTTAATTAGTCGATCTAAAAATTCGTACATTCGCCGGTCGCGCAAGGTAACGCTCACGCCGATGCGGTTCATTCCGCGGCGAATTTTAAAGGTAGCAATTGATTTCTTCGCCATGCGGTCAACTGGCTGTTGACCAGTGATCTTGCGTAAAGTATTTGCTACTGTTTCGTAGTAGCTCTTATCGTCTTTATGCTTGCCCAAACCAACGTTAAGCGTAATTTTCTCGAGTCGAGGCGCCTGATGCGCATTCTCGAGTTTTAGCTCTTTTTGGAGACGGGATACAAGCTCACCTCTGTAGAGAGCCTTAAGACGAGCAGTATCTGCTTGCTGGCGACTTACTGTCTTGGCACTAGCCATATTACTTAATCTCCTTATTACCGGCTTGGCGCGCAACGCGCACCTTTGTGCCATCTTTTTTTACTTCAAAGCCAACTCGGGTTGTTTTATTGGGGTTGTCTGGGTTAATCAAAGCAACTTTGCTGATATCTAAACCAACGTGAATCTCTTTGGTGCCACCCTGAGGATTAGCTACGCTTGGTTTTATAAACCGTTTGCGCAGACCAATTCCCTCTAAAACAACTTTATTCTGCTTCGAGATGACGCTTAACACCTTAGCGGTTTTACCTTTTTCGCCGCCGCTAATAACCTTTACAAGGTCGCCTGTTTTGATTTTCATTACAGTACCTCCGGTGCTAAGCTGATAATCTTCATGTATCCTTGTTCGCGAAGCTCGCGCGGCACCGGGCCGAACACGCGGGTCGCTTTAGGATTCTTGTCTTCACCAATAACCACAGCAGCGTTTTCGTCAAATTTAATACTACTGCCATCCTTGCGCTTAATTGGTGCAACAGTGCGCACAACTACGGCTTTTACAACACTCTTGCGTTTTACGTTGCCAGCTGGATTTGCTTCTTTAACGCTAGCAACAATTATATCGCCGACGCCAGCGTAACGACGGCCAGTGCCGCCAAGAACGCGAATGCAAAGCAACTCGCGTGCGCCACTGTTATCGGCTACTTTTAATCGGGATTCTTGTTGAATCATGATTAAACCTCCACCTCTTTGAGCTTATCTGTTGCATGACCAGTCTCAACAATTTGGCTCAAGACAAACGATTTGTGCTTGCTGATTGGACGAGTTTCGGTAATTTCTACCTTGTCGCCAATGTGAGCCTCATTCTTTTCGTCATGCGCTGCAATTTTCTTGGTTACTTTGTAGCGCTTGCCATAGATTGGGTGGGTGACGCTGCGTGAGATTTCAACGACAATTGTCTTATCTTGCACATCAGATACAACCATCCCTATTAATTTACGTATCATATTATTTCTTTTGCTCCTTTTGCGCCTCTGAGGAAGCTTGGAATTTTTCACTCAAGACAGTTGATGCTTTTGCAATATCCTTGCGGATTTTGCCAATAACTGCTGTGCTTGGTAATTCCCCAGCTTTATTAGCGCGGTGCTGTTCGACCAACTCTTTACGAAGATCAGCTATTTTAGTTACTAATTGCTTTTCGTCTAATTTACGGAAGTCTTCTATAACGTTGACTTTTTTCTTAGTCCCTGCCATATTATACTTCCTCTCGTTTTATAAACTTAGTTTTTACAGGCAGCTTGTGACCTGCAAGCCTCATGGCCTCGCGGGCAACTTCTTCGCTTACACCCTTTATCTCAAACATTACTGTGCCAGCCTTAACTTTAGCTGCAAAGTACTCTGGGTTACCCTTGCCGCCACCCATTTTGACGTCTTGCGGTTTTTTGGTAACAGGCGTGTGAGGAAATATTCGGATCCAAACTTTACCGCCACGCTTCATGTAACGGGTCATTGCCTGGCGAGCGGCCTCGATTTGACGTGAGGTAATTCGCTCATTTTCTTGGCTCTGCATACCGTAATCGCCAAACGCGATGTAGTTACACGCAGTCGCAACGCCTGTATTTTTGCCGATACGCACTTTTCTGTGTGCTAATTTTTTTGGTAATAACATGACCTAACTCCTACGCCTCACCCTTGTAAATCCAGACTTTAACGCCTACAACACCGGCGCCTGGAACTTGAGCAGTTGTTAAGTTGTAATCAATATCGGCACGCAAAGTGTGAAGAGGTACGCTGCCTTGAATCTCCTTTTCGCGACGAGACATTTCTGCGCCGCCCAAACGGCCAGCTACCTCAATGCGAACACCTCTGGCGCCAGCATTCATGCTGTTTTGCGCAGCCATCTTTACTGCGCGACGCCAGTTAATGCGACGCTCTAGCTGACGAGCAATGTTCTCACCAACAAGCTTAGCAGCCAGCTCTGGGCGTTTAACTTCTTCAATGTTTAAACGAGATGGACCATTAATAATTTTCTCGATCATAGCTTTTAGCTCTTGTGCGCCAGAGCCGCCTCGCCCAATCACCACGCCGGCTTTTGCTGTGTGCACAGTAACTGTTGTAAGACTTGGCGAGCGCTCGATGTCAATCTTTTGGATTGTGGCTCGAGTTGCAAATTTAGCTTCGATTACTTGGCGAATCTTAATATCTTGGTTTAGCCAGTCAACATACTCGCGCTTGCTTGGAGCAAACCATTTACTGCGCCAGTTTTTATTCACCTGCAATCGAAAGCTTGTAGGGCTAACTTTTTGACCCATTACTTGCTCTCCTTTTTAGCCTCTGGTTTTTTAGCTTCCGCTTTTTTAACCTCAGGCTTCTTAGCTTTAACTTCACCGCTCAGTTCCACTAAAATGTGGCTTGAGCGTTTTTGGTATGGTAATGCGCGTCCCATAGCTGCTGGTTTAAACCGCTTTAAGCGGGGACCAGCAGTTACCTGCAACTGAACAATCTGTAAAGATGCTTCTGTTAGGTTGTGATTGTTAACTGCATTTGCCTTTGCTGATTCAATAACTTTAGCAACAGGCTTAGCTGCGCGCTTTGGTGTATGGCTTAGAATGATAAGCGCATCAGCAACAGATCGGCCGCGCACCAATGATGCGACCAAACCAATCTTGCGTGGACTTTGACGAACGCCAGAGGCGTTAGCTCGTACTATTGTTTTTACGTCTGCCATTACTTCTTATCCTTCTTGGCGTGATTACGGAATTTGCGCGTTAGACTAAACTCACCTAGTTTGTGGCCAACCATATTTTCGCTAATAAACACCGGTACATGCACGCGACCATTGTGAACGCCAATTGTGCGGCCTACCATATCTGGGCTAATTGTACTTGCGCGTGCCCAGGTGCGGATGATTGTACGATCATCACCGCCAAGTGCTGCAATTTTTTTGGCAAGTTTAGGGTCGATAAATGGACCTTTCTTAAGTGATCGACTCATAATTATTTCCTCTTTGCCTCGTGGCGTGAGCGCACGATATATTGATTAGTATCTTTACGACGGCGAGTACGATAGCCAAGCGTCAACTGGCCCCAAGGAGTTCGAGGCGCCTTGCCAGTACCGTGACGACCACCATCGCCACCACCATGTGGGTGGTCTGCTGCGTTCATTGTAACGCCGCGAACAGTTGGGCGAATACCCATACGACGCTTACGACCCGCAGAGCCAATCTTGATGTTTTGGTGTTGCTCATTACCAACTACGCCCAAGGTTGCCATGCAGTCTAACCGCACTTTGCGAACCTCGCCACTTGGTAAACGCAACTGAGCGTAGTCTTCTTCTTTAGCAACCAACTGAGCTTTTGTACCGGCTGAGCGGCAAATCTGGCCGCCTTTACCCGGTTGCAGTTCGATGTTATAAATTACGCTACCAGTTGGTATTTTTGCAATTGGCATTCGGTTGCCAGATTCTACTGCAGCATCAGCGCCACTGTTAATGACGTCACCCGTCTTCATGCCATTACCAGCAATTACGTAGTGATACAGGCCGTGTTGATCTTTAACGCGAGCAATACGAGCTGAACGGTTTGGATCATACTCGATACCCTCAACAGTAGCTTCTGTCCCTGGCGCTAGACGGAAATTAACCACGCGATAAAATCGCTTTACACCACCGCCGCGATGACGGGTTGTAATCCGGCCATTGTTGTTGCGGCCAGCTTGCGATTTTTTAATTCGCATTAGGCTTTTTATGCCTTTTTTATGCGTGATCATGCTAGTATCTTGACTTGTCATGCCACGACGGCCAGCAGTAGTTGGCTTGTGTAATTTAATAGCCATTATTTCTTCTCCTTGGCACTTGTTTGGTCTGCGCCAGACTCTTTGTTTTCATCAAAGACAGAGATTGTTTGACCTTCGGCAAGATGAACGTAAGCTTTCTTAACATCTTTCTTTTTGCCAATTACTGATGCGCCGCCCTTACGGTAAGCGCGTTTTGCTTTGCCTTTGATGATTGTTGTGTTGGCGTCGACCACGCTTACACTGTATTGTTTAGAAACCGCATCTATAATCTGTTGCTTTGAAGCGTTCTTTGGCACGTCAAAAATGTAAATGCCATTTTGCGCTTCAGCGTAAGATTTTTCGCTCATGCGTGGAAAAATTTTCAGTTCCATATTACGCCCCTAGCCATTCTTCTACCGATTTAACGGCAGCGTTAGTCATGATAAGTGTGTCGGCGTTGAGGATTGTAAACACATTTAGATAAGTTGCACTGACTAGCTTGAGGTTTTGGATGTTGCGAGTTGCGCGGGTTAGTTCTGGAGTTTTGCTATCAACAACAATTACAATGTTGTCGCCAGCTTTGACCTTTTGGCCTTCCAAAAATTTTACAATCTCAGCAGTTTTGCCAGTTGTTTTTATCTCATCTATTACTGTAATTTCTTTAGCTTTTGCTGCCAAAGTCAAGGCCTGTCGCATAGCAACACGCTTAGCTTTAACAGGGACGGTTTTGGTGTAATTCTCGTTGCCTGTTGGGCCAAAAGCCACACCGCCCTTTCGCCAAATTGGGTTGCGCGAGCTACCAAATCGTGCTCGGCCAGTGCCTTTTTGTTTCCATGGTTTTTTACCGCCACCACTAACTTCACCTCGCTTTAATGTCTTAGCGTAATTGCCACGGCCGTTTGCCAAGTAAGCTTCGTAGGCTAGCTTAAGAAGTTCGTGATTTGGAACTTCTACAGCAAAAACATTGGCTGGAAGCTTTGGAGTTGTTTGAGCCATTATTTGGTTCCTCCTATCATAACTAGACCGCGTCGCGGACCAGGCACGGCACCTTTAAGGCCAATTAGGCCACGCTCGGAGTCAACAAGCGCTACAGCTAAGTTTTTAACAGTCACTCGCTCAGCGCCCATGTGGCCTGCCATGCGCTTGCCTTTAAATACCCTTTGCGGATACATTGAGCCAATCGAACCTGGCTTGCGAACATACCCGTTACCACCATGAGTGTGAGCGCTCTCACTAAAGTTATTGCGTTTTACGTTACCCGCAAAACCCTTACCTTTGCTGGTGCCGGTTACATCGACAGAGTCGCCAACTTCAAACTGGCTTACATCTAGTGTTGTGCCTACGGCGATGCCTTCTGGCAGGATTTCGGCCCGAACTTCACGAATGAATTTCGGCTCTACTTTGCTGGCAGCAACATGACCTTTAACGGCATTGCTCAGGTTCTTACCCTTTCCAAACCCAATTTGAACTGCGATGTAGCCATCGGTATCGACAGACTTCACCTGAGTCACAGTACATGGGCCCGCTTGGACGAGTGTTACAGGAATAACAATACCGTCCTCCTGGAGGAGCTGGGTCATACCAAGTTTGGTACCTAATAGCGCTTTCATTTATGCTCCTATTGAAAATGCTCGGTATTTTGCGGTTTCCTTGGATGGCAAAGAGAGCCAGGACCTACAAACGTACCAAGATCTTCGTTTATCTTGATAAAAAGTTACATGTGCATTATAACAGAGGTTATTTAGTTGCGTCAAGAGGTTTATGGCATAATCTCAGTTTGGTACACTTGGTTCCGGCGCTTACGGATACCGAGTGCTACACTAGTAAACTAATTAAGGTGCATTTAGTAAAGGTCAGTTTTTGATTTCCGCGTTATCGGCGGAATGAAGTCTTGACCAGGACTCCATGTGATACGGTAAGAAAAGAGTTTACTGCGTTACACAAGCCCCTGTACAGGGTATCAAACGCAGAACAATTACCTTACCTGACCTGCAGGCCTCTTAAGGGAGAAAAAATGCTAGTGCAGTTACGCCAACAATGCCCCCAGTACGAAGACGGCGACACCGAGAGAAATGGTGAAAACATTCTGCCACCACATGTTAATTGCACCCCCCCAACTTTAATTGAGTAACAAGCCAAGGCTAGAATAATAAACTTTCGCTCAAATGTAAAGTACATAAATCTTGCAGCTAATTTAATCTTTGCTTCAGCGGAGGTATTGCGGTAATAGCCAATTCTTGCTATCTTCAAATTGCGCATTGCGCTAGACGAGGATTGGTGAAGCAATGATGATTTCAGCACGCTCTAAGCTAATTGCTGCGATTAGGCCAGCCTTAGGTCGAACCTGGCCAACAGCGGAGTATCGTTGTTTTATGGAGGCTGAATCTACTTACGGCAGCAAAGCTTACTATGTGACCTCTGTCGTTCCTGGTATTATGCGCATCCAACCATGGGTTGATGGGGCACTGGCATCTTATGAGCCAATGCAACGCAGAGAAGATTATGCGGCATACATGACCATGCGGCGAGAAGCTTTTGCGTCGTACAATGGATTGGCGCAGATTGCAATGGCAGAGTCAGCGCTAGAAGGAATTCCTGCTGAGCATTTCTGTGCTCAGATTGAGCAACTCACCATACTTGCGCAGAGCCGCATCTTTAAACTGCACATTGTTCCGGATGAGGTGGTACAAAATTATCTTGGAAGCGCTGTGTCTGAAACTATAATTATCGGGCATGGTGCGTACATTGAGTATCCCGGAGGCAGCAATAGACACGAGTTCTGGATTGGTGCTAATAGCTCAAGCTATGTGCGGATATGCGGTAGCCACCTGAGCATACACAATGATCTATTTTGCCCATACGATCCGAGTGCAACGCTTCAAACGCTGAGGAACTTTGCGCGATAGGCTCCAAAAAACCATATGGGCTGGGGAAATAAATCACCCCAGCCCATACGAACTATTTAAATGCAGACGATGTCCTCTAAGCGGCAGGCCACTGCTCTTTGGCGACGACGGTCAGAGCGTCTAAACCACAATTCCAGCTGGCAAAAAAAATGTTATGATTGTAACAATTACCAATACTGCATACTCAATTTTGCGGTCAATTTTAAAATGGTCGTGCGAGGCAAAGATCAGCCCAATTACTAAACCAAGCGGGAAGCCGCTAATCAAGAAGTTACCAATTTGAATTGGATCACTAAACTTCAGCCAAAATGATCCCAAAACTATATACAGCACCAACTTTAAGAAGTAAACACTGTCGGCTTCTTCGCCTGTTTTTTCTTTTTGTTTTTTCATAATAGCTTAATTGTAGCACAAAAAATCACCCGCTTTTGGGTGATTTTTGTTTTGTTTACATACGGATTTCAGCGTCACAACCGGCTGGTAAGCTAAGATTCTGTAGCGAATCAATAGTCTTAGCGGTCGGATTCATGATGTCAATTAGGCGTTTGTGAATGCGCATCTTGTAATGTTCACCACCAAATTGCTTGTAAACGTGTGGGCTAGTGTTTACAGTGTAAACAGATTCACGAGTTGGTAGCGGTACTGGCCCGGCAATTGTAGCGCCGGTACGCAAAGCTGTTTCTATAATTTGTTTTGCAGCCTGATCAATTACCTTGTGATCGTAAGCTTTAAGGCGAATCCTAATGCGTTGCCTAATTTCTGTACCTGTTGTAGCAGTCATATTTTCTCCATTTTACTGCCGTAACCTCTTTTGGAATGACGGCAAGCGGCAACCAAACGAGTTCTCGGCAAATTTTGATATGACAAAATTATAGCATATCTGCACTAAGAATAAAAGACTACAATAGCTTTTGTTTTTTTGCCCAAACCATAACTCCAACGGGCATCAAAATGCTAATAACAAATAGCAGCGGATACGCCCAGGGTTTATCCTGCATTGGTAGCGGAACGTTCATTCCATACATTCCGTAAATACAGTTTGGCAGCGCTACAAACAGCGTTGCGATTGTTAGAAATTTCATCGTCTGATTAAGGCTATTTGAGTTTATTGTAGAATATGCATCACGTATGCTAACGATTGACTTAGCGTAAAGATCACAACTATCAACTGACTGCTGACTATTATTAATAATTTCTTTGATAATATCGTTATACTCATCAACAGTTTTGCGATGTACAGCACGCGTCATACTACGCAAAGTAACAGAGGTGGAACGCATTACTGTCACAAACTCATTTAGCACGCCTTCAATCAAAACAAAATCTACAAAATCTTTATTGCCGATAGTTTGACCTTTTAGCCGCGAGCGAATTCCTTCTATTTTACTACCAATTTGATTAACATAAGTGCCGTACTGTTTTATAATCTCATTAAAGATTGCTAGGCCAAGCTCATTATGGTCTGCGGTAGAATAATCACTAACTTTAGTGACAAGCTTCTGGCATGACTCAACGCGATACTGCGAAATCGTCAAAAAGGCACCCTTGCCAATTACAAAAAGCATTGGTGCGGTAGTTAGCGAACCGTCAATTGACAGCGGAAACCGCACAAAAACATAGCCATATTCACCAACTTTTTCTACGTGCGGCACAGTATTGTTGTCCTGAACCTGCAAAACTATCTGCTGATTTAGCTTAAAATGTTCGCAAACACCAGAAAGCTCTTGTTTATTTGGTGCTTCAACATAAACCCAGTCGCCATCGCTGTAGGTAAGCTTTTTGACAAAAGTTTCATCACGCGGCTGCTTGTAATAATACGTAATCATGCTTAAGGTTATTGTAACATATGAATGGCTACATTTTACACCAAACCAAAAGAACCGCATAGTAGCGGTTCTTTGGTATCCAGAAAGTCTGGAATTACTTGGTGATTTTAGTTACAACACCAGCGCCGACGGTACGACCACCTTCGCGAATGGCGAACGTAAGACCTTGATCCATAGCAATTGGTGAAAGTAACTTCACTTTAAACGTTACGGTGTCGCCTGGCATAACCATTTCTTTGTCTGCCGGAAGCTCAACCTCACCGGTTACGTCAGTTGTACGGAAGTAGAACTGTGGCTTGTAACCTTTAAAGAATGGTGTGTGGCGACCACCTTCTTCTTTAGTAAGAACATAAACCTCAGCATCAAACTCAGTGTGAGGAGTGATTGATCCTGGCTTAGCAATAACCTGGCCGCGCTCAATTTGCGTGCGCTCAATACCGCGCAACAGCAGACCAGCGTTGTCGCCAGCTTGGCCTTGGTCGAGTTGCTTCTTAAAGGCTTCGATACCAGTCACAACACTCTTTTGGTTTGGACGGATACCAACAATTTCAACTTCATCGTTAATCTTTACGATACCTTGCTCGATGCGACCAGTAGCAACAGTGCCGCGGCCTTTAATGCTAAAGACATCTTCAACCGGCATAAGGAATGCCTTGTCTAGGCTACGCTTTGGCTCCTCAATGTAGTCGTCCATTGCGTTAATGAGTTCCATAATGGCGTCTTCGTACTGAGCATCACCTTCAAGCGCCTTAAGCGCAGAACCCTTAATAATTGGACAGTTGCGGTCAAAACCGTTCTTCTCCAACAAATCACGAACATCCTCTTCAACAAGTTCCACGAGATCAGGATCAGCCATGTCCATCTTGTTGAGGAAAACGATAATTTTTGGCACACCAACCTGGTGGGCAAGCAACACGTGCTCGCGGGTTTGTGGCATTGGGCCATCAGCTGCGCTAACAACAAGGACAGCACCATCAATCTGAGCAGCACCGGTAATCATGTTCTTGACATAATCGGCGTGGCCAGGCATGTCAACGTGAGCGTAGTGACGCTTTTCGCTTTCATACTCCTGGTGACTGGTGGCAATGGTAATACCACGGGCCTTTTCCTCAGGTGCGTTATCAATTTTATCATAAGCAACTGCTTTGTTTACTGAGCTTGGCAAACGCTTTGCCAAAACAGTAGTGATAGCAGCTGTAAGTGTAGTTTTACCGTGGTCGACGTGACCCATTGTGCCAACGTTGACGTGCGGTTTGCTACGGTCAAATGCTTCTGCCATTTAATTCTCCTTAATTATTTCTTGTTCTCGTGCATAGGCAAACTCGCTTATATGCGACGTATATTTCAATTATACAAGAGTTACCACCTATATGTAAAGATGTTAATTGCAAAATTCTTAAAGTCTATCGTTTAGCGCTATGGCTACATGCGACACTGTTGTGCGTCGCATGTAGCCAGCCTACCTCATTTGACAAGAAGGCTTAGCGTTTCTTTAGGGTAGCAAATAGTATTGGACTAGCGCTGTGACGTCTGGCTCGAGTTGAGCATATCGCATGGCTACGCGCAGCCTACGTACAGCCTCGGTCAACTCATGATTTCTTGACTGAGCCGCTGCCAATTCCAGCCGCAAACCGCTTATTTCGCTGACACAATTACATAACGGCAGTTCCACCACAGGGCTTGAGCCTGCATCGTCTTGTATTTGCGGTTTCTCTACATCGCCATGAGAATCGGGTTCACGAGTAACGATTCTTTTGCGTCGTCGGGTTTTTGACACCCTACTCTTTACGCTCCTGAGTGGCGGCCTGGGATTAACCTTAAACATCGTAGGAATGCTTAAAATACGTTGTTGTGAGCCATGCAGAGATATCATACCGTTATCTATCACGGGTACAATCAATCTTCTGCCTATAAGATACTTAAGACCACAAGCAAACAAATTAGTTTTAAGCCCAAGCGTTTCCACGCAATCAATGGAACCAGTGTCGATTACTCCACCACGTTCCTGCATGTATTCAAGAATGCGTAAGCCGACAGTCCTAAACTGATCAAGAGTCATTTGACCGTGCCCCAATAATGCGCGCAACGCGCATTCTCAGCTCTTCTGAAATATCTTTGACACCCTCCCAATATAATCAACACATAGTCTCTCTGGAGCTATATAATTAGCAAATAATACGTGTTGGGCTGCAGTGCGGCGTTAGCCGCTGACTGCCAGCCCAAAAATGGAGCAAAAGCGTA
>JAEHDC010000008.1 GCA_016880595.1 Candidatus Saccharimonadota bacterium
TATTTGGTGTCTGGTGTGAATTTGGCGGGATCGTCAAGCGCTAAGTCGCCAAAAACTTCGTCGGTACTGATGTGATGCAGGCGCTTGCCATGCTTACGCACAGCTTGCAAAATGGTAAAAGTGCCAAAAACATTGGTTTGTATAAATGGCGTTGGGTCGTAAAGGGAATTGTCGTTGTGAGTTTCGGCAGCAAAATGAACAACAACATCGTTTTTAGAAATTAGATCGTCCATTAAATTGGCGTCGCAGATGTCGCCAACCACCAGCTCAACGCCGTTCAGGCCTTTTAAGCTGTCGCGGTTGCCGGCATAAGTTAGTTTGTCTATAACAGTTATCTGGTAGTCGGGATGGTTCTTAACGGTATAATGCACAAAGTTCGAACCAATAAACCCTGCGCCACCGGTGACGAGCATTTTCATACATTACTATTGTACACCAAAAATGTGAAGTACTACATCACATAACAATTTAATGCCAAATGAAAGCGGCCATGGTCTTTGACTCTTTCGAGCGAAGACCATGGCCATATGCGGCGCTTACAAGAGATCGAGCCGCCTAGCTAGCCAGTCGGCAGCATCGTGGACGCCGTTAACTGGTTGGTTTTCGAGGTTGCGCGCCAGCGTTTTGTCGCTGGCAACGGTCTCTACGATCGCCGCCAGGCCGCTGCTTGGCAGCGTGGCACATATCCCTGAAATGGCTGTTCTTTGTTTTGCCGTCTTCTGGCGGATTCCAGATGCGGTAATCCATGGGGATGTAATGCTCTTTGTTGGTTTGCCATAAGGCGTTAATAACACCGATCCCTCGGATGGTGTCATGGGCACATCCAGCGTATTGGTAGTTGACCAACTCTGTTTTATTGCTTCTGCTTTTGTCGATGACGACATCGTCAAAAACCAGAATACCGGGTACGCCGGTTACTTCCAGGAATGAACAATACAGATCACGAGAGCATATGGTTTACTAAAAAAGCATGACTGATGTCATGCTTTTAGGGTAGCAGGTTTGGGGTGGGTGCGAAATGCGTGAATTAAAGACGAATTATTAAAATTATGCTAAAATATTTTTAATGTTGCCAGTTACTTTAAGCTCGTTTGAGCCAAATGTCAAACACCAATCATTGTCAAAGTTGACAAAGCGCAAATTGAATATCTTAGAATCTTCAACCGCGTTTTCTCTTACCGAAAAAATCGAAATTTTACTTTTATTTATGCACAAGAAATGGATTGCCGAAGTTGACATTGGCCTAAAACGCAAAAAAGACAGCATCAATGCGCTAAAACAACTTGAGTTACCTTGGCATATTGAATCATACGACGGGCCGTATGTCGAAAGTTGGATCCAAGTAGGCGCCAACCAAGCCGTACTCGATTATGTTACATTGCGCCGCAATCAGCTTAGCGACCTTGAATCTGGAATTCTGTACGGGTTTCCTTTAACTCACGTACTCGGCTATGTTGGAATTATTAAAAGAGAACCGAGGCCACCAGCCAGCGTAGCGCTTTATATGCTAGCCGGAACTTATTCCGCTAGCTTCCAAGGCGATGAAATAGCTTACTTTGAGCGAATTTGGCAGAAGCTAGAAGCCATAAGTCCAGCTATTGCCAAAGAGGCACAAAAAGTGTTTGAAGAATATAGGAATGCGACGCCCTCCGCAGGCGCTTGACACTTGCGGAGGGCGCTGAGATGATAGAACGGCGACTAGCAGTGAACGCGACAACCAGTAGTAGGATTGCCGCAATGGGCGTTAGGGTTGCCTGTGCTACACCTCAGGCACCGACAAGTACAACCACCCAACTGGGGAGATGACGATTCTACACCCTCGAGTTCGAGCAACTCATTGCTAGTCACTCGCATAGATGTCGCCAAATCCGGCCCCACAGACTCCAATACGAACGCTGAAGCCATTACAGTCGCGCCTTTCTATAAGTTAGCTTTTGAGATTTGTCAAAAGCTATAATAATTTATAAAGCACAACCTCTATATAGTCAAGTACTTGTTATCTTTATCGAATTAATTACTGTCGAGCAGTCGCTACGCATTCGTCTTACCCGCCTACTTGAAGATACAAAGAAAAAAACCACTGCTCGGCATACTAAATACCGCCACTCAAAAGTGTTTAGACGCCACCTTCAATAATGCAAAAACAGCTACAATTAACATTTTGGCCGACGCCATAACAGCGCCAGCCTCGACTAGTTTTAGCTACTTATTAAAAATAGGGGGAAGAAGCAGGAGTATTTGCACAATTGAAACCCCCAGCATTATAACTACATCGAACATACAAAACTCGGGGCGTGCCCTAAAAAGGCAACAAGAGAGACAAACACAAAAGACAAAAAGAACGCCAGAAACGAACAGTGTATAATAATAGTTGTAAATTGGCACCCAATCATCGCTAACTTTCGTCGCTAGGCAGTCGCCATCGGCGTCCATGCGCAGTGATAGCCGAGAGCCTAGAGACAAGTCGTAAAGCTCATCGTTCTCAGGTAAGGTGAAGCCAATCTCAACTTCATCGCCATCATCAGTCTCTAGCGTCCACGCAGTTCCGCCACCGCCACCAAAGACGGCAATACGGTTTCCGTGAAGGTAGTGTGGAAGTGAGGCCGAATTTGGATTTCCGACCATCCAGCCACAACGCACGGTGTTTGGCTGGCTCAAAATGTAGTCTGCGGCGATTGGCGCCGCGCAAATAATTGGCGGCTGGAATGTTTCCAGAAGCCGTGTCTCGTGCGCCGCGAACCCCCGAGCAGCTGGCTACTTGGGTAAAGTCTCCGCAGAGTCTCTCCCCAGAAGAAATTGCCCGAAAGAACAGCCTCAGGACTAACCAACAGCACTCCTGGTAGATTGTCGCTAATCACCAGGTCTGGTTTAGTTGCTTGGACAATCTCTCTAAATCCCTCCTCCCAGCCAAAAAAACCTTCGCGCGTATAGCTTTCGAGTGAACCAAGCTTGACTGTTGCGTGACCGTTAAAGTTGACGATCTCGTGCCCAGAGCTTTGCCGAAGAAAGTTGAGTGCCGGGATATTCATCCCAAGCTGCCTCTCTCCTCCAACGAGCGTGATGTTGACTGTCCCTGGGTGATGCAACAGGAGCTGGCGAAGATAATTTGACGCTCTGCCAATGTGGCCTCCGCCGTTGCCGGCGACAAGAATGAGTACTCTTTGCATGACGGCCACCGTGTCTCCCGGAATAGCGGTATGTGCATTTTATTGAGCTTATAATATTATACAATCTTTGTAGTTATATTGCGAGTGTATGTAATAATAGGTTAAATTTTTCCCAAATTAGTCTATTTGGCTTTAATTGGTTTTTTGTGCCATAATCAACATATGATAGTTGTTATTATCGCAGGCGGTTCAGGTACGCGTTTGTGGCCGTTATCTACACCTGAGTTCCCAAAACATTTAGCGCCTCTTACAGGCCGCATGTCGTTGCTGCAAAGTACGTATAAACGCGCCAAGAAAATTGCAGATGAGATTTATGTTGTAACAGAGGCCAGTCATGCCGATGAAGCGCGTAATCAACTGCCGGAATTGCCTAGTTCTAACGTTATTATTGAGCCTGGCCGTCGTGGCACCGGCAACTGTTTTATCGCTGCCATTCATCATATTGCCAAAAAAAATCACAACAATGAGCCAATTGTTTTTATGCATGCCGACCATCAAATTAATGATGTTGCAGCGTTTGTAAACGTGGTAAAGTATGCTGGCAAGGTTTCCGCCAGAGAGAAGAAAATTACGCTTCTTGGGGTTGAGCCAACTTATCCAGCAACTGGCTTTGGCTACATCCACAAGGGCGAGCAATTGGCAGGCGAAGGCGAAGATTTTGTTTACAAAGTTAAATCATTCACAGAAAAACCAAATACCGAACACGCTTTAGAATATCAGCAAAGTGGCGAGTACCTCTGGAACATGGGCTATTTTGCAGCCCCGCTTGAAGTGTTTTTGCAAAAGATTAAACAAAATGCGCCAGAGCTTTACAAAAACTATCAAGCCATGCAAAATACCACCGAGGCAAATTTTGCCCCAACTTATCTAAGCTTTAAAAACTTGGTAATAGATTATGAACTAATGGAAACCACCCCGGATCTTTTGGTTGTTTCTGGTATTTTTGACTGGATTGACGTAGGCTCATTTGACGATCTGCCAAAAGTGGTGGATTTAAACGCAGAGGGCAACCATCTTCACGGGGAAGCAATTGAGGCAGTTGATGTCCAAAATAGTTATGTCCGCAACGAGGAGCCAAACAAGCCAGTTGTTGTCATTGGCCTCAGTAATGTCGTGGTAGTGAACACGCCAAACGGTCTGTTAGTGACCCACCGTGAGCACGCTCAAAAAGTTGGCGAAGTATCAAAACGGCTACAAAGTCACGGATAGCTTGCCGCACCACATCTGTTATTTGAGTTTTGTTATGCGGTTGATGAAATTTTGTAACTCGCTAATAAATCGCTCCTCGCTAAACTTATTAGCATGATCTTGCAGCTTTTGTGGGTTAAATTTTTGGCTAGAAAAGTTTGCCAGCACTTTTTTTAGGCACTCTGCGTTCTGCTCGTCAAAAAATATACCTGTCTTGCCTGGATCAATAACGTCCAGCGCGCCACCTTTTTTGAGGGCAATAACCGGGCAGCCGGCAGCCATGGCTTCAACTTGGGTGATGCCAAAATCCTCTTCTTGTGGAAACAAATAGCCCTCAGCCCGGGTTAACGCTTTGGCAATTTGTGTATCGCTTGCGCCTTGCACAAAACGGACGGTCGGGCCAGCCAGCTTTTCTAGGCGGTCATGATCTGGTCCGGATCCGTAAACCGTCAGCGGCAGTTTTAAGGAGTTGCATGCTTCAATTGCAATGTCGCAGCGCTTGTACGGAACTTGCCGGCCAAGCACAATGAAGCCATGGCGCTGACCGTGGATGTCTAATTTTTTGAACCGTTTCATGTCTACTGGCGGGAAAATTATGGTTGACTTGCAACCGTAATATTTTTTAATACGATCAGCTACAGTAGTGGAATTTGCAATAAAATAATCCACGCCAGCCGCAGCGCGCAAATCCATCTTGCGCATGGTTTTTACAAGGGTCGGCAGCGCAACTCGGACGGCTGGATTTAGTGGACCAAAACCAGGCGAGGCTAAATATTCGTTGTAGTGGCTCCAATAATAGCGCGTTGGCGTGTGGCAATAACAGATGTGAACGGCATCTGGTCGTTTTAAAACGGCTTTTGCTTCGGCACTGGCCGAGGAAAGTATTACGTCATACTCCTGTAAATTAAGCTTGCGGAAGGCATCGGCGCGCAATAGTGGCCAGAGTTGGTGGCGGTCACGCAGATAACTGGGCAGCTTTTGCAGATATGTTGTTCGTACATCCAGCTCGGTAAAAGCTGGTAAAGCTTGTGGGGTAAAAACAGAGGTATAGATTGGCGCTTGCGGAAATGCCTTATGCATGGATAATAATGTGCGCTCGGCACCGCCAAAGTTTGTCAGCCAGTCGTGAACAATGGCGATTTTTAATTCAGACATAATTAGCGCGCGGTTCCTTTTTTGCAAATTGCTGGCAAGGTTTTAAAGAGAATTTTAATATCAAGCCAAAAACTCCAGTTTTGCGCATAGTAAAGTTCAAGCTCAACGCGTTTTTCAAAAGGCAAATCACTGCGTCCAGATACTTGCCAAAGCCCTGTGACCCCTGGTTTTACGCTGTGTAGCAGTGCGCCGCGGCCGTGGTAAAAACCAAGCTCGTCTGGCAGGATTGGCCGTGGACCAACTAGGCTCATGTTGCCTTTTATGACGTTAAAAAATTGGGGTATTTCGTCCAAAGAAGTTTTGCGCAAAAAGTTGCCAAAGCGCGTGATGCGTGGGTCGTTTTGGACTTTGCGGTTTTTACTGTATTCTTCAACCAGGTCTGCCCGGCCCATTTTTTCAAAGATTTTGATTGCATCTTGGCCAGAGTATTCCTGTTTCATGGAGCGGAATTTATATAATCCGAATGGCTTTTCGTAAAGACCGAGCCGCTTGTTTATAAATAATATTGGGCCGGGGTTAAAGAGTTTTTGCAGCAGGACAACCAGAAGATAGATTGGTGATAAGATTAAAACAATTAAGATTGTTAATAAGATGTCAAAGATGCGTTTAACTACCTCACCCCAGCCGACCAGCGGCGTCTGGTGTACGGAGATTATTGGGTAGCCAAGGAAGACGTCCACTAAGTTTTTGCCAGAGTAAAACTCAGCCTCGCCTGGTATAAAACAGTAGTTTATGTGGCGGCTTTGAGCCAGGCTGAGGATTTTTTGGTTGCGCTCTACGTCGTCATACAAATCTGTTTGGATGATGGTTGTAATGCGCTGCGCCTCAACTTTTTTAAGGGCGCTTTCTACTGTGCGGAATTGCGTGCCGTGGAAATGCAGCGGCAAGGTGGATTTTGGTCCGCAAATTGACACAATTTGGTAGCCGGAGCGTTTTGTGTCACTAAGCTGTTGGGCGATGTCGCGCGTGGCTGCGGAGTTACCAATTATTAGTACGCGGCTGATGCCTTTGCCGAATCTGTAAAGAGCTGTTCGGACGGCGCGCATGGTTTCGCGGCCAAAAATTAGCAAGGCCAAAGAGCATCCCAGGGCATAGACTGCTACAAGCCGGGCCGGGAAAACAGGGGAATCTACAATAAAGCTGTAGCCGAGCACAATTAGAATTCCAATTACGGCACCAATAGCCAGCCTTCCCCACTCGGATGTGCGCTTGTTGTAGACTCGTCCGCTGTAAAGCCCTAAAAAAGCAAATTCTACAATCCAAAGTGGGATGATGTAGAGTGAATTTACAAAAAACTCAAGCGATGTGATGTTGGCCACCAGAGGCCGGTGATCAAATTGTACGCGCACAATGTACGCTAATCCGAACGCTAAAAGCAATACGACAAAGTCGCACATAATTAAAGCGAGACTGTAATAGCGAGCAGAACGAGTTGGCATAAGGCTCCTTAAGATGCTATTGTAACACTTGTTGCGTTTTACGGCTATCTTTTAGGAACCATTCGTAGTGGTCAGAGATCATTTTTTGCAAATCAAGATTCGGCTGCCAGCCAAGGATTTCTTTGGCTCGCGCATTGCCAGCTACAAGCTTGGCCGGATCGCCAGGTCTACGCGGGCCGTAAATAATTGGTAAACTAGCGTTGGTGACTTTGTTGAAAGTTTCGGCCACCTCAAGAACTGAGTAGCCGTGATGCGAACCAAGATTAATTGGCTGGCAAATCTCCTGGCCGCCAGCCATTTTTTCTGCTGCAAGCAGGTGCGCACGAGCTAGATCCAAAACATGAACGTAGTCACGCACTGCTGTTCCGTCTGGCGTATCAAAATCCTTGCCGTTAATTGTAACGGGCTGCTTTTTGCGCATTTGGTTCAGAAGAGATGGAATGATGTGTGATACAAATGGGTAATCTGTGCCAACACCTTCGTAAGCACCAGCCACGTTGAAGTAACGCAGTGCTGCCCAGTTAAGACTATAGGTAATTTGGTAGCTCTGCAAGATTTGCTCGGTAAGCAGTTTGCTAGCACCGTAAGGGTTAACCGGTTTAGTTGGGTCGTCCTCCTGAAGAGGAATGCTAACTGGCTCACCATAAACCGCAGCGGTCGAAGATAGGATGTAGTTTTTTATGCCATTTATAGAGGCGGCATTAATGACATTAAGCGCGCCAAAAGTGTTAATCTGAAAATAATCGTATGGTTTTTGCATGGATTCTGGGACTAAAATTCGAGCCGCAAAATGCATAACAACGTCATAGTTTAGGCCAAACAGCTGCTCTGCCTCCAGGCGATTACAAATATCTGCCTCAATTAGCTTGGCATTTTTTGCCACGTTATAAGTGTTGCCGGTGGAGAAATTGTCGGCAATAGTCACGTCGTGCCCGGAATTTGCTGCCAAATGAGCAGTAACTCCGCCAATGTAACCTGCCCCACCAATGATTAAAATACGCATGACTTTATGGTAGCACAAGTTGGGGGAATATTGATTATTTCACTAAAGACAACTATAATCGTATTTGCTTTATCAGCGTTCACTTTTTGGAAGGTGGAAATGGCCAGAGAGATCTGCCCCATGTGCGACGGCAGTGGAGAGCAGTACGACGAAGACGCACACGACACCGTCAAGTGTGACGCTTGTGACGGCGACGGCTTCATCGAAACCTGAGTCGCAGCTCACAGTAAAGCTCCCCCGTGCTCGCTTTCATGCGGTGCGGGGGATGCTAACTTTAAATACTCTTCAAAAGCCTGCATCTCAGCCTGGTTTCTCGCGAGCAGAGCCTTGCGGTCAGCCAGGCCTAATGCATATGCAATGTCGGCGCTTTGGCACATTAGCTCGCCGATCGAACTGTCAAAGCTCCTCACTATCAAATGCTGATCATTTGCCACGATCCTATCTTTGTAAAAACCTTCAAGAAGTAAAAGCATTTTCTTGATCTCTGGCATGTTTTCTTGCACTGCTTTTTTATGCCAAAATTTGTACTCTTTGCTACCTTTTTCCTCTGATCTATATTTTTCTCGCAGCTCGCGCGTCTTTGGAGATTCAAACATAACATAAGGTCCACCCGTTGGTCTGTCTGCATGACCTTCACAAGAACTGATTGTATGAATACCATGCATACGCAAGGCAGCAACTACATCAAGGATTTTTGGATCAATGGGGCAGCCGAGTTTATCTACGAGGTGGATGGTTTGAGCTTTGAAGAAGGAAAAGGTATCAATTGCACTCTGCATACTACAACTATAGCATATGGGAGCTAGCTGAGGTCGCTGCCTGGTAGGCGTGACTTTGACACTTGCATTCCCTATCCCAATTGCATTACCATAAGCTTTAATGGCAAGGACAAAAATCTACAGAACTGACCAGTGGTTGCTGATGCTAATTGGCTTGGTTTTTGCTGCTATTTTGGTTCTGCTTCCACTGCATGCGTTTTTTTCTACCTGGCTTGGAACCTCTTTTGGCAATTTGCTGGTCTGGAAGAGTTGGAAAGAAATAATCATCTTCATTTTGGTGCCATTTGTGGTTTGGCTTTGTGCTTTGCGTCCGGATATCACGCAACAGGTCTGGAAGAGTCCGCTCAATAAATTGATTGCTGCTTATGTTGTTATAACGCTTCTGCTGGCCATAAAATCTATGGCTTCAACAGAGGCGGTGATTGCTGGCTTGCTGATGAACCTACGCTTTTTTGCTATGTTTATAATTGCTCAGGTTTTAGTTGCAAGTGACGAGCCTTGGATTAGTAAGCTCAAAAAATGGTTGATTCCGTGGCTGCTAGCAGTGACGGTTTTTTTGGGGATCATGGCGATTTTGCAAGTTACAGTCATTCCAAAAGACTTCCTGGCAAATTTTGGCTATGACAAAGAAGCCACTATTGCGCCATACATTTTAATTGACGAAAACCAAAGCGCGTTGCGTGCATTTGCCACAATGCGCGGGCCAAATACTTTGGCATCGTATCTGTTATTGCCTTTGGCGCTGGCAGCTTTGCTGTGGTGGAAAGATCGCAAAAAAAGGTGGCTGTTGGGCATTTTTGCTCTTTGTGCTGTTGCGATTTTCTTAACCCAATCTCGTAGCGGTTGGTTGGGCGCTACTGCTGTTTTGGCAGTCGTGGCTTGGCTAAAAATACCGCGCGCCCAGATGCTAAAATGCATACGCATCGGAATTATTCCGTTTATTGCAGTTGTAATTTTGGGCTTGTGGCTGGCTACAAGCGTTCCGCAGTTACGGCTTTTGGTATTCCACTCTGGCGGTGATAGCCAGTCGGAATCCTTATTGGCAGGTTCTAGTCAACAGCACTGGCAAGCGGCAGTGGATGGCATAAAACAGATTGGTGAGTACCCGTTTGGTAAGGGTGTGGGCACGGCTGGGCCAGCATCATATTACAACACAACGGCTGCGGCAGATATTTCCGAAGATTATTTTGTGCAGATTGGCGAAGAAGTTGGTCTAATTGGCCTAGCATTATTTTTGGCAATAACTGCCGTGGTGGCGATAAAGTTGTTCCGGCAGCACACTCAACTTTGGCCCTTGGCGCTCCTGGCTAGCTTTATTGGGATAAATATTATGAACCTGTTTTTGCATGCTTGGGCCGATGATCCAACGGCCATGACCTGGTGGGGAATTGCAGGTTTGTACATAAGCGCAAAGAAGTTATAATTTTAATATGACAAGTAGCTCAGAATTAAGACCTTCCAAAAAACAGCGCGAGTTGTTGAATTTTATTGCTGCGTTTATTAAGCAAAACGGTTATGGTCCCAGTTATCGCGAGATTATGAACGGTCTAAATTACCGATCCGTTTCTACGGTCGCCACTCATGTAGACAATCTTATTGTAAAAGGTCAGCTGCGCAAGCGCGATCACTCAGCGCGATCACTTGAGGTAGTTGCGGTTGACGAGCCGGAGTTTAAAGAACCAGCACAAAAAGTCAGGCGAGCTGATTCAAAATGGTTAGTAGATCAAATTACAATGCGTTTTGACGCCGTGGAAACACATCCCGAGGATGTAAAAGCCGAGCTAGACAATCTTTATGTTCTGGTTGGTGCCCTGCACGTACTTGGCCTAACAGAGGCGGCAATGGCATTTAAGCGGCGGTTGATAAAGCTAGCGCAAGAAGGCTAAGAGTCCTGACTTACTGCGATCCAAGGATTTCGGTCATGCGCGAATTAAGTTTATGATATTCCCAAGTTATAACCACAATACTTGCCGTGCCAATTAAGATTAACAATAAAGTTGCAACAATAGCTTTTTTGCCGCTGTGGCTCGCCATTTTTCTAATACTAGATAAGTTATTAGCGTACTTAAGATTGCGCCAAGCGCATAGTCAAAGATTAGATAAAATGGCCAGCCTAGCACTATTGGCGTAGGTAACGTCCAGGTGAATGCAAATCCAAGAAAGAAACCCTGGGCTTGTATGTAAAGAGCCATAAGAGGATATTTTATATATGATTTAAGGAGTAGGTTTGTCATATTTATTGATTATAAATTTCTTGTGCCTGAACCTGCATGGCGTAGAGTGCTAAAAGAGTGCTTATGATTGCAGAAACTGCTATTAGGATTAATATCGCAATGGCAATAGCCACCCTTTTGCGTCGGCTGCCCCCAAGGCGATAGATAATTGTATCTGTAATGATATATGCAATAAATACTGAAATAGCATTATAAATAATGTTGGACAATAAGAACCGCGTGAATAGGCATGAAATAATATGGCATATAAAATAGCTTTCAATAGCTACATAAGCGGCAAGGAGTGTGATTTTTAACGCTCGATTGTTTAATAATTTTGCTATGGGCATTATTTACCTTTATTAGCAATTATATTTTGTATCTCAGGCTGGCCGGATAATTTGCTCCGGCCAGCCTGACTTAAGCTACTGCATACTTTCTAGTAGCATGGTCCCCACGTCCAGCCCATCGAGTCGGTGTCAAATGCTCCGCTATCTGGTTGCGATTGGATATGGTATACGATCTCAACGCCGGTGCAGGCTTTTGGTCTGCCGTCGGTCATATATGACCAGCTAGACTCATAAATGTTGAGGCTGGCATTGTGCGCTGTGCCGTAGCTTGGTGCCCCAGGGTTCCAGGTTGTCACTCGTGCCCAGATGCCGATTGGCGGATTCATTACTGCGAAACTAGTAACAGTTCGCTTATAGGGTGAGTACCTGCCCCAGTTAGCGACGCAAGAAGGTGACCAACGAAGTTCAAGCATGCCGTCCGTAACCGCCATCGCAGCAACAGTTTTTGCGTCGCCATCGCAGCGTCCCATTGGATCAAGACCGTTGCAGCTTGCGCCGTAGCATCCGCCAGTTGCAGCTGCGGCTGGGCTTTCTGAGGAAATCGATAGAATTGTCATTGCCAGTAGGGTGACTGTGGCGGCTGCCACCAGCTTCTTGCAGTTGCGCCAGAAGCGCATACCAACTCCTTAGATAAGGTACGTTCTGTTTTGCCAGATCGACTATTTAATCATATCAGAGGTCCCCTAAAATAGTAATAGATTATGAAATAAAGACATTGTTAAATAAACAGCGATGGTGCTTAAGAGCGCAAAAACGCAGTTTTGATACCAAGCAAAGAATAGGCCTTTTGTTTTTGTGTTTCAACTTCTGCTTTAATATCTTCGTAAGACGTACTTACTTGTTCTTTCTCATCTTGAGATAAATTGTTAATCTGGTTCTCCCAACCAATAGGCACAAGCCCGGTATTGTCATAAGTTATTAGCATATTACAGATGTAAAATGCTTCCGTAAGATTACTAATAACATCTTTGACTTTTGTTACGCATAGCTGTATGTTTTCGGCATTGGCTTGTTCTCTACTGTTTTGTGAAGCCGAGTGAGCGGTATATAGACAAACCACCTAATCCTGCGCCAACCCAGCCCGAAATCCCAGCAGCTCATAGCCGAATATCTTGTTCTCA
>JAEHDC010000066.1 GCA_016880595.1 Candidatus Saccharimonadota bacterium
AGGTCAGATGCCTTGAGGTTGTTGATGTCCCAGCCCCGCGCGGTGCTCGGCCCGAGGACGGGCCGCAGTACACCGGAATGGGAATAGCTACTGGGCTAAGGATTTGAAAAATGCTCGGCTGCAGCAGATCTGTTGCAGCCGAGCAAACTTTATTTTATAATAAATTTATGCACAATAATGAACTTTGGCAGGTTTACAGTAATAACGGCCTTCCAGTAATTGGCAAAGGCGCTTCAAGAGATGAATTTGACGCTGATCCTAATCTTATAATGGGCAACGCGCATGTCTGGTTTTGGAGAAATAACGGAATGGGCGTGGAGATTATGCTGCAAAAACGTTCGCAAAATAAGTCAACCCGGCCGGGCTGGTATCATATTTCGGCTGGCGGGCATATTAATCTTGGCGAATCACCAGTGGAGGCAGCGGTGCGCGAGGTGGCCGAGGAAATGGGCATTGGCATTGACACCCAGAAGTTGCATTATGTTCATTCTGTGCGCATTGTTCCGCGCGATCCAAGGGATATTGTTAACGTTTTTCTTTATCGTCTGAACGGTGACGAAGAGCTGGCGCACGTTGATGGCGAAGCTGAATCTTACGAGTGGCGTACGCTTCAAAACTGGAAAGAAATTACTGCTGACGCCGAACGTCACAATCTCGTACCCCAAGGCGAGCTATATTTTGGCGTCTTAACCAAAGCCTTGGAGTTGCTGGCACAAGCTTAGTCGTTGGGATGCAGTCGATTAGCAATGGCCTTGCCGACCTCTACAACGCCCAAAAGCGTAATCGCAATTCCGGCAACCACCAGCCAGTCTAGCCAGCTGAGTGATACCAAGCCGAGCACTTGGCGTAAACCTGGAACCCAAAAAGCAATTAGCGCTGTTAAAACTCCAGCCAGAACTGTCCAGACGAGATATTTATTAGCCATTGGCGAGCCGCTGTGGACGAGTGGGCGGCGCAGGCTGCGGTAAGCAAAAATGTAGATCATTGAATTTATAGAAAAACTTGCAAAAACAATGCTTTGGCCGTGCGCGGCATCGCCTTGTTGCAGGTAAAAATATCCAAAAAGAATCAGGCCAAAAATAGCGCTGGCGGCACTGATAACACCTATCAGCGTCAGCGATAAGTGCGTTAGGATAGGCGCTTTTAGCGGTCGTGGCTTCTCGCGCATAATCCCCTTTTCTTTTGGCTCAAAACCAAGCACGATGTCGGACGGCCCATCACAAATAAGATGAATCCATAGAATTTGGGCAATGGCTAGCGGCGCTGGCCAGTTAAACATCATGGCCATAAAGATTGTTAAAACCTCGGCAAAAGAGTTGGATAAAGTGTAGGCTACGACCTTGCGGATGTTGGCAAAAATAACGCGGCCTTCTTCTATGGCGGCAACGATTGTGGCAAAATTACTGTCTAGCAAAATAAGGTCGGCTGTTTCTTTGGCGACATCTGTAGCACTATTTACAACCACGCCGATGTTAGCGCATTTTAGTGCTGGCGCATCATTGACGCCATCGCCGATCATGGCTGCAATCTCGCCGTTTTCTTGCAGCGCCTTTATAATGCGCAGTTTGTCTTGTGGATAAATTCGCGAAAAAATTACAGCTTGTCCAACGCGTTCACGCAGTTGCTCATCGGACAACTTGGCGATTTCTATACCCTCCAGAGTTAAGCCGTTGCTGTGCGTTAAGCCAATATTGTGGGCAATGCGCTCGGCTGTGCGCCGGTAATCGCCAGTTATCATCTTGATTTGAACGCCAGCTTGGTGCGCAACGTTAATGGCGTCAATCACACCTTGACGCACCGGGTCTTCCATCCCCAATAGTCCTAGCCAGGTGTAGCCGGTGTGGTTATTTATGGCGCCGTCAAAACGGTAGGCCAGGCCGAGCAATCGCAAACCTTGGTCAGCCCACTCATCAACCTGAGCCAGAATTTGCGCACGTTCTTTGCTGGTTACTGCGCACATGTCCAGGACAATTTCTGGCGCACCTTTTAAAAAGCAAAAGTGCTTATTTTGCAGCGGTTCGCCTGTGACAGAGGTGGCCATAAACTTTGTTTCGCTGGTAAATATTTCTTCATTAAGGCGTTTGGTGTTGTCAAATAATTCCTGCGGGCTTTTAAAAGCTTCTTGTAAGGAGCTAGGAATTTGCTTTTCGGCGTATTCCCACAAAGCAATGTCAACCGGCCCTTCAAGATCGTTGCAAAGCACCATGGTTTGCCAGGCGTATCTCTCGTTAATCAGGTTAGCGCGAGTTACTTGCATTCGGCCTTCGGTGATGGTACCGGTTTTATCTGTGCAAATTACACTTACGGAGCCGAGCGTTTCCACGGCCAGCAGACGCTTGACCAGGCCGTTGCGCTTGAGGATTTTGCGCATCCCAAGCACCAAAATTACTGTGACGGCAATTAGGATTCCTTCTGGAATTGCTGCTATAGCTAGCACAATTGAGGTGCGCAGCATCTCAAAAAAGTTGTAGCCCATGATTAGGCCGACAATAAAGATAGTTGCTGTAAAACCGACGACGATAAACGTAAGAACCCGGCTAAAGGCCCGGAGGCGAATTTGCAGCGGCGTGTCTTCCTCAACTTGCAGGCTGAGGCTGGCGGCAATTTGGCCGAGTTTGGTGCTGGTGCCGATGGCGGTTACGCGCATCAGGCCACGACCAGTCAAGATGGTGGTGCCAGCAAATACTTTGTTTTGACCGTCTTCCTCGTTCTCTTCACCGTCAGGGTGTTTGTTGACTGGCTCGCTTTCGCCGGTCAAAATTGCTTCGTCAACGGCGAGTTTGGTGGATTCAATTAACTCGCCGTCGCCAGGAGATTTTTCGCCAGCATTTAAAACTACTATGTCGCCCGGAACCAGTTCCCAGACTTCAATTTCGATGCGTTGACCATTGCGGACAACAGTGGTTGTTGGCCTTAACAAAGTCTTCATGGCGTTGTAGGTGCGCTGTGCGCGGAACTCTTGTGCAAAACCCATGACAACGTCAATTGCAATGACGGCCATAATTAATGCAAAATCTCCAATCTCGCCCATGGCCAAAGAAACTAGCGCCGCAACCAGGATGATGTAAACTAGCGGGCTTTTGAATTGGTTGAGCAAAAGCAGCCAGGCTGGAATTGGCTTCTCACTTGGCAAGCGGTTCTCGCCAGAACGTTCGCGCAATTTTTGCACTTCATGCTGGCTAAGTCCAGTCGGCATGGTGTGATTCTTGGGTGATGGATTCATAGCTTGATTATAACTTTTATCTTAAGCAGTTTCTAGCGGCTCATGTGCGGGTTTTTGTTGTACAAAATGACATCTCTTTACCCAAGGAGTGATCTGAGATAAAATAAATGTAGGTTATTGCAAAGCAAGGGAGCTGGAAATGGATATACGGGAAAACCAAATCGTTAGTTTGGTTTGGCACGATGGCATGCAAGATGTCTTGGATGAATTGACGCGCAGAATCGCGTACACGAACAGTCCAAAGCAAAGTTCAGAAGCCTTGGTAGCGCATGCAATACTGACGTGCACAAAAGAAGCTCGGGGCGTAGCGACGTTTGCAAATGTAGTGGATGCTGTGAGCGTCCGATTTGATGAATATGTTGAGTCGGACCGGGATGAATGGCTCAGTCTGATCCCATCACTTATAAGCAGGATTCGCAGAGGCGAGCTTGTCGTCAGCGACCTATAACCTTTTCCCCCGATGGCACGCATATTTTGTGTGCCATCGGGAAGTTTACAAAGTGCTATTATAAAGATATGCTAATTGACGTATTTGTTCATCGCGTTTTGCGCATGCCGTACACATTGAATGTGCGTTATTCTCAAAGTGTTAAAAACGCCAGGGCGACGTTGCTGTTTTTGCATGGGATTGGTGACACTGGCGAGATGTGGCAGAGCCTGCTTCAGGGTTTGCCAAAAGATGTTAGTTATCTTGTTGTAGATTTGCTTGGTTTTGGCGACTCGCCTCGGCCGGCTTGGCATAACTATAGCGCTACTGATCAGGCGCGATGTTTATTTAGAACTTATCGCAAAGCAAACGTTAATGGTCCGTTAATTATTGTTGGCCATTCCTTGGGCGGCTTGGTGGCAATTGAATTTGCCAAGCGCTATAGCAGCTTGACCAAGGAGCTAATTCTCTGCTCACCGCCTATTTATGATCAACCATCTGCGCCAAAAGAACGCAGAAAACAAGAGGATTTTTTGCGAAGTATTTATCAGCGCGCTTCCAAAGATCCAGCGTTTATTATAAAAGCCTACAGCATTGCGCAAAAGATTAGAATTACCCACCCCAGTATTGTAGTTGAGGATGACAACATAGAGATGTTTATTAAGGCGCTCTATGCCAGCATTATCAACCAAGATACAATTAATGACATAAAAAATATTAAGCAGCAAGTTACTATTATAAACGGCCTGCTGGATCCGTTGGTTGTGCGCCGGAACCTGGTTAATTTGCAGAAAACAAATAGTCACATTCAGCTTATTGACATACCAACTTCTCATGCGGTAAACGCTCGTTATCAAAAAACAATTCTTAGAACTATTGCTAAAAGTTTGAGCGATAAAGAATGAT
>JAEHDC010000067.1 GCA_016880595.1 Candidatus Saccharimonadota bacterium
CTTACGCCGCTAGGTTTGAAGATAATATTAAAAATTTAAAAAATAAAACTAAGATTAAAGAATTCACTCAACAGATTACAACAGGGGTGCGAGACAGGGTGTTGCGGGAAGTGGGAGCTTGACAATTATCCTCTTTTTTGCAGTTCTGCTTAGCTTTGCTATTGGTGCTGCCAGCGTCCTTGCGGATGTTCAAGTGGCTACGCCTGGCCGTGAGGCTTATGGCTTGATTTTGGGTAGTGCTTTTGTATTGCTAACGATGGCAGGTGTTATTATTGGTTATATCATCGCGCCGATCGGAAAGATCTTGGATAATCGTCATAGTAAACATTAAAATTACATGACGTGTGTCCGGCAAATCTAAGGGCGTTCAATGTTTCTCGCGCGAGAAGCATTGAACGCCCTGTTTAATTTGTGTATTTACAATTTTTTAGCTTACGTCTTACCGATAGCCAAAATGAGTGATGCGCGTCATGGTTGATTTTATTGAAGAGGCCAACAGTGAAGTTGGCCTCAAGCGGGTTATAAAACGCCAGCAATTGCCAGCGTTATCCCAAAGATAACAAATGCAATAGCATTTGAGATCTTAAAGCGTGAGCGCACTGGGTTCATTGGCATGTTTAGAAAAAACAAAAGCGTAAGCACAACTAGCACAATCCGGCCAATTGCTCCAAACGCCTTCCAGGCCATGTAAAGCAGTGCGAGTATGAGTGGATAATACACGATAATCAGCACAAAACAGACAAATATCAAAAAAGCAAACATGCCCGATTTGCTTAGTTTGCCAAAGGCGATATCTTGTTTTTGGCGACGATTTAAGTCTTCTTTGCCGTTCAGCACCCCGCTTTCGTCTATCCACACTTGAATTAATGCCGACAGTGCTAGCAATATTAAATTGATAATTATGCATCCAGCAAACATCAGCAGGCTCATTGCAAATATCCTTTCGTTATGCAAACTCCACGCTCTTTTACTTTATAACTTAATAATTCGAAAATCTAGCTTCCGAGGTGGCATGGCGTTGTTTATGACAACACTGCTGAGATTACTTCTGGTTGTTGCTTTTCATTTTAACCATAAGCATATATATTTAAGATAGTGGTTACGCGCACAAAAAAAATAACAAAATCTGCTCGCTCTGCATTGTGGGCGATATTTTTGTTGGGATTTTTGGGCGGTATTCCTACAATGGACCCAATTATTTCCTCGGTCGCATTGGTTGACGCGTCGCAAGCGCTGCATTTTTCGTACAGTGTAACAGCACTGGCATCAGGCATTTCTACGCTTGCCCTTGCAGCAACAGTTATTGCAACCGGACTTTTAGCCGATAGAATTGGCCGGCGCCTACTGCTTATTTTGGCACTTATAACATCTATATCAGGCGACTTACTTGTTGCGGCAAGCGCAAACGACATCATGTATTTGCTAGGTCGCGTAATTGCAGGCGTTGGGCTGGGCGCAGTGTATGCGGCAGCATTTGCATATGTGCGGGCGGTTGCGCCTGGTCGCGTTGGCGCGGCGTTGGGACAATTTACCGCTATGGCCGGAGTTGCCACGCTGCTCGGAAGCCTGCTGGGCGGCACATTAGCCACAACCAGCTGGCGTTTGGCGTATTTAGTGGTGCCAGCGTTTTGTGCCTTGGGCCTTTTGCTTGTTTCGTTTGTGCTGCCAAAAATTGCGCGTGTGCGCGGCGGGCGAATAGACGCAATAGGATTGCTGCTTATTGCCCTTGGCACCTCTGGGATTTTATATGGTATTTCGCAAGCATCCACCCATAACCTAAGCGAGGCGCAAACATGGGCGCCAATACTCGTTGGCGTGGTTGCTTTAATAATTTTTGTGGCGGTAGAGCTACGATCTGCCAACGCTGTGTTCCCAATTACATTATTTAAAAGCCCAATATTTACCGTGGCAGCGCTCACGGTTTTTGTTTTAAACTTTGCGCAAGCGGTAACCGTGCTGCAAATTTCTAACTTGTGGCAATACGTTGAGCATTACACACCCACCATGGTTACGCTCGGCCAGCTGCCGCTCAGTATTGTTGCTATTGCAGCATCTGTTGTGGCGGGCCACAGTCTGGCAAAGGGGCGCAGTCCGCGCTCGCGGATTTTGCTTGGTTTTGGTTGCATGGCACTTGGCTTTGCCAGTTTAGCCGTGTTGCCGCTAGGATCTTTGTACTGGATATATTTGCCATCACTTATGTTAATTGGTTTTGGCTTGCCGTATGTCGTGGTGGTATCTGGGCAACTATACATGAGCGAGGCGCCAGCAAAATCGTTCGGACCAGTTACGTCATCCAAAACTACCGTTGGCCAATTTGGATATGCAATAGGCTTGGCAGGGTCTGTGGTAATGGTCGACGTTTTGGCAGGCGGTGGCATTACGCGCAAGCTTGTGGATGCCGGCGTGCCGCAATCGCAAACAGGGCAGGGCATAGATGCTGTCACCGCATATGTAAATACCGGCGCGCAACCGGCTACGCAAATTGGCCGTGAGGCACTGCAATCTGCCGCTGGCGCGTACTTATCTGCTTTTAGCGCGGTAATGTTGATAACTGCTGGGGTGGTATTTGCCGCTGGTATTACTTCTTATCTGTTACTGTCTAGCCAAATTCAAAAAAGCAAGTAAATATCAAATTGATTAAATGCGTGGAAGATCAAACGAAAAAACGTTGATCTTCCACGACTTTACTTATTCGCTACAACCCCTTAATATTATGTGACAATGCTTGCCCATTGAGCATCCTTTGCATCTGCATACGCAACATCCAGGAAGCGGGCGCGTATGCAAATACGCATACAGCCGCCTGAGCATTGTCAATTCTTTTAATAGATGAGTTGTAGCTATACTTATGCTACTGCTACTTGTTGCAGCCCGTCCTTGAGTTCTGGCAATGATGCCCATTACGGCAGTTTTTACACATGCAATAGCAAGCTCCGCGTGTTGCGCGAGAAACAAAGCCGATGATTCGTGCAAGCATGCTAACACATCCTTCTTTATACGAACAATATAGCAATTACCATTTTATAACTATTAAAAAAATATCTCAAGACGTTTGTGCTTCTCAGGCACATTCTCCTTACACTTACTCGCAGAGCTCACGCAGCATACAGAACCTTGCCATTCCTGCCGGTCAGCCACAAGCTGGTCGAGCCAGTGCAGAACTTGCCGGCCTTCGGGGTGTACTGGTTGAGGCCATTGAGGCCAATTTGCCAATACCCGCCCGACGGATCCAGGATGTTTTGCTTGACGCCGTCAATGCGACCCTGGTAGACCTGGAAATGCAGCTGCGGTGGGTCCCACGGAAGCAATGTCTGCCGGTCACGAGGCGTAACAACGCCGGTTTCGACGTTGAAATCATCGTTCCAGTTGTCGCCGATACCCGTGTCGCCTTGTGCGCCGAGCACCTGCCCAGCATGCACCGGAACGCCCAGATTCCACAGAGTCTCGTTGGCTCGCATTTGGAGTGAGTTAGTGCGTGAGATTTTACGCAGGCTGTGGATTATGCAAAATAAGGTATAATTTAAATATATGAAGAAGCTATTTCTGTCATCTTACTTTGCAAAAGTTGCAAGTTTATTACCTGAATTTTTAGGGGAGAACTGCGCTGGCAAAAAGGTTGCGTTTATTCCCACTGCTAGTAACGTAGAAAAATTTAAGTCTTACGTCAAGGTAGATAAAAACGCCTTGCAAAAATTAGGATTGCAAATAATTGAGCTGGATGTGTCGATTGAATCTGTGGCAACAGCCAGGGATAAGCTTAAAAAATGTGACTACATTTATATAGAAGGTGGAAACACTTATTATTTGCTTCAAGAGTTGAAGCGGTCGGGCTGCGATAAGCTAATTGTGAAGCAGATTGAATCTGGTAAGCCCTTTATAGGTGTTTCGGCTGGATCAATGGTCATGTCGCCGAGCATTGAGTATGCTCAAATAATGGATGATCCCAGCTTTGCTCCTAAGCTTTCTGACTACAGCGCGCTGGGTTTGGTTAACTTTTATCCTTTGCCCCACGCAGAAAATTTTCCATTCAAGCAAGCAGCAAAAAAGACAATAAAACAATATGGTGGTAAATTAAATATTTGCCCAATTAATAATGATCAAGTCATTTTAGTTGATGGCAATAGCTGGACGGTTAAGACGGCATAAGGAGATTATAGGGCGGTTCACGCCGCAGATTGATGGGTTTGCGCTTTACAAAGATACTCCAAAACGGTCTGGTAATAGTTGTCGGGATTTTTGGGAAGTGGGTAATTCAAAAATTGATCTAAAGTCAACCAGACAAAATCATCATGCTCCCAGCTAAGTGCTATATCTGGTTGTTCTTCCTGGAGTTGCACTTGATGGATGATATGGGTGAGCTCTGGTGAAATATTTTTTTTGTAAAGAAGCTGTATGGTTTCGGCAGGGACAGAAAGATTTGTTTCCTCCAGTATCTCCCGTTGGTTCGCTTCGTGATACGCTTCGCCATATTCAACCTCACCGCCAGGAAAATCATAGTGATGTGGATAATTTGGGTGAGTAGGGCTACGCCGAAGCAGCAGAATATGGCCTGCTTTGTCAAATAGAAGAGCTTTTGCAACGGTTTTCATGATGACTTTAATTATATAATAACATCGCCCTAGAGTACTGGCATTAAGGGAACGCTGTCTCTTCTTTAC
>JAEHDC010000068.1 GCA_016880595.1 Candidatus Saccharimonadota bacterium
CTCGACTTACGCAAAATCATTACCACCATCCCAATTCTAACTGGCTATAAACTATTTTTTCTTCCTCAGCATAGCTACGGCTATGCTTTGTCAGAAGAAAATAATTTCTATCTCAGTTAGAATTTAAAGTGGAGGCATTGATTTTGCGTAAGTCGAGTCGAATTTGTTTGATATTATATAGTTTTTATATTTTAGGTCATGTTAAAGAGCGCGTGTAGTATGTTAATCTAGCCAAGCTCAACACCCGGGCTTTGTCCGATATTCTCCATAACGCGAATCAGCGCATGCACCGGCACGGCAACAGTCTTGCCAAGGCCAGTTGCAGCCACCAAAAAGAACGGGTCTTGACCCATATACTCCAAGTACTCGTTAATGCTAAGCTTGTCTCGATTAATAACATAGCGCAAAAAATCCACAATCTTAAGCATGTGCACCAATTGGCCACCCAGATTAAAATGCGGATATTCTGGCACGTTGTAGCGCGGAATGCGCATTAGCCTTCTCCTAATTTTGTGATGTAAAAGAACACGCCGCACTCATTATGAGGCGGCTAGCGAATATTAGCATAGCTTGGTTGATATTGCAAGTTTTATGATTGTGTTGGTGATGCTTATAGCTAACATTTTTTGGAGCCGTCCTGCCTTACGCATTCCATGTTTTTAGCTTTTGTTTTACAATATAAAATATGTGGTATAAAGATCGTCAAGACGCAGGCCAGCAGTTGGCCGAAGCCCTGGACCGTTATAAAAATAGTAATGCAGTTGTGTTAGCTCTGCCGCGAGGTGGGATTGTGCTCGGCGCAGAGGTGGCAAAGCGGCTTAAGATTCCGTTAGGTGTTGTGCTGGTGCGCAAAATTGGTCATCCGCAGAATCCCGAGTTTGCTCTTGGGGCTGTGGCCGAAGGCTTACCGCCAGTATACAGCGGTGACATCAGCGATGTTAGTCAAAGCTGGCTAAGTCGTGCCGAAACCGCTGCTCGTCAGCTCAATCAGCGGCGTCGCGAGCTTTATTTTAGCAAAGATTTTCCGCCGCCGGAGGTGGTCAATAAAACTGTTATTCTGGTTGACGACGGCATTGCAACTGGCCTGACTATGGAAATTGCAATAAAACTTGTCCGCAACCAGCATGCAAAAAGCGTTGTTGTGGCTGTGCCACTGGCGGCCGCAGACAGCATCGCCGATCTTAAAAAGTTGGCCGACGAAGTTATTGTGCTCAATAATCCAGAGGAATTTTTAGGTTCTGTTGGCGCTCATTACAGTCAGTTTAACCAGGTTGAAGATGAGGAAGTTAAAGAGATTTTGCACAAAGTTAACGGCGCCAGGAAAACAGGATGATCGTCTTTGCCGCTCAAGATTATTACAAAAAAATTCTGCCGCTACAACTAAAAACGGGCGGTTGCGAGGTCGGGCATTTTTTAAATGGCGAAATCTATGCAACAATTAACAACCCCGTTATTGGCAGAGATTGCTTAATTATTGGCTCAATTGCACCGCCAGCTGAGCAGTTTTTAGAGGTTGTTATGCTGGCTAGCGCCCTAAATCGTAGCGGCGCCAAAACCATACAGGCTTTTTTGCCGTACCTTAGCTATTCTCGCCAAGACAAGCTTGAAACGTTTGCTAGCGCAGGAATTATGACAATTGGCGCGTTGCTAAAAACCTCAGGAATCAGTAAAATTACCTCTGTTGATGTGCATAGCGAGCTAGATAAAAAAATACTTGGCTTGCCGCTAAAATCGGTCAGCCCGGCTAGCTTATTTGCGCCAGAGATTAAAAAACTTGGCTGGGAAGATGCTGTTGTTGTTGCGCCAGATGAGGGTGCAATTGAGCGCGCCAATGCCTTAGCCTTGATTGCCGGCTATCATAATGCAGTTGCCCATTTCACCAAAGAGCGGCATGACAATATTGTGCATAAATCCTTGGTTGGCGAGGTTGGTAAAAGAGTGATTTTGGTTGACGACATTTTGGACAGCGGCCAAACTTTGCTCTCGGCATGTAAAATCTTGCACAGCAAAGGCACGCGCGAAATTGCTATTGTGGTGACGCACGGAATTTTTCAGGGCCAAAAATGGCGGCTGCTTTTTGATCTTGGCGTTAAAAAGATACTCGTCAGCGATAGTTGTCCGGAGGTGGCAAAAATAAATTTGCCAGCGGTGAAGGTTATTAGTCTAAAACCCTTGGTGCAGCAGCTGGAGTTTTAGGCAGCACTACCAAGGCACTATTTCTTGCAACTGCTTGTCTGTTGCTTGAGCATTGGCAACCATATCCGTAAATGTGGCGCCGTAAGCTTCAAACCCACTATCTTTGTGCGGTACATTGTGCACCTCTGTTGAGACGCCAAAACTTTGCCTTAGCCGGTTTTGGCTGTGCGCGTGGCCAGAGCCGACAATCAGCGCCAGCTCGTCGTATTCTGGATTTAACAGGTTTGCTTGGTTGAGCTGATGCGCCCAATAGCCAAATTGCGCCAAAAGTGCAGGCTGGCGCGTTGCTTGGTAGCTGGCTTGGGCGGCAGCGCGTAATTCGTTGCGGACTGTAGGGTCGAGATCCTGACGCTCCGTTGCCTCCTCAAAAACTCCCCATGCTTCAACCAGGCCACGCGCCAGAGGAGTTCTTTGCGGTATTTCCTCATATTCGCAAGGCAAAATTATTTTATGGTTGTCGTGCAGCCAACCCAGCTCAGCTTCTTGGAACTGGCGTCGACCGTCGGAATCTGTAATTACAATTTCTGATGGTTTGGTTGGCATATTGCTGCCGTCAGAAAGCCAATCTGCTTCAATGCCAACGGCTTTTACTCTGTTTAAAACATCACCACAGTGGCGCAAAATGTCATCAAAATCCTTGGCCTTGCCGTGAAGCGCCAGAATTAAGTGGACGCGCAACCGGTTACCCTGGCCGGCATTGCATAGAAAGTTAACGCCTTGGGCAGTACGTTCATCCTCCAAGATGCATCTTGGAATTTGGTTTGGTGTAAGCTTTTCGCGGTAAACCGGATCTAAAAAATATGTTATGTTGCCTTCGCGTTTAAAATAGCGGTTAGCTTTGTTAAAAAGTGCTTCCTGCGGTATCTCGTGCTCCATGGAATTTATTTTAGCATAGTTAGGCTTGTTGGGATCCAAGTGTTACTTTTTGGGCGATAGTCGGTTTAAGTTGATAGGGCTTTGTTTGGAGTATTAATAATCTAAGTAGCCGCCATAGTAGTACCAGCCGTAGCTGTAACCTGCGCCTGGCCATGAGTAAGCGGGCTTGTGGAAGTCTGTAATCTTTACGCTGTTGGAAGAGGTGTCTTGGCGAGGCAAAATGTAAAGCTCGCTGCCATCCTTTGATACCAATAGATAGTCGTCGCTGTACCAGCCAAGTGGTGTAAAGTCCGTGCCCGATGCTACTTCAACAGCGTTGTTGCCTGCCGCATCACCTAAGAACAAGACGTTCTTGCCGTCGCGCGATTCGTACCAGAAGGAGTAATCTCCGGAAGGTGAGACAAAGTAGGTTGTTTTTGGCAGTACAAAGATAGCGTCGGTTATATCGCTGGCAGTTGATAAGCTTCCGTACTGGTAGCGATCGTATGTTGAAGGCGCCGTGCCTGAGCTTGTTCTAAATATAACTTGGTCTGTTTTTATGGCCTTGCTAGAGATGCGCGGATATTCTGCTGGCACAATTGCAACTTGTTTGAGTGTTTGCTTGCTTGATCCGTCTGGATTTACAGAGGTGATTGTTGCATTTTTGCCGCTAATGTAGTCCGAATATGCCGCACAAGCATTGCTAACGTATGTTTTGCAACTGTAGCTCCAGTTTTTAGCATAGACAATTTTGTCTTCAAGAATGTGAACCGCGCCAAAATATTCAGAGGCATAATTGTTGCCAGAGCCTTCGCGAACAACTTGGTCAAGTGCCGTAATTGTATTTGTGTCGGCATTGTAACTCTTTAGAATTTGCCCGTTGACAATGTAGATAAGGTATTGGTTATACCAACCAACGATGTCAAAAGTTGTGTCTTCTGAGGCTTCTTCAGTGTCAATTACAGATAAGCTGCTACTGCCGTAGGGCAAGAGGTAGAGTTTGGCATTTTTGCTGTCGCGGCGTGCTTTGATGACTGAATAGCTCCAGTCGCGCGTAGCTACTAATTGCGTTCCACCTTCTTCTTCTGAGCCGGTGCCTTCTATAACAACCTCTTGTTGCGTTCCATCGAGGTTGGCTTTCATGACGTTAATCACGCCCGTACGTTTACTCAAAAAGTAAACGTAGCCAGCCGGGGTTAAGCTAAATGTATTGCCTTCTACAGCTTCGCTGGTTACCGTAATTGTAACAGCGGCACTGTTGTAACCGTCGAGGCTGACTGTTCCGCTGATCTCTGTTTGATCGGTTGGTAAGACGAGCGTTGCGTCACCACTTGAATCGGTCAATGCTGATGTATTGGCAGCGGTTATTGTTGCGCCGTCAATTGGCAGCAGGCTTACAGTGTTTATTACCGATATTGGGACTTGCCGGCCAGTTGCTTGCATCTCAATTTGGCTTGGCTCGGCAGACTTTAAAATCCAAACATCAAGCGTGACAGTTGTGTCGCTGTAATAGTTTTTTTGGATTGTTATGCTGTGCGGACCAACGCTAACATCATTTAATGTAGCTTTTCCATCGCTATCAGTCTTAAATTGCTTGTCGCCTAATATAACCGTGGCGTCAGAGACAGGCGTTTTTGTTGAGCTGTCTATAAGTGTTATGGTCGCATCTTTTTTTATAAAAGTACCCAAAATTGCATAGCGCGTACTGGGAATGCCTAGCAATATGCCAATTATAACCAAAATTGCTAAAATTGCAGTCGTAATCTTGCCGCCTTTTGAGCTAAAAAAGCTGCGCAGCCTGGACGGCTTTTTTATGACAAGTTGTTCCTCCGGCTTTGGCGCAGCGGTTTCTGATGCGGCTTCTATGGGTAGATCTTCTTTTATAGTGGGTTCATTTTTTTCAGCCATAAAATTCTCCTCGTTAAGTAAATTTTAGTATTTTTTAAAAGAAACCACAAGCCATTTTAATGCAAAGTGTATAATGTAAGTATTGTACACTTTAGGACTTTGCTATAATATTTAGCATAAGGAGTATCTATGAAAAAAATAATACCAATTTTTACATGCTTTGTGCTTGCGCTAAGCCTCTTGTGGTTCGGCGTAGCTAGGGCGATAGATATAAGAAGCGGCGCATCGGCACGCGTGGCCGAAGGCGAAGTTGTAGACAGTACGCTCTATGCCTCTGGTCAGGACGTAAAGGTGCTCGGTACCGTAGAAGGTGATGTATTTTGTGCAGCGCAAAACGTTGAGATCTCAGGCACGGTTCAGGGTGATGTAATTTGTGCAGCGCAAAATATTACAATTACGGGCATAGTAGAAGGCAACGTCCGCGTGGCTGGCCAATTTGTGTCAATAAATGGCAATGTAAGCGGCTCGGCTACGGCTTTGGGGATGTCTGTAGATATGGGCTCTGGCAATGTTATTGGCCGCGATGTAACTGCACTTGGGCAGGCTGTAACTTTGGACGGCACGATAGGACGAGACGCTTTGACTGCAGGCAGTAGTGTTGTGAGCTCGGCAAAAATTAACCGCGATCTTAACGCGACGGGCGACACAATTGAGCTTACCTCTGTTGCAACAGTTGGCGGTAGCTTTACATACACAAGTACGCCCAATGCAACCGTAGCAAGTGGTGCCCAGATTGTTGGTGAGACCCAGCACCTCCTGCCAGAAGAGACGCAATCTACAGAAACAGTAATAAGCAAAACGTCATATGCAATGTCGGTTTTGTATAGCTTTGGAAGCTTCTTAATTCTTGGGATTGTTCTGCTTTTAGTATCGCCACGCTTATTTGGCTCCACTGATAGCGTACTAAAGCAATCTCCAGCTGCAGCATTTTGCAGTGGACTGATTGGAATTGTTCTATTGCCAATATTGTCTGTAATCTGCTTTATAACTTTTTTGGGTATTCCGCTTGGCTTCCTTGTTTTGCTACTCTGGGTAGTAAGCCTTATGACCGGCATAGTGTTTTCTGCGCAAACCTTAGGCAGTCAAATTGTTAACAGGCTAAAGTGGGATATTGGCGCTTGGGTTAACTTTGTAGAATTTGTGCTTGGCTTGTCTGTGCTGTACTTGGTTGGTCTAGTGCCTTATATTGGTTCGCTTGTCATGTTGTTTGCTGTGATTTGGGGCACAGGAGCCTTATGGTACGCCGTGATCAAAAGTCGCAAAGCGACTGGATCCAAAAAAGCGTCAGCAAAAGATGTAACTGCGCCAAAAGATAGCAATAAGATAGCTTAAAAATTACAATAAATAAGCATTTTAAACACTCCAGTTTTTTAGCTCAGGCGGCAAGAAACCTTCGGGGTGTTTAAAATTAGCTTCCCACTTATAGCCCTTTTGGTAGCCAAGCTCCTTTGTGATACTTGTGGGTGTGTTCCTAAGGTGGTTTGGGATTGGCAAATTTGGAAAGTCGTGCGCAATTTTTTGCGTGCCGAATTTGGCATTGGCTACATAGCGTGACTTTTTACTTTTAGCCAGTGCTATTGCGCAGTGGTAAAGGTTATATTCGCACTCTGGCATACCAATTCTTTCTACCGCCTGGAAAGCTGCTACCGCCAAACTCATGGCACCATTGCCGGCCAAGCCAATATCTTCTGATGCAAAAATGATCATGCGGCGCGCAATAAACTTTGGGTCTTCGCCGCTTTGTAGCATTCGCGCTAGGTAATAAAGCGTGGCGTTGACGTCGCTGCCACGCATGCTTTTAATAAAAGCGCTGACAGTATCATAGTGATTGTTGCCGTTTTTGTCGTAATTTGGCAATTGTTTTTGGGCGGCAATATTAACTTCAGCAGAAGTAATTTTGTCTGGAGTGATTTCTGCGGCTAGCTCCAGATTGCCAAGCGCAACTCTGGCATCTCCACCAGCTAATTTAGCAAGCATCTCGACTGCATCTGGCGCAAGTCTTTTACTAAGATTTTCTTGCTCGGCGGCGCGCAGAATTATTTTTTTTAACGATTCTTCAGTGTGCGGTTGTAAAGTTAGCACCCGGCTGCGAGAAAGCAGCGGTTGGATAACCTCAAAACTCGGATTCTCAGTTGTTGCGCCGATTAGTGTAATTAGTCCGCTTTCTACATGAGGCAAAAACGCATCCTGCTGTGACTTATTAAAACGGTGGATCTCATCAACAAAAAGTAGGGTGCGGTCATTGGTTTGCCAATTTAGCCTAGCACGATCAACCACCTTGCGCACATCAGCCATGCCAGCGGTTACGGCGCTAAGCTCAATGAAATCCGCTTCAACTTCGGTGGCGATAATTCGCGCCAAAGTTGTTTTGCCAGTACCTGGCGGCCCCCATAAAATAAGACTGACTGGTTGCTTGTTCTTGACAATATGCCGTAAAATTTCGCCGTCACCAAGAAGATGAGCTTGTCCAATGACATCATCTAAGGTTTTTGGTCTCATTCTTTCTGCAAGCGGCCGCATAGTAATATCTTAGCACAAGGTTTGGCTATTTGTTGGCGGCTTGCATATCTATTGAGCCGCTGGTATTGTAGTTGTCATCAGATTCTAGCTTAAGATTTCCAGTTATTTGAACGCGGTTACCAATTTTGGTGTTATAATCTTCTGGATAGTTTTCTAGAGAATAGTAGACATCACTGTCTGTTTTAAGGCCAATGTTGCATTCTGAAGAGTCTTGCTCGGCCGATATGCTTGTTAAACAAGTTAATCTACCGCTTGTGGTAAGCTGAACGCTACTCACTTGGCGATTAATTGCGGCTGCACTAAAAGCGCACACTCCAACTAAAATAAAGAAGATGCAACAAACAACGGCTATAATTTTATTACTGAGGCCGTGCATCTATGATACTCGTTAGCTTTGCCGTAGCAACCTTATGGTTATTGATTTCTTTTAGAATATCTGCGTAAAAAGTAGCTGCGGGTAAATCAAGTTTTCGATCTAGTGCAAAAAGTTCAAAAGTATAATGGTGGCGGCCAGATCCTCGTGGCGGTTGGGGGCTGACATAACCTGTAGTACCGGCAGAAGTTACACCTTCTACGGATCCAGCAGGTAAGGTATCCTCAAGGACGCAAGTGGTTGTTGGCTCAATATTCCATAAAATCCAATGAATATAATCTCCGCTAACAGCGTCCGGATCGTGGAAGACTAAGGCAAGGCTTTTTGCATCGGACGAAACGTTACTAATGCTAAGCGGCGGATTAATGCCATTGGTGTATTTTTGTGGAAAAAGTGCGTTATCTATGAAAGCGCTACTTGTGAGATTCATATTTTAACCCCTCCACGTCAATTTTAACATGAGATGGGTGCATTTAAAATATGCTTAAAAAGTTGCCCCTACGTAAATATTACTAGAGTAAAAAAATAAGTTGCAATATTTACGAATATTCGATATACTATGCACACCTATGAAACCTTCAGATACAACCACATACCAGAATACACTTACACAAGCCCGCGCCCACCGCGCGTTAAAAACAAAGTTGTCGTATTTTTTACGTCCGTACAACATGACCATGATGCAATGGGCAATTGTTGGTTCTTTGCACGAAGCAGGCAACAAAGGCACCCGCGTGTCTGATCTTGCTTCCCAGTTGGACACTTCGCTTGCGTTTGTTACAACAACTTTAAACGTGCTTGAGGCCAAAGGCATTGTGCGTCGAGCAAACCACGCTCAAGACAACCGTGCAAAAATTGTCTACTTGACTGACGAATTTGTGCCAAAAGTTGGTGAGATAGAAAAAGAAATCGGTACCAAACTAAAAGAATGGTTAAATCAAGCTGTAACTGATCAAGAGTTTGCAACATACCTTGGCGTTATGGAAAAGATTGCAAGCATTCCACAATTTAATGTAAACGCTAACTATAGAGCTTCTTAAGGTTTCTAGACCGTTAAAGCTTTCTTGCGGCAGGCCAAAAAGCCTGCCGTTTTAGTTCTTGCGCAATCAGAATACGCAGATGCATCAAAAGAGTATTATGGCTTATTTTGCCAAAACACGGTATTCTTAATGTGAGCTTATGAACGAAATTATTACAGAGATTCTGGCAGATTATTTATTAATACCAATAGTACTAATTGGGGCTGTAGTTTTACTAAAGGTTCCGGCAAAAAATCGCAGAGAAGTTTGGGCCAAAGCTATTATAGCTGGCCTTATAGCATTAGTTTTTGCAAAGATTGCCAGCTTGTTTTACCAGAATCAACGACCATTTGAGGCTTTGGGTGTTGACCCAGGCGCGTCCTATTTGCCAAATTCTGGTTTTCCGTCCGATCATATCCTTCTGGCGGTAACAATAGTCTGTATTGTCTGGGCAATTACAAAAAATAAGCCATTATCTATTTTGCTACTTGCCTTGTGTATTGCAGTGGGCCTTGGCAGAATCTTGGCTCTGGTTCATACTCCCGTAGACGTTATTGGTGGTGCGGCCTGTGCAATTTTGGCGGCGCTTTGTGTTTACGGCAAGAATCTTTTTACAGCAAAGGTGGTGGTCTGATATTATGGAAGACAAAAAGGAGGCGACCACAATAATGACAACCCAAGAAACATTTTTTTACGTGCCAGTACCAAAGAATGAGATGCTAAAGATTTGCGTCGCTGGACTTGCAGTAGGCGCGATTGCACCATTAATGAGCGCATTGATCTCAAATAACATAATTGATACATTTTTTTGCAAAGGAGTGTCGGATATTTGCACTTATCGTGATATTGTTGCAAATCATATATCCGTAACACTTCTTGGTCTGGCTGTTTTTGCCGTATTTATGCAAATTAATGTTTACCGAGCATTGCTTTTGGTTTTGTCCTCAATTATAACAACTTGGAGCTTTGCAAAATACGCCGAGCCAATCTTAGCTAACTCAAGCCTGGAGTATTATCTGTTATCTATATTGCTTTATACTTTGGTGTTTACTACTTTTTACTGGCTTTTGCGAATTAAAAACTTTGGTATGAGTTTTGCCATTGTTGCTTTAACTACCACATGCGCTTGCGTGGCCTTGGCGGTTTAAAATATGGAAATTATTATTTTAGCAGTTGTGATTTTGGTTGGTTTCGTAGGCATATTTTACATGCTCAACCAACGGCTTAGTGATTTAAAAAGCGATGCAACAACTAGTCTGCTCAAGCAAGATTTAATTGCGTTAAACGAAGGTGTTGGTGCGCTTAAAGAAGGTTTGCAAACACATTTAACAGAACGTTTAGATAAAAACCAGGAAATGATGCGCGATTCAATTATGAAGCAGTTTTCCGAGAGTAGCAAGCTAATAACAGATGTAACGCAGCGCCTTGCAAAGCTTGACGAAACTAATCGTCGTGTTGTGGACGTGGCAGATGAGCTAAAACTACTGCAAAATGTTTTGCAAAATCCAAAACAACGCGGCGTTTTGGGTGAATACTATTTGCAAACGGTGCTAGCAAATGTACTGCCACCAGAGCGCTTTCAGCTGCAATACAAGTTTAAGGAGGGTGAAATTGTTGACGCAGTAATTTTTTTGGACAAAAATAAGATTTTGCCAATAGATTCTAAGTTTAGCCTAGAGAATTACAACCGGCTAGTTGAAGAAAAGGATAAAACGCAGCGTGAGCATTATGCAAAACTTCTTAAAAATGATCTTAAAACACGCATTGATGAAACATCAAAGTATATTCGTCAGGCCGAGCACACCATGGATTTTGCGTTTATGTTCATTCCCAGCGAGGCGGTTTATTATGACCTGCTGGTTAATAAGGTTGGTGTTGTTGGTTCAAGTTCAAGAGATTTAATTGAATATGCATTCCGCGACAAGCACGTCATAATTGTTTCCCCAACTTCTTTTATGGCGTATTTGCAAACTGTACTTCAGGGTTTGCGAAGCTTGCAAATTGAGGAGCAGGCCAAGGAGATACAGGTGCGGGTTGTGCAACTTCGCCAGCATCTAGAAGCTTATGATACATTTATGAACAAGCTTGGAAATAGCCTGTCTACCACTGTAAACCATTTCAATAATGCTCATAAGGAGCTAAAAAAGGTTGATAAAGACGTGGTTAAAATTTCTGGGTCAACTGGCGTAATTGAACCGGTGGAAGTTGAGCGGCCAAAGCTGGACGAATCCTGACAAAAAACTCCGCCATAATAGACGGAGTTTTAAGGCAGGTTCTTTAAAGAATTATTCTTCTGTTAGTTCCTTTTGGCCAGTTACATCCCATTGCAAGAGCTTGTAGAGCCAAGCGCCAAGTGCGCCGCCGATTACAGGGGCGATTGCGTACGTAAAAATAGTCCACCAGTTGCTAAACGTGTATGCGCTTAGGCCGATTGCGGCAGCTGGATTAACAATTGCAGACGAACCTAAAGCGGCAATGATTAACGCGCTTAGTAAGCCACCACCAATGATGAAGCCGGACTCCATGCTGTTCTTGCGACCAATAAATGCCGCGGCAACGCTAAGACCAAGTGCTAAGCCACCCAATAATTCACCAAAGAATGGGCGCCATTGGCCTGTTAGCTCAGTTGCCGTGTAAACGCTGGCGGCAAGACCAGTTGTGCTGCTAACGGGCGTAGCATTTACAAATTGCGTCACAATTACCAAGGCGAGCATTGCGCCCAGAATTTGTGAAATTACATATCCGGATGCTTTTATGCCAGAAATTTTACGTGTCGCCCACAAGGAAATAGTAATTGCTGGGTTAATGTGACCACCACTTACACGGCTTAGGGTCATAACTAGAACTACCATTACTAGTGCGGCAACAATTATATTGCCTGAACAGTTAAGTAGGCAGACCGTAAAAATAAATGTACCAACAAGCTCGGCGCATAGTGAGCCAAGAACTAGCTCCTTGCCCAAGTTTTTTGGCAGTTTTGCAAAACCGGCTTCGGATTTTAACACCTCTACTTTTGTCTCTATCTCTCTTTCTTTTTCTTTGACGGCAACTTTTTCTGGCGCGGTTTTGCGCTCAGCCTTGTGCTCGGCTTTGTGTTCTGCTTTACTTTTACTTGACTTTGCTTTCGACATAAATTCCTCCTTCTTTGGGATAAAGTATATCACGCCAAGCTGAAAAGCAACAATATTGTTCTACGTCTTTTTATGTGCGCAAAAGTGTTGTACAATAAAATCGCTCAGTTTACGTCTGCTTTTTGGAGATGACATGAGATCCTGGTATTATCTTCGCGGATTTAGGCGTGTCGGCGAACTCACAAGCGCTGGCATATGGCCGATAACGGTATCTGCTCCAGACGTTCATGTATGCAGGGTAGTTGTTATGCCATCCAACGGCGCTATGATTGCCGCCAAAGTATGGGCGCGACGCGCGGCTAGCATGGTGTTCGATCAGGGCTGCCTTAGGCTGGACTATACTTTGCCGTTAATGCCTAGGGGGGAGTGTGATCGGGTGTCGCCGCATATTAGTATTTTCCATTTTACTTTTACTGGCGGGACTATCCGCCATCTGCCATGTCCAGATTCTGATACTGAGGTTATAATGGAGCTTCGAATTCCAAGAGATACCCGTTTTACCCTTCGGAATAATAGCTGAGCAAGGCCGCCCGGGAGATATTTGCCCGGGCGGCCGAATGTGCTAAACTATTAAGGATGGCATTGTTTATAAGACAAGATGAGCAGCGCTCAGAGCTGCAAGAAAAAGTTGCAGCAGAATTACAGGCTCGCATGGATTCCAGCAGTCAAGATCCGCCAGCCGAAGTTGGCACGGCCATTTTGGATGATTCCAAAGAATCCACGGACTCTTCATTTTTTGTGGCAGCATTGGTTGCCCTGGCGATTTTTGCTATAGCTGTATTTATTATCTTCATTTTTAAAGGGGTCTAAGGGCTAGAAAATTTTCCAACAAACAGTTATAGTAAGAGATAAATACGCCCATGAACAAACTTATCCAAGAAAATCTGGTTTTATTAAAGAAACGGCTGGAAGACCTGCCGGTTAAAAGTGATATATTAAAAGCACCAGAGTTGCGCAAGCTTTATGGTTCAATTAAAGATATTCCTGTGGAAGACCGGCCAGCGTTTGGCCAAGCTGTAAACTCCGTAAAAGAGGAGCTAGAAGCTTTAGTTGCTGGTTATGAGGCTGCCGAAGAAAGCGCCAAGCTGACGCCAATTGATATTACTGCTCCGTTTGATGTCAACATTACACCAGCTGATCGGCCAAAACTTTTGCCAATTGAGCAAGGCAGTCGCCATCCGTTGAGCGTGGAGCGTCAAGTCGTTTCAGAGATTTTTGGCCGAATGGGCTACGAGGTAATTGACTCGCGCCAAATTGACGACGACTACCATATGTTTGGAGCCCTTAATTTTCCCGAGGGCCACCCAGCACGCGATGATTTTGACACCTTTGTGACAGAAGAAGGTCTAATCGCGCCAGCCCATACCAGTACTATGCAAAATCGTATCTTAAAATCTGGTAAGCCACCAATTCGCACAGTAGTAATTGGCCGCTGTTTCCGTAATGAGGATGTTGACGCTAAGCATGAACACACCTTAAACCAAGTCGAAGGCGTTTATGTTGACAAAAAAATAAATGTTGGCCATTTACTAGCCACACTGCAAACCTTTTTGGAAACATACTATGGAACTAATATTAAGTTCCGCATGCAACCATCTTATTTTCCATTTGTTGAGCCGGGTTTTGAGTTTGCGCTCAGCTGCCCGTTTTGTGCCGAAAAAGGCTGCAACACTTGTAAATTTGAAGGCTGGATTGAGCTTATTGGTTGCGGCATGATTCATCCAAACGTGCTTAGCGAAGGTGGCATTAATCCAAAAGAATACACTGGTTTTGCCTGGGGGTTTGGCCTGGACAGGCTGGTGATGATGAAACACGACATTGAGGACATTCGCCATTTTCAGGCTGGAAAATTAGAATTTTTGAGGCAGTTTAAATGAAAATTTCTCTAAATTTGATGAAGAATTACTCTGGTGACGAGCAATGGAAGCTTGCCATCAAAAATTTGGTACAAAAAATTGGTCAGCAGCTTGGAGCGGTCGAAGAAGCAATTGATTTTAGCGGCAAATATGATGGCGTAATTGTAGCAGAAATTATTGCAGCCAGAGATCATCCGGCGGCAGATAAACTTGGAATTTATCAAATTAACACCGGTAAAACGCAAGTTCAGGTTGTAGCTGGCGACAAAAGCCTTAACGTTGGCGACAAAGTTGCTTGGATCTCGCCAGGCGCTACGGTCCCGGCAAGTTGGGGCAGCGCTGAGCCATTTGTTATTGGTGTGCGTCAGATGCGCGGCGAAGACAGCAACGGCATGTTTGGCTCTGGCAAAGAGCTGGACATCAACGACAACCACGAGCGTGTGCAAATTTTAGATACTAATGCGCCAGCTGGCACGCCATTTGGCGAGGCTTATAATTTGGATGAAGACGCCGTTATTGACATAGAAAATAAGATGTTTACACATCGGCCAGATTGTTTTGGCAACCTTGGCGTAGCGCGAGAAATCACCGGCATCCAAAATCTGCCATTCCAAAGTCCAGATTGGTATGCGGTGGACGTGCAATTGCCGCAAGCCGAGCACCAAACTTTGCCGCTTAAAGTCAAAAACCATATTCCTGATTTAGTGCCACGTTATATGGCCGTTGCAATTGATGACGTAAAAATTACACCAAGCCCCTTATGGTTGCAGGCTACTTTGCGCAAATTGGGCATCCGTCCAATAAACAATGTGGTTGATATTACAAACTACATGATGATTCTGACCGCTCAGCCACTGCACGCTTTTGATTATGACAAAGTTGAGAACGCTACCATTGAAGTTCGCCAACCAAAACCGGGTGAGATTTTACCTCTGTTGGACGGTCGCACAATTGAGCCTTACAAAAATGCTATGCTAATTTGTGATGCCAAAAAACCAATTGGCCTTGGCGGCATGATGGGTGGTGGCAATAGCGAAATCTGCGCCAAAACTACGCGAATTGTGTTGGAATGTGCAACGTTTGACATGTATGCAATTCGTCGCACAAGCATGCACAACGGCGTTTTTACAGATGCGGTTACGCGCTACAGCAAAGGTCAATCGCCGCTACAGTGCGCGCCGGTGCTAGCAAAAACTGTTGAGATGGTTTTAAAAATTGTTGGCGGAAAAGTTGCATCGCCAGTTATTGATAATTTTGTCAAGCCGTATGAGCCTCAGCAGATTTGCATTGGCGCTGAATTTATCAACGAGCGCTTGGGCAGCGAGTTTAACGCCCAAAATATTGCCACAGCTTTGCGGAATGTAGAATGCAAAGTCGAAGAACACGGCAATCAGCTTGTTGTTACACCGCCATTTTGGCGCACTGACATCGAGATTCCTGAGGATATTGTTGAAGAAATTGGTCGTCTAAATGGTTTTGGCACCTTGCCGCACAGTTTGCCGAGGCGCGAGACAAGCGCAGCAAAGCTGTCAGAAATTGATGAGTTCAAACATCGCATTCGTAATATTCTTGCCCAGGCTGGAGCTAATGAATTACAGACTTACAGCTTTGTGCCAGCGCGTTTGCTGCAACTTGTTGGTCAAGAGAAAAAGCGCGCTTTTGCTGTTCGCAACGCCATCAGCCCAGAGCTGGAGCATTATCGCCTAAGTTTGACGCCGAGCCTGCTAGACAAGGTTCACGCTAATGTAAAAGCTGGCTACAAACAGTTTGGCTTGTTTGAGATTAACAAGATTCATCTTAAAGACGACAAAGACTGCGAAGGCTTGCCGCGCGAGTACCAAACCGTTGCTTTTGTCTTTGCATGCGACAGCGCGTTGCCTGGGGCGGCATATTATCGCGCTAAGTACTTCTTAGATTATTTGTTTAATGAGCTTGGAGTTCCGAGCAAAGTTACCCCAGCTTTAGAACCGCCAAAATTTGAAATTGGGCGTCAGGTTTACGCGCCATTTGAGCCAAAGCGCACTGGCTATGTTTACACCGGCGAAAGCGATTTTGCTGGTTTTGTAGGAGAGTACCGCGCGGCTGTAACTAAAAATCTTAAGCTTCCAGAAGTTTGCGCTGGGTTTGAGATTGATATTGAACGTTTGTTGCAATGCCAGCATGCTAAAAAATATAGGCCGCTACTCAAATTTCCGGCAACTACCCAGGACGTTTGCCTTAGGGTAGAAGATAATCTAACCTATCACGATTTAAAACAAATGGTTAAAGATAGTCTTAGGGCTGATGAGCGCCTTAGGGTTAGCGTTCGACCGCTTGACATATATAAACGCGCTGATGATTCTAGCCACAAACAAATTACACTGAGTTTAACCTTGCAGCACCATGATCGCACCCTCACAACAACAGAGGTGAATGATATTTTGGAAGGTATGGTGCGGCATAATCAGATTGTCGAGAATCTGGCTGGCCCGGCCGCAGGAAGACCAGGCATCCTCGTCGCCGCTTCCGCCGTGCAGCAGATACAGCACCGGATATCGCTCATGTCCCGTCTCGTACCCGGCCGGCGTGTACACGTAGGCACGGCGCGTCGCA
>JAEHDC010000069.1 GCA_016880595.1 Candidatus Saccharimonadota bacterium
ATTGATCGAGCGCCATGGTTGGCAAAATACTATTGCCTGTGGGTGCGGTAATATCTGGACGATTATCCAGCATGCCGATCACGACATTTGCTTTCAAAGGCGGGCTTACAAAGCGCTGCAACGTTATGGAGCGGACTTAGTGCAGCCATGGCGACTGCTTAATGACAAAAAAGTAAATGACTATCGAGACTCAGTTGACCTTGAGCCGATTGAGCAATATGTAACAAGTTTTAATAAGAAGCACTCGATAAAGTAGTTGCTCCAATTATTTGAAATAATTATCACCGCTCGCACGTATAATAGGTAAGATGGAAGAGCCAAAAATAATTAAAGAAATAATTAACGGCAACGCGCAAGCCTATGCTGCGTTGGTGGATCGGTACCACACTGGGCTTATTATCCATTGCGAAAGTTTGGTAAATGACCGCGACGATGCCGAGGATATTGCTCAAGAGGCTTTTATAAAAGCATATAATAATCTAAGTAAATTTGACAATACGCAGTCTAGGTTTTCTACTTGGCTTTACAAAATTGCCACTAACCTGGCAATTGATCATCTTCGTAAGCAAAAACGGCAAATTCAAGTTGAAGACGTTGAGGCATTAGCCCAAACAACTGAGCCGGCTTTTATAAAGAATGAGGAGTGCGCGGCTGTAAGACAAGCAGTGAGCAAGCTCACACCGCCCGAATATAAAGAAGTAATTGAGGCATATTTTTGGCATGGCCTAAGCTATGAGCAAATTGCTGCAAAAATGAACAAGCCAACCAGCACAATTGGCACGTATATTAGGCGCGCCAAATTGCAGTTAAAAGGAGAATTATTGTGGACAAAATAACAATAGAACAGGCGCTAATTGCCAGCCAATCCGGCAGCGCCCAAAGTAATAATTTTACCGAGCGCGTTATGAAATCTATAAAGAATAAGCGGCGGCTAACACTGTTATTTAATATTCCAAGCAAATTTGCAAAGCTCGCCATGACTTTGGTTGCAATTTGCTGCGCAGCGCTCACAACCGGAGCTGTATATGCCGCTTACCAAATTTGGCTAGCGCCAAGCGTCGAAGTTCAGCCCACCGGCCAAAACCAAGTGTTAGCCACTTTTACAAACTGCAATACAATTGCCAGCGCCCGATATGAAATAAGATCCGGCTCATCATTAAATTCAAAGGAAATTTCGCAAATATTGCAAGCACGCTGCGAGATAAGTGCAATCCAAACCTGGGAAAACTCCCAAAATACAAACAATAACCAACTAGTCTTGGAATCGGACGAGGCATATTTAGTGACCAGTGTTTCTGGCGCAAAAATTAGCCTGCAAAGCTCAGACCTAAACAAAGATGTAATCGTTACAAACAAAGCGCAGTTTTTCGTAAACGGCATTAGCTCCAGCGCGGACTCCATCCAGGTTGGCGATGCTGTTTTTTATGTTGAGCGCAATACCTACAACCAAAGCGGCGGCTCCCCAACCAAAAGCGATTTACTGGCAATTTTTAAAATGGATTTGCCGGTAGAAGCTTATTCTGTCAACAAGCAAAATTTGGTAATTGAGCGCACAACCTGCCTTGGCAACCCTGACGATTCTTGTTTGGCGGACAGCGCCTCAATTGACGTTTACCCACGCGGCGATGAAGCTGCATACATGGCAAACACACCTGAATCTGGCGATCTATACGAAGTCCAAGGGGAAATCGTTAGCATAAGCGCGGCAAGTTTTACGCTTCAAGGTTCTTCTGGAGCGCTTTATCAAATAGACACGCCGCAGAATATTATTGACGAATTCAATAAAAAAGACAGTGGTAATTACGGTCATCATACAATACAGGTCGGGGACAAGCTTTCTGTGTTTTATTGGCAAGGTTTGGATGACGATCATAAAGCCATTAAAGCCGACCAGCTTGCCAAGGTAAGCTTGCTCATGCAAACCGGAGATAACAAAACCGAAACTACAACAAAGTATTAGTAGCGTTTGTTGACAGCCCCTCCCTTATACCCTATTATTGCTTTAGCATGCTTATTCTATTTGCATGCCTTACCTACGACCAAAGGAGAATTCCTTGTCCAGGCCAAACCCGGCCGTTCTCAAGCTTCTGCTTGCCGCACTACTTGCAGCGGTTTTTACAACAACCGCGGTAGTCGCCTCTCCGGAAAGCGCCAGCGCAGCCACTTGCTATGGCGACTGGTGCTCGGGGCAAGACCCAATGTCGTCTGGCTGTTACGCCGATGCTTACACCACAAAGAGCTACAACCTCGGCACCGCCGTGCTGCAGGTTAGGTGGTCTCCAGCTTGCAAGACAAATTGGGCTCGTCTAGCCGCTACCGGTGATGGCTGTGTGTACGGAGGCACTCTTTACGCTATTCAGGATACTGGATATACACAGAGTGCAAGTATCCCTTACAACACTTGCTATTCAAGCGACGTTTTCTGGACGCCGATGATTTACTCACCAGTACATCAGGTTAAAGCTAAGTATTCAAACTGGCAAGGCAGCGTCTATGTGACTGCCTGGTCATAGGTAATACCCCATCCACGGTGACACCACAGTGGATGGGGTAATTAAAAGCTCGCCCCACAACTTGCGCAGGGCGAGCCTATTACAGACAACTGCGATGGCTTTAGCTTATGGTCAGCTCTGTATCCGAATTACACGTTGGAGAGCTAGGCTTGCTACTGCCAGTATAAGCGCAGACTCTTAAATCATCGCTGGTTTTAGCAAAGGAACTAATTGAGAACCAAATACCATTGTGCATGTAAACCATGTTTTCGGTTGCGCCCTCAACGACACCACTATTCTTAGCATAGATCCATACGTCTGACGTCGAAGGAGTTACAACATAAAGCGTGTCATCAATTACCTTAACTCGGTCAACAGGCAACTCATTATGCGACGAAACCGAAATGCTGTTTTCGTAACCAGTAACTTTGCTAGTGCCAAGAGTTGCAGCAGTATTTGAATCTGGCACTGTAGAAGAACTGCAATAGCCAATCCGAAGCTGGAGCTCTCCTGGCAAAAGCAGTACATTACTAAATCGCAGCTTACCGCTTGATTTTCCTTGCGTGGATTCATTAGTTGCAGTGTAGTCGCCGTAAAAAGCCACCAACTTGGTTGAGTCGGAATCTTGAATAAACGGCAGGCTAATGCATGCAAGCGAAATTATCGTGTTGATATCGTCGTCGTCATCACCCTCGGCCGTAACATCAAGCACCAAGTCATAATCCGACACGCTTAGGCTGTCAACGCTCAGCTTTAAACCTCCGCTATACGTTGCTTGGCCAGACAGATCTTCACTGAAGTTTGCGTCAGAAATTTGCCCAACCAGCTCTTTAGCCTTTTCAAAAAAGGCAGCGGAAAGTGATTTTGAACTGCTGGGCGAAGATGACGGTGAAGGCGACGATCTGGCGCTACTAGTAACAATACTACTAGGCGACGCCTTGGTGCTGCTGGGCGAAACCTCTGGACTGGCACTGTCGCTTGCTTCATAAATGTTAACGCCCACGATTAACAGAGCAAAAATGGCCGCTGCCACTAAAAGCTGCTGAACCATTTTCTTAAGGCGCAAACCAAGTGGCAATCTTGGACGCCTTGGCACATACGGTGGAGCTGGCGGTCTTGGAGTGCCAGAATAACCCGAATTGTGCCCTAAAGAATCAGGTGCCACAAAGCCCTGCGTTCCAAATGGCCGAGTGCTCGGAGGCGCGCCAATAAGCCTGGTGCGCTCAACAATTGTTGCCTTCATCGTTGGATCGAGCTGCACGCTTGATGCGCGAGAAGGCAGCATTGCCGCTAATTGCTCAAGTCTGATTCTCTGCGCTGGATCTTTCACAAGACAGCCCGCGACAATGCCCTTTAGCTCTAGTGGCAATCCACTTAGATCTGGTTCATTAAAGCGGATGGCTTGCAGCATAAGTATTGGCTTGTCGTGATTGCCAAATGGCGCACAACCTGCCAAAAAAGCAATTGTTACGCCCAGGCTAAAAACATCGCACGCTGGCGTCAGCCGTTTTGGGCTCTCAATATACTCTGGTGCAATAAAGCACGCCGAGCCAATTATACCCTCATTAGTTAGCGTAATTCTAGGCTGGCCGGCAATACTAGCAATGCCAAAATCAACAATCCAAACTCGTCCATTGCCATCAACAATAATGTTTGCTGGCTTAATGTCGCGATGGATTACATTTGCAGAGTGGATTTCCTGCAAAGCGCGGCAAATGCCCGAAGCGTAATCCAAAATCTCTTCAACGGATACGTTTTGGCGAAGCTGCACAATTTCAGCAAGGTTTACGCCAACAATGTATTCGCTGGCATAATACGGCCTCTCGCCAGTTAGATCATAGTATACGATTTTGGCAACATGTTCCCCAACAATTCTACGAGTGGCCTCAACCTCTTGCACGAAGCGCGCAACAAGCTTATGGTCACTTGCGATTCCCGGAAGCATAACTTTAATTGCCGTGGCCGCACCGGTGCTCCTGTCAACACCAAGATACACTGTGCCCATTCCGCCACGCCCTAAAACCGCTATAATTCTATAGGCCCCAATTTCTTGGGGGTCATCCGGGCTCAAGGCCTTCATTGCCTTTTCCTCTCGCATAATTGACTGTAATGAGCGAACATCTGCAAACATGGCAGACAATTCTTTGCAAATTATAGCAAGAAACCTGGGTGATAAGCAAAATACTTTAGTGCGCGGTGACGCTATGGCGATAACTACAAAACCAAAACCTTCAATCTTGAATTCAAAGTTTTGGTTGAGGCGACGCTCCAGCCCTTAACAATAAAGGACTGGGCGCCGCAAATGGACATTAGTTGGCGGTTATACTCCCCACTATATTAATCCCAGGAAGTGATTGTGACTTTTGGCAGCGCACTGCTTCGGTGGTGTAATACCATCCAGCCCTGCGGAATGCAATTTCTGCAGGATGACGGTAAACCGACATCACGGCCAAAACTGTAAAAATCGGGCTAGCAAAAGCAAGTCCACACCCCAAGACAACAAAAAAGCCGAATAGTCCGAGACTAAGCCACTCCTCAATACTATTGAAGTCAAGCGCCGCAAAAGCCGCAGCAGCAGCCAGGCAAGCCTGGCACGTACCAATAAACTGATAGCGTCCACGCTGGGTTATAATCTCGCACAGAGGATATGGCTCACCAGTAGCCGCGACGGTCCACATGCCACTAAGCGCAACAAAGGTAAACAAAGCAACGATAATAAGCATGACTTGTCCTATGCAACTAAATGTCCTGTCATCCACGGTTGTGGGCGACTGTTTATATATTATAATAAAACACCAGAAATGTCAATACAAAAATATAATTCACATCATAGAACCTTTCTTTCTGTCGCAACGGCCCTCGCCACAAAAGTGGTTCAGTCTGCCGGGAAGGCGGATGTTGCGCTAGAAAGGTGGGTTTTGAGATTCAGGTTCTAAGGTTTTTACAAGCTTGACGAAATTTGTATTTAAGCATAAGCTTATAATGTTAAGTTAATATATTAAGCATAGGAGTAACAAATGAGCAATACTGAAGCCATTAAAAAAGCTTTATCTGAGCACAATATTACACTAAGCAAAGAGGAGCTATCCAAGATAGATTCTAACAAAGCCGAGGGCGGCAAGCACTCCAGACCCTACATTTCTAAAGTTTACATCGGCTATCCTGACATACAAACCAAAAAGCGGCTTTACTACATGGCGGAAATTATTGATCCTGAGCCAGAAAAACTAAGACCATTGTATTTATCAATATTTTTTGGAGATGTATTTACAACAGACATTTCTAAAGCTCTAGCTGGGCGCGACACTAGCTTGCCTTACCTTGTAAATGGCCCGTTTATGAGTAAAAACTTAGACGAAAACGTACCAATTGTAGGCTTTGAATTTGACGCCCCAAGCATCCCATATAACAATAATTTAATTGTGTACAACAAAGATGGTAGTCAACAACCAGGCAAACACCAGATGAACGTGGTTGGCACCGCTATTTTATGGAGTGCAGAATGCGACAGCCAACGATACGGCAGCGAATCACCAGCCGACGAAAAAGCTACAATTTACGATCGCAGACTATTTACTACTAAAATTTCATCAGACGCTTAAACCAAAATACTGGCAGCAGGAAGAGGTTACCATGAGCGCGCTACTGCAAATCTAGCCAATCTATTAACCGAACGTAGAATATCTAACGCCATTACGTATTCATTGACCGAGCAAAATTTGCAGCCAATAATTACGCAATTTGAAGATAAAACGGCGCAGCTGCAACTGTGGTAGAATATATTTGTGCGTAATTATTTTTGTAATCATTTGTTAATTTCTGATCAAGTTACGGCAGATGATATATGCCTGGTTTGTAATCAACTAAAAAAGGTTCTGGATGCGAACGTCCCAGGTGATATTGTGGAATTTGGCTGCTATATTGGTACTACTAGTTTGTTTATTCGTCGGCTTTTAGATAAGCAAAATCAGCAAGATCGAGAGTTTCATGCTTACGATTCATTTGAGGGTCTCCCTAAAAAAACTTATCAAGATCAAAGCGCGGCTGGTGAAAATTTTAAAGCAGGTGAGCTGGCTGTTAGCAAAAAAGAGCTTCTGCGCCAGTTCCAAAAAGCTAATCTGCAGCCGCCAATTGTGCACAAAGCTTGGTTTAACCAACTTTCTGAAGCAGATATTCCTAAACAGATTGCTTTTGGATTTTTAGATGGTGATTTTTACGATTCAGTTATGGATTCTCTAAAATTGGTTTGGCCACGGCTTTCTGTTGGTGCTAAGATTTTGATCGATGATTACCAACGTCCTGAGCTACCTGGTCCAGAAATTGCTGTGCATGACTTTTTTAAGACACGCGGCCTCTCGCCAAGAATATTGGTAAAAAATAACATCGCCGTAATTGATAATTTTAAATAAAGAACTTATGTGCGCGTGGGCCAGGATTTTACTCCTGACCCACGGCTTGGGCTACTGAACGATTATAAGGTACCAGTAGCAACCTTCGGCTTGCACGTTCAAAACGTGATCGCCAGCGATGTCGCCGCCAAAGCTAAAGTTTTGGTAGTAGCGCGTGCTAACTGCCGGAAGAACAACGTTTACCCACTCCGTATTTCTTCCATCGTGCCTGATAACAAAACTAGCATTGCTACTATTGCATGTGGCACTCAGGATTAGCGTGGAGCTGTCGGCCAAGACAACAGAAAGGTCTTCAGATCCTTGCCGGTTACCAGTTGAAAAAACTAGAATTCGGCCTTCTCCGCGAGCCTGATCCACAAAGTCTAGCCGCACAGAGCATGTACTCGGCGCGGCAGTTGAAACACTGTAGGCATTGCCGTTACTCTTTGATCCGAGCCAGGTGAGTGGGACATAGCCAGTCGTACGATCCATATAGCTAGAAAACTCATAACCGTCAACGGTAATATAAATGATATCTATAGCTGGCTCGCATCCAATTAGCTCGTATCCTACGCCTTTTAGAGCGCTGCTCATTGCTGGCGTTGTACCTGTCCAGTGCTCATCGGCTCCAACAGTCACAGAACTTACGACGTCTGTTTGATCATAGGCGCTTGTGTGTGCAAGTAAATTATCTTGACCCGCTTCTGCTGATGGGCTACTGCTGCTCGTTGTTGACAAGGAACTACTCGATTGATCTGGAGACGTAGGACCGCTGCCCATGGCGCTGCAACCAGATAGTGTAGCTGCGATCACCAAAGCCGCCAAACCACTCTGCCAAGTTTTCACTTTTTCCTCCAGCCAAAATGGGTGAACGTTTATATATCCTAACATAAATTTAGCTTCTATTCAATAAAAACTAATAAAATCGTTGACCAGCACTAAGCATTATGTTATTATAAGCGAGCGTTTTACGTGTTTGCCCGCAAATTGTGGGCAAATCATGAAGGAGGAAAAATGCATCGTTTGGGGCGATTGGCAGTTGCTGCTTCGCTGGCCACGGCTTTGTTGGCCGGATGTGGTAGCGGGGGCGGGTCAACGGCTTCGGATTCGAATTCTGGCGCATCGCCAACTACCAGTTCGGCTGCGCCGATCCCAACAACTGAAGTCCAAGTGTATCCGAGCTTTAGCACTAACAACCAAGAGTGCCAGTCTAAGCCATGGATGGTCAACATCCAAACACTTGATGATTGGTTTGGCGTGCAGTTTGCTCGCAGCCAGCAGGATGCTGGGGAGACATACTGCATGAGCACCTATGCGAGCGGAGACTTCTACGTCTCCGTCATGGCCGCTTGGGACGCAGATGCTGTTGTAAGTTACAGCAATGATCTCAATTCTGGCATATTCACCGTAGACAACAGCATCGGTGAATACGCTCTCAGGACAAGCGATACGCTGACTAGTATTACTGGCCAGGCAGGCGTTTCGGTCATCGACGGCGACCCTACAACAGCCACCAAATATGTACAGATCTTCATTGTTCAGGGAGCTGACAGTGACGATCGACAGACTAAATTGCTGCTGCTTGCACAAATCACCCAAAAGAACATGACAAGCTAATCTCCTCCTTTTTTTGCGTGCGGCCGGGCAGTTTTTTCTGCCCGGCCTTCTTCTTTTAAAAGCTTCTAAAACCTGAATCTCAAAATCCACCTTTCTAGCGCAACATCTGCCTTCCCGGCAGACTGAACTACTTTTGTGGCGAGGGTCGTTGCGACAGAAAGGAAGGTTTTGAGACTCAGGTTCTAAATACTTGACGATTTGATCAAAAATTGCTATTGATGTATTAGGCCAAATTGATTATTGAAGGGATAATTGTGGACTTCTTGCCGCAGTTTGTGAGTACCGGAGACGCAAGAAAAATGCTCAAAGAAGAAAGCGCGACTGGGTTGAGCTGGGGTGCAATATATTTACGATTGCCATCTGGCAAACGGATGATTCCAGTATCTTACGTGGAAGCAATTAGAAGCCATGGCGTTGGCCTAAATAATGCCTTGCAGCTCCTAGAGCTAAATAGAACCCCTGAGATTGAAGAGCTCTATGACAATGAGCAGTTCAAGCTTGCATGTCGAACGAGCATGCTCGCATCAATGGATCCTGATGGTTTTTTGACGACTGCATATGTCTCTAGGCTGCTATGCGTTAGCACAAAAGCAGTTAATTTGTGGCAAAAGCGTGGCTATTTGCCGAGCGTGCTGCTTTCTACCTCATACTATTTTGAACCAAAGGTATTGACAAGTACGTGCGGATGGGCGATCCCAACCTAATATTTGGCTAAAAGCGGCGCCCAGAGATTACTCTTTGGGCGCCGCGTGATAATTTTATATTTGACGTATTTAACCTCTAATGTTACCTTAATTAAAGATTGTCTGCCTATTTGAATGGAGAGGCTTGTGTCTGTTAACTATTTTGTTAACGCGCAGGGTTCAGAGGATCCGTCAATTGTTCTTCCGGATGATACCCAGCATGTCTGGGCGCGCCTTGTAGCCTTAACTAAACTCAGCTGGCCAACACTGGCTGAGCAGGTTGAGCGAGCGGCGCTTGTCGATTGGATTAATCCATCTAGTGGCGGCCTAATTTGCTCTGAGCATGTTTTGGTCATAGCTCAGGACAAAGTTGACATTGGAGCAGTTGATTTGCATGAGACAAGATCTGCCGCTAATGCCGCATGGCGCAACCTGATGTCCTTAGCTACTGGCGATAAGCTTGATAATCCGCGACCGGAGTGCAGCGATTATCAGAGCAACGATGGCTTTGATAATTGGTCCGATTTGCGTAGAAAACAAGCCGGCGACTGGCTATCTACTGTCATGCGCACAATTGACGATTTGCTATGTGAAGAAATCATTTTTGGCTGCGACTTGCCAAAAATGGTAACTTCAGCAGAACTAGAGTCATCTATGCATCGAGAGTTTTATTGTGAAGCTTTTGATAGTCCGCTAGCCATTGGCGCCCACATGTTCACAGGATTGAGTTTTGGGAGCGCCCGCAATCACGATGCCTTCATACTAGTGGCAGAAGGTTTGGCTGATGCAGTTCTCCATATCGTTGATGAGCTAAAAACCGTCACAAAAAATGAAGGGCGCAACAAGCTGACGCACCTTCAATTCATGTGGATGCTGCTAAAGGGCTACGTCTTTGCCGTTACCAAGGCTGAACTTGATGTGCCGTATTTGTTTGCTTATGTAAAAGACGACGCACAATTAAGGCGTATTTATAGGGCTTTGCTGGAAGGTCGCGAGACATTGTGTGTCGCTAGTAAGCAGTATGGCGCGCCGGCTTCGTGGTACTCATTGGGCAGCCAAACTTGCGACGAAGTGGCGGCCATCACAATCGAGGAACTCATCGCCGCTACTGACGAAGTTGTTGCCCGGGCAAGGCAGTTAACTGTGACAATTTAGCGGTCAGACAATTAAAGCCCGTCCGTTCGCAGCTTTTGCTGTTGAACGGACGGGCTAGTTTATTAATAAATCTTCCGATGCTTGCCTACAGGCCGGATTCTAGCTCCCTACTAATTAGGCGACAGACAAGGCATCTTGTTTCCGTTCACAACTCTAAAAACACGACTCGAGCCATTCTTAAATTTAACCCTCAGCGCGTCATGGAACAAATCCTTTTTAATAATTTCCATACTGTCAATTTCATCTAAATACCAAACACTCTTAAACGAGACTTTTTTGGTCTTCTTTTTTATAAACCCCCAACACAATTTTGAATCAGAAAAACACAATTAACCATCTTCTCCTTTATTTGCAGAAAGCGACATCTTTGCCAAATAAGCCACCATGCCATTGCTAAGCTTCTTTGGACGACCCAAAATGTTAAGCGGTAATTTCAGTAGCCAATACGATATAAAACCTCCGCTAACTATGAGAAAAAATAACATCTGCATCCCAGAGAAAGCTCCACCCAGAGCGTTATGAATAGGTTCCATATAGTGATTAAAAAGATTAAAATAGCACTCCATAAAAGCTATATAAATACCAACTAGCTCAAAATAAAGCTTTTTGTTTTCGTTTTTTAACCAAATAACTTGAGTTTCTTCTGAATAATCTTCCATGTTTTTAGCTTATCATAAAATTTGCAAGATTTTTATTTTGCTTCTCCATATCCATCACACACTTTTAGCGTTGATAAGAGGTCTATAAAGTTCAAGCATTGACTAATCTGAGATATTGCTGTTTATTTAGAGCATGGATTTAACAGAAATGCTTCCGTCTTTTGAAAACGCGGTTGCAATGTTACTTGCATCGCTTGGGGTTGGCGCTCCAATTATTACGATACTGCTGCTAGTGTGGACGCTAAAATCCTGGCTAGACATTGCCGAGCAAACAGTAAAAGGTGCGCGGCATGTTAGCCAATTTTCGCGCCGCATTGGCCAAAATCTAAGGCAAATGCCACGGGCAAGGGTAGCCACCTCAATTGCTATTACAGCACTGGTTGCAATGGCACAGCTGCTAACCGTATTTATGTGCTATCTATTTGGCAACTTTATTGCGATGTATTTTAAGCACAGGCAGGCAGAGGTGAGCGCCGCAATTACAGAAAAGTCTTTTGGAGTTTTGCTTCCGCAAAATCTTTGGAGCATTACGCACTTTGATGCAATTTCGGGCACCTACACTGTAATAGCAGTTTTGATAATCGCCTTGTCATATCTCTTAGTTAAAGACGCCGACGGCGAAAAGTCGGTTAGTGACCTTGCTAAGCTTATGGCTCTTCCGGCTACGCTCGTTAGCTATTTAGCCATGGTCGTTTTGGTTGTCATGGGCGGCATTACGCTTTTGCTGTGGCTAATCTTGTGGATAGCAAGCGGTTTTTCAAATGCTGTTCCGGATGCAATTAAGCCAGCACTGCCCGGGCTGCTGCAAATTACTATCCTTTTGGTAATTTGCTTGCTGTTTAAAGGCATCTGCAAAGCGGCCCTAAAGTCGTCCAAGACAACGCTAGATGCATGGAACGAGACGCAGGTTAATCCATAAAAAGAGGCGTGCACTGAATTTTGGTGCACGCCCCTCACATTAATTTAAGATATTACAGAAGGATGCCCCAGCTAATTAAATTACTATGGCTATTATCTTAATTGCCAGAGCTACGCAATTCATGGTTAAATAAAAACATGGCAAATAACAAACAAACGCCAGTAATTGAGCTAGTTAATTTAAGCAAGAATTTTAAAGATGTCCATGCGGTAGATGACGTAAACCTACAGGTCATGACCGGACAAATCTATGGCTTTTTGGGACCAAATGGAGCAGGCAAGACCACAACCATACGCTGCATTATGAATTTTATTTATCCATCAAGCGGGGAAGTCCGTCTTTTTGGACAGCCAATACAAACCGCTTCGCCAGAGTTATACAATAAAATTGGTTTCTTATCTTCAGAATCGACTTTTTACGAAAGCTGGACTGGACAGCGGCACATAGACTATTTGGCAAAAGTTTATGGCAGCCCTATTGAATCAGCGCAAAAATTAGTTAAAAGGCTAAGCCTAGACACGCACAGTAAAGTTCGTCAGTTATCCAGCGGAAACAAGCAAAAGTTGGCGATTGTTCTAGCCTTAATGCACAACCCAAATGTGCTAATTTTAGACGAGCCAACGCGCGGACTTGATCCGCTGCTTCAACACGAATTTTACAAAATACTGCGCGAAGCAAAGCAAGCTGGAGTAACAATTTTTATGTCTTCTCATAATTTAGCTGAGGTCGAACAGATCTGCGATGAAGTTGGTCTAATTCGTCAGGGAAAAATCGTAACCAGCAGCTCTATGGAAAGTCTCAGAAAAATGCAAACGCATATTATCAGCGTACGCTTTGCAGAAGATTACAAGACAATAGATTTTAATTTGCCAAATATAGAAATCGTCCATCAAATTAATCACGAGCTTACTATGAGAGTTAATGGCGACTTTAATAAACTGCTTGGCCGACTTGCTAAATATAAACTCCACGACATGGACGTTAACCATGCCAGCCTGGAAGAAATATTTATGAGGTACTATAAATGATTAAGCGATTCTTTCTTACTACACTTAAAGAGCTTCGGCTAAAACGCCTCACAATAATTTCTTACACATTCGCGGCTTTTGCGTTTTTGCTAATGTACGCAGCGGTTTATCCCGCAGTTCAAGATCAATCTGCAAAATTCACCGAACTTTTTAGTTCCTACCCAAAAGAGTTCCTTGAAGCTTTTAGTATATCTCAAATTAGAATGGACACTTACGAGAATTACCTGGCAATGGAGCATTTTAGCATTATCTGGCCTCTGATGGTTGCCCTGCTAACAGTAACCTTGTCTGGCTTTGCCATAGCTGGCGAGATAGAAAAACGCACCATGAGCATAATGCTGTCTTTGCCAATGTCGCGTCTCAACATCTTTTTTGCAAAGTATACGGCAGGAATTATTGCCTTATTAATTTTTAGCTTCATATCAATAATGGCTGCCGTGCCTCTGGCTTGGATCTTTGACTTTGGCATTAACAGCAGCACGTTTTGGGCCACGCTGCTAATAAGCCTGGCTTTTGGCTGGGCGCTTTTAGGTCTAGGCTTTTGCATCTCCAGCTTCTTTAGTGAAAAGGGCCAGGCATACTTAATTCTGGGCGGCACACTATTGCTTATGTATGTAATAAATGTAATCTCTCAGCTAGTAAACTCTATAGATTGGCTTAAATATTTTTCTATTTTTAACTATTACAAGCCAACGGATATTATGACCGGCGCGTCGCTAGACGTATGGTCGACTTTGGTGTTATGCGCTGTAGCAATTATATCAACGCTTTTTGGCGCATTGTGGTTCAAAAGAAGAGATGTTATAACATAAAGGCCAGTTGGGCGGACTTCTACAACGTCATTTCTAATTGTTATATCCTGCTTGCAATATTAATAGTTTTGTGGCATTATAGTACTGCTCGTTTTAAAGGCCTATGTTTTTGGAGGGTGCTTTATGTTCAGCTCGGACGATTTTGGGTTTCTTGCCATATACGACTCGAGAGGCAACATGCTTGCAGCTTCGCGTGAGGAGTTGCTATCCATCGAGAGACTTAGCTTTGACACAGAAACTCATTGTCGTGTAGTTGGTAATTTGCCTGGTAGCTACTGGCTCATCTCAGATAGGCCAGGATTTTGCGCCGTGCTGCTTGAGGTAGTAATCGACTATACAGCAAGCATCGACCGCTGGGAGATTAGTTACTACACAGATAGTATCGCCGACAGCCCGGATTGGGACCTCGAGGCGTATGCAACGGCCTATAATCAACTTGCAGCGCAAGAAGTGACAGCAATGGATGGGTATACCCCAATTCCAGAGAACGTTCTTGCCATTGCACGTCAGCGTGTAAGCTATCGACCTGGTCCGCGGCCTTCTGAAGTATGCATACTCTAACATCTACGAGCTATAAAGACCCCCAGCCAAGCTCACCCCTGAGGTACAGCTTGGCTGGGGGCATCGCACAAACCACCTAAAGGCGTTTTATGCCAATCACCTTGCCGTAATATAATAAGCTCACTGCAAGGGCGCTTACCACAGACACGCAGCGAGCATAGTACAATCTCCAAAAAGCCCAGCTAAAAGGATGGGTATTGTTATTAATTTGGTTGATTATTTTACCACACTTCGCTTTTAACTTTAAACTAATAAAACACACGTTAATATTTATTTTAATCTACTCAGTATCTATTAAATTCACTACACATACTAGCCAATTCATGCTATTTTAATCTTGGCCGTTTAAGCCAGCCTGAGCATAGCTAAAAAGGAGGTATAAGGTGTGGGGGATTATCGCTTTGATACTGATCATCGCTTTCCCGCCCTATCCGTTCTGAGCCAGCTCGGAAAACAGGCTGCGCCATCCTAGGGCGGTAAATTTACACCTTCGGAGAAGAAAGCCGGTGAGTTGTTATGTGGGGAGCAATTGCTCTTGGTACCATCATCGCAATTATCATTTTCTTCTGAACTAGCAACCGCTCAAAGGCTGCAAAAATGTTAAAGCCGATGCCTGTCGCCGCAATAAACATTTTTGCTGTGGAGTCCTGGTTACGACCAGGACTCCATTCCGCTTACACTTGCAATTGTAGAATAAAAGCTAACCTTTACTACTTATAATTTGGAGCTTAGAATTAAAAATATGCATAAGATAATAAGCTTAATCGTTTTAATATCGCTATTAACCTTTTTTGCGGTAAAAACCGTTCATCACTATAACGAGCATTCTCGGCTAAAAAGCATTAAATCTAGTAATCAGCACAGGAAAGAACTATGGCAACTACTTAAGGACTCATGGTTTTTCATAGGAACTCCAGCTTTGATGGCAGTTATAATACTAGACGGCCTAGGATACCTTGTGCATCCTCTGTTTTCTATGAATATAGCCACAGAATTTATGCATCTTGATAGCAATTTAGTTACTTACGTCTGGCTAATTATATTTATAGAATTTTCTATTTTTGGCATAATGTCTTTTATGCGCGGGCGCAAAAACAAGAAACAGTTTGTCTTTGGCGATGTTGGAGCTTTGATTCCGCGCAATAACAAGGAGCGCTGGATTGGTGCGATGATGGCGGCCAGTGCTGGCATAAATGAGGAACTGTTTTTTAGGTTGGCATTGCCGCTGGCAGTTCTTGGCGTTGTTGACAACCAGATAGTTGCAATCGCTGTTAGCTCTTTATGCTTTGGGCTTGGCCATGTTTATCAAGGAGTAAAAAATGTGGCGCTCGTAACTTTTGTTAGTTTGTTTTTCTTTGCACTCTACGCGCTAGCTGGCAACTTGCTAATAATCATGCTTCTACATTTCTTTATTGACTTCAATCATTTGGTGATTCAGTCTTATATTAATGAACTTGGCTTTAAATCTAAAAAGAATTATCAAACATGAACTAAAAAACATTGGATATTTTCAATAATTGAAGCCCCCGGTTTCTGCTACAATGGTTTCATGAAGCCTATTAAGAATTCCGTTGCTGTTGTTATTAAAGACCAACAAGATAATTTTCTTGTCGTTAAGCGCCCTAAAGATGAAAATGGGCCGCTTGCTGGCGTTTGGGGATTTCCTGCTATTACTTTAAAACAAGGAGAGACTGAGGAAGAAGCGGTCAATCGTGTTGGTCAAGCTAAACTAGGCGTTAAGCTCAAAGTTTTAGCCAAAATCGGTGAAAAAGTAGACGATCGCGGTAACTATATTCTTCATCTAAGCGACTATTCGGCTGAAATCATCAATAACGCAAAGCCAGTTGTACCTCAGGCAGATTCAAGCATGACTCAATACACCGATTTAAAGTATGTAAACAATCCTGAGGTATTATTTCCCGCTGCACAAAAAGGCTCATTATGCTCACAAATTTATTTGCAATCCATAGCTTCCCACGGTTAAAGCCGTAGGGGATTTTGCGCGAAGTGGAAACCCAACAAAGAGGGGAAAAGAATTAGAGCTTATTCGTACCATACCGCCAATGATAGTAATGTTATCAAATTGAGTCTATAATTAATCTTATAAAGTATTAATAATTCTTTGAGGATTTGGTATGAGCAAACTATTAAAAACCTTGGTGTCAATTATTGGCGTTGTCGTATTAGCACAGTCAAACTTAGGGCTAGCAATAGCGGACAACGGGCCGCTTTTGTCTCCTCAGGGCGGCACAGTTCAACCTTCTGCCAGTACCGTGATCTCAATGGAATCAGAAAAAGTCGTACTAACATATGATGCTCCTACAACAATCTCTTTGCACGGTATAGATTTTACAGCCATGCCTGCTCATGTTACAGCAGAATTCAAAATGAAGAACCAGGGCAGCTCTACCGAAAATATTCAGGTCTTTTTCCCGGCCGATGACAGCGCGTTTGTTGGCGGCGTAAACGAAGGCAGCTTAACCAACTTTACAGTTAATGGACAACAATTATCGGATATTGTAGACGTTCCTGCTGGCTTTGACGCTGCGTCGTTAAATACCGAAGGAAACGATCCGCCAACTGGCTACATAAAGGCCTATCAATGGGATCAGGCCTTTCCAGTTGGAGATACCACAATTACAGTTACCTATGATACCAGCAGTGTAAAAGGTTCAGTTTATCCCTTGACGTATGTCTTGGGGACTGGGCGTAGTTGGAGCGGGCCAATTAAAAGCGGTGAGATAGATTTTATATTGCCAGAGAGCATACCAGATTATGCCGTTAGCGATTTAG
>JAEHDC010000070.1 GCA_016880595.1 Candidatus Saccharimonadota bacterium
ATGGCAGCGAGTACCTCGCTGCGGGTTTTAGGGTCGTGCTTTGCGGCCATATTACTGAACTCCTTTAGCTATATATTATATGTCTTTGTCGAGATATGGTGTTTAGTATATTGGGAGTGTTACATTGCGTCAGATCAAGTGTGTACTACGCGGATAGTGCGCTGAGAAGCTGATCATACTTTTTCGGCTCTATGTCGGCTGAGGTAAGGCCGAACTCGGTTGCGATGTAGAGGATTTTGTCTTCTGCGTCGCCCGAATCGGCCTCCTCGGATAAAACTTCGATTTCTAGAAAGTTACCGAGACGAGCGACCTTATCCAAAACGAGCGTCAGTCCATCTTGTTTCAATTCCACCCTATTCTTATCTACAATGGTAACCTGCCTATAATCCATTTCTTCGAGGATTTTTTGCATCGCTTCTGCCAATTCCACTTCCAACTCATGTTCGAGCGTATCACCGGCATCATTAATTGCTCTTTTATAAGTCAGCTGCGTCTTGCTGCCTACCGTTCTTAAGCGCATAACTGGCATTCCGGATTTAAATTCTTTGAAAGAGTCGATACCTAATAAGAAAACCTGATCAGTCTGATGAATCGGCGTAAGGTTACCGCCGCTGGCCTTAAAATATTGTTCGATATTTGCCTTTTGTTCTGATGAGATGCGGAATTTTCGTTCAATTTCTATCATATCGTTATTTTAACAAATTGCGATCATTTAGAGTAGACAGGCCCTTCAGAGCCGAAGCTCTGGAAGGCCTGTCAAGCGTCGGTGTCAGGATGCAGGCTCTCGAAAAATAGCATGGCTCAAAATGAGGCTGGACGTCAGCCGCACGTACTGTATTGTATTACATCTGTCAAAACATCTTAAGGACTAGAAAATTCCTACAAAAACGATGCTGCCAAGTTAACAACATATATCACAAATAGAACCCAAAATGTTATTCTAATCTGCCGAGCTTTTAGCGGGCGCAAAAACTTCTCGCAGAACGGGTAAATATAATAGATAAAAATCATCGCCAAAACCGCAAAAACTATGCTGCTACCTAGGCTGATGTAGCCATGGTAATTAAGTGGCAATGCAGAATAATTCCAATAGCTATTTTGCCCATAGATTAAAACGACCACCAGGGCGCAAATGTATTCGACCACAGTTGTAACACCTATATTCAGCAAAAAAACAGCGGTTGGGTGCAGTTTGTATTGCTTCATAAGCGGCATGGTTATAAGGATAATTGCCACAATGCCTAGGCCGTAGGGCGCAGCTTGCGGGATAACAGTTTGCATAATCGGCAGAGTTAGCGACCGGCCAAAACAAATGTGAAAGAAAGTAGTCCAGCTAACTTCAAAAAGTGTGCCAGCAATTGAAAAAACAAAAAAGTAAATGAATAACTCTTGCCAAAACCTAACAGACCATAACCGTGGCATAGCTTGCGACCAAGATGCTTTCTTCATGTTTCTGCACCCCGGGCCCACAACTCGCAGAGCTTTGTGTCCATATCTAAGAGTTATTATAGCCTAAATTAAGACGAAGATAAACGCCTACTTTTTATCCACAAATTCGCGCAGCCAAAGCTCGACGTTTAGGATGCGCCAAAACATCATGGAGTCGGCCTTGGACTTGTTTTGCAAAAAGAGATCAAACTCGGCCAAGACGGTTTTTTGGTCAAAGTACGGCCGCGAGGCAAACTTTTTGGAAGCAAAAATCTCCCTAAAATACGGCCCAAGTTTGCAAAACCACTCAACTTCTGGCGTGGTAAAGCCAATTTTGTTGCGACGACGGTGCACCATCTTTGGCAAAACGTCTTTTAAGGCGTCGCGGACAATGCGTTTGTTCCAGCCGTTTAAAATAATTGACTCGTCGTCCAAGCTAAACAGATATTTGGTGACCTCTTTATCCAAAAATGGCACGCGGCCTTCAAGCGAGAAGCGCGTGGTGTTGCGGTCTTCGTAGCGTAAAAGCGACGGCAAGCTGTTGCAAAAAATATCTTCAACAAAACGCTGGCGTAGGTCATCCGGCGTGGCGCCGTAGGTTTCTTCTTTAAAGCTATTTTTAAAATCTTTTTTAAGAAGTTGAGCGGCGCTGACGTTGTGCTTAAATTGCAATGCGTCCAGCAGTTTAAACCGGATAGCGCGCAGCAAAATATCGCTACTACGAACTACTTCCGTGATTAGCTTGCCCCAGCGACCGTCGCGTTTTAGCTGACGCAAATAGACCAAAAAGTATGGGTAGTAGCCGGTAAGCATTTCGTCTGCGCCCTGGCCATCAAGCAAAACCGTAACGTGCTTGGCCGCTTCCTGCATAACTTTAAACTGGGCGTATTGCGCCGTGCTAATGGTTGGCTCTTCTTGCGAGCGCACAAAATCCTTAAGATCGATTTTAAATTCGTTAACGTTTGGGTAGACTTTGTAAACTGCTACCTCGCCTTTGCAGGCATCGATTACGGCGTCAACGTACTTTTCTTCGTCATTAATTGAGCCAGGGAAAACTGCCGAAAAGGTGTTTTGCACTGTCCCAACAGCATTGGCCGATTTGTCATGCTTATAAAAAAGTTTGTTGATGACCAAAGTTACAGCCGAAGAATCCATGCCGCCAGACAAACACGTGCCGACCGGCACTTCACTAACCAGGCGCATGCGCACGGCCTCGGTAAATGCCTTGCGATATTTTTTTGTTTCCTCTGGTGTGTAAGGATGTTTTTCTTTGGCGATCGCAGCTAGTTCTTGTGGCAAGCGTGAGTAATCTTCAATTTTTAGCCCATCATCATCTGTTAAAGTCATACATTGGCCAGGGCGCAAGGTGTAGATTCCGCCAAAAAAAGTTTGCTCGCTTTCGTCGTGAATTCTGAAGCGTAGGTAGCGGTAAATTGTGCGGTCGTTTGGTTTGCCCTCAACTTTGCCAGAGGCTAGCAGCGCTTTGGCTTCGGATGCAAACAGCAAAACCGGCTTTTTTTCTGTACCCAAATTGGCATAATACAGAGGTTTTATGCCAAAATGATCACGCGCCAAGACCAGTTTTTTGGCCTTGCGGTCATAAATTGCAAAGGCAAACATACCGTTGAATTTGTCAAAGGCTTTAGTGCCCCACTCGGCATAAGCCTGTACAATTACCTCTGTGTCAGACTCGGTTTTAAACTTGCGGCCTTTGGCTTTAAGTTCCCGGCGCAGTTCTTTGTAATTGTAAACCTCGCCGTTATAAGTGATGACCAAATTTTTGTCAGCGCTAAACAGTGGTTCTTGGCCATGAGCGCGGTCAATGATTGCCAAGCGCCGGTGCCCAAGCCCAACGTTGCCCTCAGCAAAAATGCCTTCTCCGTCTGGGCCGCGATGCGCCTGGGCGTCATTCATGCGTTTTAAAATTTGCTCGTCTTTTTTAAAGCCAAAGTAGCCAGCAATTCCGCACATCTGTTATTTGTCACCTTCTAGGAGCTCAACCATGCCAATTGGCGTACTGGTATCTTTGTGATCCATTGGGTTGTCTTTGAGTGCGCGCACCATGTGCTTGTCGCTGAGGCCGTCTTTGGACACGGCGCGAGTGTGGCCGCCGCGGTCATTAACGTCAACAATGGCCACCGGCGCGCCAATTCTTTCGGCAATATCGTCCACAATCCCTTGGGCAACTTTTGGTTTGAGTGGCGGGAGGAGCCATTCCATGTACTCGCCGTGCATGCCGTCAAGATCACGCGCCTGATAACCGGCTACAATAAAAAATGCGCCTCTAATACCAAAAGGCTTTGTAAGTGCCGATGCAGCACAGGCCAAAAGCGTGCGCGGAAAGCCAATCATATCTATTACAAACTGCATTCGCTCCGGAATTGCCTGCGCTAGATCCTGGCCAATTGGGCGTACAAATTTTGAGGCAAAACGCGCAAAATGCCCAACTTTTATGCTGGATGCCGGGACCATTTCTCCGGCAGCAACAATTGCCACTTTTTCTGAGATAAACACTGTGCCACCACTGTGCAAATTGTTGCCGAGTGCATTCTTTACAACCTCAGCGAGGTCGGTCTCCCCCTTTAACCACGGCGTATGCGCCACCAAACGGTGGTACCTAAAGCCGTCGCGCTTGATAATATCATCTTTTACAATCCGGTAATCTTTTGGCATTTTTAAGAATCTCCATTATAAAAATAGCAAAACATACTGCGCGCCGCTGCACGCATTTTGCCTTGCCTCCTTAAAACTCATTATACACGAGGCGGAATAGCTGCGCCACTGCCAAACAACAATCGCTGAAACGTAAAGTCGTCATGAATTAATCTAGTTTTCTTTTAAGCGAAAGAAAACTAGCAAAAGAACGCTACCTCAAGCCCTAATGGCAACCAAACCTGCCTACTGCTTGCAAAATTAGAGCCATTGCTTGCCCTTCCGTCTTAGGCGAACCAGGATCAGCCATCCAGCCGTATGGCAAATACACTGTGCGATCAAGCTTTATCTGCCCAGTCATCAATGCGTATATGTGCCACATAAAGAGCTGATACAGCACGTCACACCACACTGACGGGTTTCTGAATCCTGTCTCAAGGCAATCGGTCGCCTTGTCGCTGTAGCGATGAGAAAACAGTCCACCTCCGCATTGATGCAACAGCGGACAGCTCATGCACTTGCTGCATAGATCAGGGCGACCATCTTGCAACCGCCTCTGAATGCCTAGCTCGCTATTCCTTTGCAGAATAGCAAGCACAAACGAATCAATATCGGCGTTATCAACAGAAAGTATGTCGCCGCGTGCAATACCTTCATCGTCAGGATATGGCCATTTTACAACCTCAATCTCAGGTATATC
>JAEHDC010000071.1 GCA_016880595.1 Candidatus Saccharimonadota bacterium
TACCGATCGAGGCAACCGGCAAGTTATGATTCGTCCAGAACTTACCCCTAGCACCTGCCGCATGGTTGCAGCGCGTCGCCAGGAATTGGCTTATCCAGCGCGCTGGTACTCAAACTCCAACTTCATGCGTTACCAAAGGCCGCAGCGTGGGCGAATGCGCGAGTTTTGGCAGTTTAACGCCGATATCTTTGGTGTAGAAACCATAGACGCCGAAGTCGAGCTAATAACCATGGCTGACGAAATTCTTAAATCTTTTGGCGCAGCCGAAAAAATGTACATCATAAAAATCAACAGCCGCCATCTAATTAACTTCTTAATGAGCGACTATTTAGGCTTGGACGTTGTGCAGTCGCAGCTCATGATTAAGCTTTTTGACCGTAAAGATAAAATTACGCCAGAAGAGTTTCGAGACCAAGCTGCCGAAATTTTTGATGCAGAAAATGCCAAAGGCGGCCTGCGCAAAATTGCCCAACTTTTTGCCGCTAAAACGATGAGCGATCTGCCAAAAGAAATCTTGCAATCTGCAGAAATTGAGCAAATTCAAACGCTCTTCAGCCTGCTGCGTGAGCAAGGTGTAAAAAGCGTCACGTTTGATATTAGCCTAATGCGCGGCCTAGATTATTACACTGACATTGTTTTTGAAGTGTTTGACACCAACCCAGAAAACTCGCGCGCCTTGTTTGGAGGTGGCCGTTATGACGGCCTGGTTGGTCTGTTTGGCGTAGAACCGATTCCAACCGTTGGCTATGGTATTGGCGAGGTCACGTTTACCGATTTTCTAATTACTCACAACCTCATCCCAAAACTCAGCACGCGTACCGAGGTTTATATTGCAGTCCTGGGCGACACCCTAAAAGGTGCTCAACGCCTAGCCAAAAAACTCCGTGCCGAAGGAGTTAACGCTGAGCTGGACATCACCGGCCGCAAGCTGGACAAACAGATCCGTACTGCAATTAAAAAAGGAATCCCGTTTTTGCTATTTGTCGGTCAAAAAGAGCTTGACGAAGAAATGTATACCTTAAAAGACCTTGTTAAAGAAAAGGAACACAAGTACGGTTTTGAGCGTTTGGTTGGCGCTATCAAAGATTACCGTCACGCCGAGGATGACATTATTTAAAATTTGCGCTTAAGCTGTTCTTTTTAGCTAGATCGCGTTATACTTCTTAGGATGAAACATACTATTAAAAACCAATCAGACACCAAGGTGCAGGTTAAAATTACCGTTTCGGCGGAAGAACTTGCAGACATTAAGCAAAAAACTTTGGCGCGTTTGGCTAGCAAGGTAAAGGTTGCTGGCTTTCGCCCGGGCAAAGTTCCGGCAAAAGTTGCAGAAAAGAATTTGGAGGCCAACTACGTTAATAGCGAAGTTCTTGAAGATGCCATAAACAGCGCAGCAGTTGAAGCTTTTGACATAGAAAAAATAACGCCGCTAGATCAACCAAAAGTTGATGTGCAAAAATATGTACCAAATGAAGAGCTGGAATTTACCGTCAACTTTGAGACTTTGCCAAAGATTAAGCTTGGCGATTACAAAAAACTTAAAGCTAAAAAAGTTGTAGAAAAAGTTGATGAAAAAGAGGTGGCTGAGGTAATTAAAAATATCCAACGCAGTGCCGCTAAGAAGCAAGTTGTTGAACGTGCTGCAAAAATTGGCGACGAAGTTATTCTAGATTTTGAAGGCAAAGATAAAGATGGTAAAGAAGTTCCTGGCGCTACGGGTAGAGATTACGCCTTGGAACTTGGCTCAAATTCCTTCATTCCGGGTTTTGAAGATGGTTTGGTTGACAAAAAGGCTGGCGACAAGTTTGACCTGCCGCTGACGTTTCCAAAAGATTATCACCACAAGCCACTAGCAGGCGCAAAAGTTACTTTTGCCGTGACAATCAAAGAGGTTAAAGAAGTGGCTTTACCGGAGTTAAATGATGAGTTTGCTGCTAATGCCGGACCTTTTAAGACCTACGGCGAGCTAAAAGAAGATGTTGTGCGCGAGTTAACTGAACAAAAAGAGCGTGAAGCAAATAATAGGCTAAAAGATGAACTCATCGAAGATCTTGTAAAATCTAGCAATGTGCCAACGCCAGAGGTTTTGGTGGCGGACCAGATGCAGGGCATTGAGCGTGATTTTGTGCAGAACTTACTTTATCGCGGCATGACACTGGAGCAATATCTAGAGCAGCAAAAAACTACCAAGGAAGAATGGCTAAACGGCGATCTGCGGAAGCAGGCTGAGCGTCGCGTGCAAATTGGGTTAGTTTTGGCCGAGCTTAGTAAAGCAGAGAAAATTGAAGTTACAAAAGACAAGCTAGAGGAACGGCTTCAGGATATGGCTAAGCACTACGGCAACACACCAGAGGTTATGGCTGAGCTGGATAAGCCAGAGGTGCGGCGTGATTTAGCTAATCGTGTAGTGACCGAAATGACTGTTGACCGGTTGGTTGAGCTCAACACAAAGTAAAGATTTTAGCACTCTTGCAATAAGAGTGCTAATTTTTTATACTAAGTGCATATGAAGAAGATCAACAATTACCTTGTACCAACAGTTATTGAAGAAACTCATCAGGGCGAGCGATCGTTCGATATCTATAGCCGCCTCTTAAAAGAACGTATTATTTTTCTTGGCGAAGAAGTTAACGAGCATACCGCAAACCTGGTTGTGGCGCAAATGCTGCATTTGGCCTATGAAGACCCCAAGAAAGACATTAGCTTTTACATCAACAGTCCTGGCGGCTCGGTTTACGACGGCCTGGCGATTATTGACACTATGAATTTTATTAAGCCGGATGTGCAAACAATTGGCATTGGAATGCAGGCCAGTATGGGCGCGGTTTTGTTGAGCAGCGGCGCAAAGGGCAAGCGCTTTGTTTTGCCTCATAGTCGCGTGATGATTCATCAGCCAAGCGGCGGCACGCAAGGCATGATGACCGACATGGAGATTAGTCTTAAAGAAGGTATCCGCACCAAGGAACTTCTTATTGATATCATGACTAAAAACACCGGCCAGAAGCGCGACAAAATCCGTGATGACATGGAGCGCGACTTTTGGATGACCGCACAAGAAGCGGTGGACTACGGTCTGGCAGACGGAATTATAAAAAAAGCTTGACAACACAGGCAGCAAACGCGATACTCATAACGTCCCCACTGTATATAGCGAAGGGTAGAACGTTGCAATGGCAAGATGGGCGACTAAGTCAGGCGACCTTGCTATAGTAACTTTTTGCGGTCCACATTATACTCCAGAGCAAATTGGTCGCATTATTTACAAAATAGTAACCGAGTCGATTCCGAACGCTGAAGATGACGGCAGACGCCCGCGTGAAATCATTCGGCGCACCTTTTTGCCGATGGCTTATCGTTTTGGTACTTTGGACGCTGCGCTTAAAAGTGCCAGGAGCGCATGTAAGATTCAAAATTCAAGCAATATTTCTGGAATAGTTGAGCTTTGTGGCGAGCCTGTGGGCGTTGTGTCTTGTACGACATATTATATGCACACCTTTTTCAATTTGCGCGGGTTTAGTGAAGAGCAGTCCACTATGGCCGTGGGGCCGCATATTAGCTGTTTGCTGGCGGCGCAGCAGGAGCGACCGGCCGCAGCTCAAAGATTGTTGCCAAGGATAATGCGGCTTGGCGGCGCTATCCTTCGTAGAAAAACTAGTATAATGCCTAATTCACCGTTAAAGGCGCTGGTTCTGCCAAGTAATTCTTATGTCATCGAATTGCTTACGGCGGGCCGCTACGGGAATGGTATTGGAGAGTTCGAATTAGCTAGTGAGGGCGATTATCGCCAAGTTAATGGCGTTGTTGGGCCGCAAAGACTTTACGTTTGCAGGGATTGGAGAGACTAGTCTTTTGTAAAGTGACTGTTTGTGTGGCCGCTCTGTCTTATTGGTATGCCAAGCTTTGACTTTTTGTATTAAATATGTAAGTCTATTAGTTGTAGCTCAAACGGTTCATACGAGAGAGGCTAGTAATGAGAGAATTGCAAATTGTTAGCTATGCTAACTACAGCGTCCCGCAAATTGCGACAATCGGGCGTAGGCTAGTACTGACTTTTGGTAAAGACGGTGGTCGCCTGGCGGATGATTTTCCAAACGTTGTCCGGCGATACCTGGGCGACCAGGATGGTTGTCGTCGGGCGATTGGGTGTACTGTGAGTCGCATCGGCCTTGACTATAACGCGGCCTTTGTATTGCTGAATGGCGTTGAGATTGGCGTGGTCAGCTATGCGACTAATCAGCAGTCTCGGCTGCAGGCAATTAGGGACAGGTTACGCGGAAGGTTGCCTATTCCAGGGACTCTGATCGCCGGCTGGCTAATCCCTGCCGATCAGCGCCCTGGGCAAGCGCGCGGAATTTTGCCCGACGTCATGAAGATTGGCGCGGAGCTCATGCGCAATATGGCAGAAAACGCCGAGGGCAGTCGGTTGGCTCGCGATCCGGCTTGGACTTTGGTTCGTCGCGAGAATTGGAGCTCTACTCAAGCTCTGGCTTTGGATCGCGATGCCAACGGTTTTGGTCGGTTTGCACGCTGGAGCTATGGCAGGTTCGACCATGTCGACGGAGTTGCCAGCCCACGCTTGCTGATGGCCTGCAAAGACTGGCGCTTAGGGCGCTAATTTGAGTTTGGCGAAGCGGTTCCGGCCTGCTTCGCCAAGCTCCTAGACTTTTGACTCTTCAGCATTTTTTAAAAAATTACTTGACACTATAGCCAAGCTCATGCATACTACGTACTTAAGAAGTAGTGTAAGTTGGGTTATTTATGCTTGCGTATTGGCTGGCCACTAATTTCGCAATAACCCATGCTTAGTTGACCTTCGAGGCTTACGAGATCAACCAAACTAATATAACAATAAAGGGGCACTGCTAACATATGAGCAAACCTGACGCTAAGGTGGCATCAAGCGAGCAGCGTGTTTTCTTTACGCAAGACGACACCGCTCTCCCGTTGCCAAACTTAATAGCTCACCAAGTCGACAGCTTTAAATGGTTTGTCGAGGAAGGCTTGAGTGAGATTTTTGCCGAGATTAATCCTATTGAGGATTATACTGGCCAAAAACTAGAATTACGTTTTAAAGATTATCGCTTTGTCGACCCCAAGATGACAGAGCTAGAAGCGCGAGAAAACAATATTAGTTTTGAAGCGCCGCTTAAGGCTTCGGTTGAGCTCACCAACAAAGTGACCGGCGAAGTAAAAGAGCAAGAAATTTACCTAGGCGATTTTCCGTGGATGACAAACCGCGGTACTTTTGTTATTAATGGCGCTGAGCGCGTCGTCGTAAACCAGCTAATCCGATCGGCTGGCGTTTTCTTTACTGCAGATGCCACTGGTGGTCGCAACTATTACGGCGCAAAAATTATTCCTGGCCGCGGTGCGTGGCTGGAGTTTGAGACCGCAACCAACGGTGCACTCTACGTCAAGATTGACCGCCGCCGTAAGATTGCCGTAACTACTTTGTTGCGTGCGCTAGCCTTCCCAACAAACACAGCTATAAAAGAAATTTTTAAAGATGTCGATACCGGCGAAGTACATTACATCGA
>JAEHDC010000072.1 GCA_016880595.1 Candidatus Saccharimonadota bacterium
AATAATATCACTGAACTTTAAACTGGCTACCAGCTCATCGCCAACTTCTTTGGGCGTTTTAGCATGCTCAGCTAATTGTTGCGGCGCTGATAATGATTGCTTTATAGGTTGCAGAGCCACTGCTTCGCGGCTTGGCCGTTTGGACGGAGCCATTGTTCCAGCACTATTTTCTGGCCTAATTATATCCATTGCCCCAGGATTTACACGTTTGCGCGGCGCAATTTTAGGCGCGGCTTCTTGAGTTGAAGCTGGCACCGGAGCAGATGCTGCTTCTGGGTTTGGTCGTCTCTCTGGTTGCGGCCGCTGAGGCACAACAACGCTAGGGTTCGAATCAGGCCGCAGCGGCTTACGTGCGGCAGGCTTTCGGCCTCTGTTCTTGCTCATTATTTTACCAACGGCCCGGTCGAGCTCATCTAAATCTAAATCTTCCATCTTTTACCTTTTTCAAACATTCTGTAGCTCGTGCGCCCGTTTAACAATATCACTTACAACTTCAGCCTTCAAGCTGTTATTGCCAATCAGTAAACCATCAATTCCGTATGCCACCAGATAGCTGCCGGCGTCGCCAGAATCAACGCTGCCACCGTACAAAATCCGCACCTCTTGGGCGGCTTTTTTGCCGTACATCGCCTCGATGTGACGACGGATTGACTTAATTGCCAAAGCTGCGTCATCTGCTTTATCATAACGGCCGGTGCCAATTGCCCAAACCGGCTCATAAGCAATAACTACGCTACTTATCTCTTCAGAAGTAACGTTAGATAAACCAGCTACAATTTGAGCATGCAGCACGTGCTCGGTTTCGCCTTCCACGCGCTCTTGCGCTGTTTCACCAACGCACAAAACCGGGCGCATACCATTGCGCAAAATTGCCTGAACCTTTAATGCGATAGTCTTATTATCTTCACAAAAAGTATTACGGCGCTCAGAATGCCCCACCAAGATATAATCCACCAAACCGCGCAACTGTGTAGCCGAAACTTCACCTGTAAAAGCGCCTTCGTCACGATAATAACAATTCTGCGCGCCAAGCTTAAACTTACGCCGATCCACCTGCAACGACAAAGACTGCAAAGTCAGCATACTAGGGCAAAGTACCGTTTCTACATCTCTAAAACTAGCAACCTTTTCTTGCAGCTTGTGCAAAAATAGGCTAGCCTCGCCCACCGTAAAATGCATTTTCCAATTCGCGATTATAAGTTTTTTTGCCATGTACGCCGATTTTGCCTTTGTATTTAGTTTAACATAAGCATGGTGGGAATGACAAAATATTAAGAATTATTTCTTTGTTCACGGGCATGTGCTATGTCAAAAAGGATAATAATTATAATGCCAGCAAAGCCTAGCAGGGTCAAAATTAGCCAAACGTAATATATAATAGATGAGATGAGATGAGATGAGATGAGATTATATTACAATAGATTAAGAGGTTTAACAAAATGACAAGAAGAATAGCCGTCCGCGGCGTCGCGCTGCATGACAATAAATTGCTTTGCGTCCGTCACAAGTTGCGTGATGGCCAAGAGGTTAAACCTGCCGAGTTCTGGGCCCTGCCAGGTGGTGGGCTGGAAGAGGGCGAATCGCTGATTGCTGGAATCGAACGCGAGATGCTAGAAGAAACTGGCATCAATCCAAGCGTTGGCGACCTCTTATACGTGCAACAATTTGCGCACGGCGAGTGGGAGCACATTGAATTCTTTTTCCATATTACTAATGCGTCAGATTTTTTAAATGTTGATCTGTCAAAAACTACTCATGGCGAATTAGAAATTGCCGAGATCAATTTCATCAACCCAGCTAACGTAAAAATTAAACCAGAATTTTTAGCATCCGACAAGCTGCATGAATTCGCCGGCAGTGGCGCATCAACGCGCATTTTTAACAGGCTTTAGCTCTATTCCTATTGCTTCATTAATGCTGCCACGCCAGGCAAAACCTTGCCAGCAATGACTTCCAGGCTTGCGCCGCCACCAGTACTAATTAACCCAAACTTGTCGCTGGCTGAGCGATTCCAGTTCAGTACAAAATCGGCTGTGTTGCCGCCGCCAATTACACTTAACGTCTGGCTTTTCTGTGCGGCCAAAGCAGTGGCGAGTTTGGCCGAAGAATACGCAAAAACAATATCCTCGGCGCGCCCCAAAGTACCGCACCACACCACTGTTGCGGCAATTTTTATATGTGCCAACATCAGCGCTGTGGAGTTTGTGCCAAGATCCAAAATATAGTCGCCGGGCTGGACTTTACGCGCATTAACAATAGTGCGCTTGTGACTTTCGTTGATCGACGGCGCCACAGCCACATCTGTTGGGAGCTGGATAAACTCATCCACGCGTTCATTGCCAACTTTGCGGCGTGCCTCAGCATAAATTCGTTCAATCAGCAAATCTTGATCTGGTTCAAAAACACTTTTACCAATTTGCCAGCCGCGATATTTAAAGAATGTATTGGCCAGCGCGCCGCCAATAATCATCTGATCAGCAACTTGCACAAGCTGTTCAACGGCCACAATTTTGTCACTGACCTTAGCGCCACCCAAAATTACAACCAGCGGCCGCTTGGGATTTTTCATAACCTCGGTAATAGTAGAAACTTCTTTTTCTAACAGCAAACCAGCTACGCTTGGTAGGCAATGCGTAATTGCCTCAACACTGGCGTGGGCACGGTAGGCCACGCCAAACCCGTCCTGCACAAAATATTCCGCCAGCGAACTTTTGGCCAGATCTTTGGCAAATTCCATGTCATTTTCTTCCTCGCCCAGATGAAAACGCAAGTTTTCCAGCAAAACCACCTGGCCCGGCTTGGCGTTTTTTGCCGCAACTTTTACAACATCGCCAACACAATCTGGCACAAATTTAACTGTCCGGCCAAGCAATTCGCCAAGCCGCTGCGCCACCGGTTCCAGGCTGAGCGACTTATCACGCTTACCATGCGGTCGCCCAATGTGCGAGATTACCACAATTTTGCAACCTGCTTTTTGCAAAAAACGCAGCGTTGGCAGAGTTTGAACAATTTTAAAATCGTCAACAATCTTGCCGTCTTTGGTAAACGCCACATTGTAATCTGCGCGCACTAGTACAATTTTATGCTCCAGCGGCACATCTCTGATGGTTTTTTTGACAAACTTAAGCATTATGCTTATTGTAACACGACTTGCGTGACTTTTGAGTTTTTATTATGATACGTAAGCAATCTGTTGCTACTTCTGTTTTGGAGAAAATGATGGGCGAAGCAAACGACCTGCTGGAAGATTATCACTACCCTTATCCAGAGTCGGATAAGCCAACTCCGGCGAGTGTTGTTTTTCGTTCAGCTGTCGATTTGTACTACAGCTCGACTGTTATTTTTGGTGAAAATCCAGATGCAAATCATAGCGTAAAAAGCCACATCAAAGCTTACGTAGAACTTACCGGCAGGCCCTACAACCAGGCCAAGCGCGAAGTTTCTGAAGCTGCAATGCAGTTTGAGGTGGCCTTGACTGAAGCGGTTTTTATGTCAACTCAAGGCTCGGATAAAGAATATCTGCAAGCCATTCAGGATCTTGTTAGAGTTTCTGGATTTGACGCTAAAGAAGTTATTGAGCTTATAGAAACCGAGCGAGCCAATTTCAACAAAACTTACGTTCCAAGCGATGAGTAGTTTTTTGCAAACCGTGCGCCGCAACAAAAATCGGCGCACGGTGCATAATTTTACATTTTATTCTAACACACGAACACGAATTGTATCTGTTCCACCAGCCAAACCCGGTTGACGGCCAGAAACCAAAACAACAATATCACCCTGGTCTAAAAGACTAAATTTGACTAGCTCATTGGCGACTTCCATGCCAGCCTGCTCATTTTCTTTGCGCAAAAAACTCTTGTTTGCATAAAGCAGACAGAGTTGTTGGGCGACTCGTTCATCAGCCGTAACAGATACGATTGGCATGCTTGGCCGATGGCTAGCAATACTTTTGGCAGTGGCACCAGTTTTGGTCTCGCAGATAATTGCTTTAGCGCCAAGCTGATGCGCCAAAGTTACAGTTGCCGAGCTAATGGCGTCTTGCAAGCTGCGATCCTCGGCACGATAAAACACCGGCGCAAATGGTTCATGCTCTTGAGCATAGACAATTACGCGTTTCATGGTAGAAATAGCTTCAATTGGATAGCGGCCAACCGCGGTTTCTTCACTGAGCATCAGGCAATCAGCACCACAAATAACAGCGTTGGCAACGTCGCTAACTTCGGCGCGAGTTGGTTCTGGACTCATTTGCATACTAGCCAGCATTTGCGTAGCAACGATACTGACTTTGCCATATTTTTGCGCTAATTTCAAAATTTTGCGCTGAATAATTGGCACAATTTCTGGACTAGTTTCTACGGCCAAATCGCCACGCGCCACCATGACAGCATCAGTTTCTTTAATAATAGCTTCCAGGTTTTCATCGCGAATTGCAACTTGCGTTTCGATTTTTGCCACAACTTTGGCTGAAGATTTGTGGTGTTTAAGAAGTTCGCGGAGCTTAACAATGTCTTCGGCAGTTTGCACAAAGCTCATAGCCACGTAGTCGATGTCGCGCACGGCGCCAAATTCAAGATCCCGAACGTCTTTGGCGGTCAAAACATCGCCACCAAAGTTGGTGTCCGGAACGTTAATGCCTTTGCGCTGCATAACCATGCCGTCATTTTTGATCTTAATTGTCAAGCGGCCAGGTTCAACTTTTGTGACTTCGCTGCGCACTTTGCCGTCAAAAATATATAGGCGCTCGCCGACTTTCATTTTTTTGGAAAGATCGTACTGGACAGGAAGCTCTTTGTCGCCTTCGGTTGGCTTATCGTAGACCAAGGTGTAGATGTCGCCAGTTTTAACTTCGATGACGCCATCAAAATCGCCCAAGCGAATTTTTGGACCTTGCAAATCCTGCAAAATTGCCACTGGCTTGCCAATTTTTTGACTAGCTTTGCGAATATTTTCAATCTGAGGATCACGCTCCTCATAGCCACCGTGGCTGAAGTTAAGCCGGAAGCCATTGACGCCAGATTTGATCATCTGTTCAATCATCTCATAACTATCTGTTGCCGGGCCAAGCGTGGCTAAAATTTTTGCTCTTTTAAAAACTCTATTTGTACTCATAATTGTATATATTTTACCATAACCAGACAAAAAATGCCATGTTATCACCTACTTGCATTAAATAAAAATATGCTTTAATATTTAGCTCAGAAACGTTTCTCCTACGAATTAAGGGAGTGAGTTTTGTGGATGACGGGACCAAGCGTTTCCTGAGGCGGCTTGCTTTTGGCGTTGGCGCACGAGTAGTTGCAAATTTGATCCTTCCTGGAATTGGTGAATCGATCGCGCATGCCGCTGACAAAGCAGCGCTTGGAGCGGATCATATCGCCGCTGGCGCTAGCGCTGGCGATTTGCATTTTGGCGCTGCGCTTGGCGAGGCGGGTCGCTTTGTTAGTGATTACGTGCTGGAAAACGGCACGCGACTTGTCAGCGATGCTGCTGGCAATTTGTTTGATCCAAATACTGGCGCTCACTATGGTAAATACGATTTTGGCGTTGACCACAATCCGTGCTAAGATTGTCGAAGCCAAACTTTTCGTCTGAGTTGGTAGGTGATCAGCGTGAGCATTTATGAAATGCTCGAGACGGCCATTCGCAAATCCGCAGGAAACCGCAGGCAAGCTATTAGGAAATATCGTCGCAGTTCAAGCCTTGAGAGCTATTTTACAGCCCAGTATTTTAAAATGACTGCAGCATCTGCTGCTTCTGGGGTCGGAGGTCTTATATCTGGCACGATCTTAACGGGAGTTGCTCTAACAACCTTCTTTCGTTGCGCCGCCAATATGACTTACGCCTATGGCGATCACATTAACGCACCAGTTGATGATGACGATATCTTTGGCGTCTTGGCTATTTGGCTGGGCACGCAACCAGAAGATGTCTTTAACCAGACGCTGCGAGGGTTTAAGGTGGCTGGCGGTTCCGCGGCAGCGGGTCGAGCAGCTGAGTTTGCCGCCAAAAAAGCGTCAAGCAAAGCGCTTGATTTTTTGCTTCCCCGGATTACAAGTGAATTGGCTGCAAAAGTAGCCACAAAAGTTGCAGCCGGTGCCGTACCAGCAGCTTCTGCGATAGTCCAAAGCATAATTGTTACAAACGATTACAGAAATATCCGGATAGCAATTAGAAAGTTCTACCAAGCAAAGCTCACCTATCTACAATCTCAAGGATAAACTAAAGCAATGAACGTTTCTGTTTCATGGGGTTGTCTGGCAAAGGCAGCCCCACTTAATTTTTATTGATAAAACCAGCATTCAAGCCTATAGTCGCTAATCACTCCCCTTTACTTAAAGAACATTTTTTTGTATAATAGCTTAAGCCAAATAAGGCCCCTTCGTCTAATGGTTAGGACACTGGGTTTTCATCCCAGCAACACGGGTTCGAATCCCGTAGGGGTCACCATAAGTGAATACCAGATCAAAAAGAGCTCGACAATTTGTTTCGTCGAACTCTTTTTGTATTGACGCCTCAGTTGTTTTGAGTTCAATCCCTCTTAGATAAAAAGGGGCGAACTTGAAGCACGCGCAAAAACGGAGCCAGATTACGAAATCGCATAGACGCCAAAAGAAAAGGGGTTAGCTAATGCCGAGGAAGCTAAGCGCATTGGCCGGGCAGATGGATTTCCAGTGAGAATCTTTGGGGTACGCCTCAAGCCATTCTTTGGGAGCCGCAACAGCAATGCTTCCTGGAACGCTAGACTGGCGCCATGTATATTTGATAATATTAATTATATGTCATTCACACTTATTATTGGACCAATGAAAAGCGGCAAATCGCTAGAGTTAATCGGCAGCACAACACCTTATAAATATGCGAACAAAAAAACGTTATTCGTTCAACCAAAAATAAATACAAGAGATAAAAAAGTGTCTTCTAGGGCCGGGGTTATGGCCGAATCGACCGCCGTCTCTTCATTGCATGAAATAGAAGCTCAATTTGATGTCATTGGTGTTGATGAAATTCACATGTTTAGCATAGAGGATGCAACTATTGTAGAGGCCTGGATTTTGCAAGGAAAAAAGGTATTCATTAGCGGCCTCGATATTGACTACAGGGGCCAAATGTTTCCCATAATACAACGTTTATTAGAGCTAAAACCTGATGTAGTAATATTTAAAAAAGCTATCTGCGATTTGTGCGGGCGACATTCCGCTTATTTTTCGCAAATAACTCAAAATTCTAAGCCCGTATTATCCGATCTTCCGTCCATCATACCGGAAGACGGAACCTATGAGTACCAAGCAAGATGTCGAAATTGTTATCAAAAATATCATCAGTAGGCTACACTATTGTATAGCCGCCGTCAACCATTAAGTTTACACCTGTAATAAATCTGGCTTCGTCTGAAGCAAGAAATAAAGCTGCATTAGCCACGTCATATGGCGTCCCAACACTTTTTATTGCAGTTTTACTACTTTCAATTTTTTTAAATTCCTCTAATGTTATCCCCATCTTTTTAGCATGTTTGTCTGAAGCGCTTGTAATTATTGTACCTGGGCTTATGCAGTTAACTCTGATACCATATTCACCCAAGTCTAAAGCTAGATTTTTAGTCATCTGTATAATCGTCGCTTTCGTTGCGCTGTATGTCAAAAAATTATGTTGCGCTATTACGCCGGAGATTGAAGCAAGATTGACTATGGATCCACTTTTTTGCTTTATCATAGAATTTGATACAAGCTGCGTTATGTGGGCCGCACCGTATACATTGACGCTAAAAGAGTCCCTCCAATCCTGTCGAGTAGCACTAATTCCTTTCAGAACAAAACGAGCCGCATTATTTATTAAAATATCAATATCACCATGAGAGCTAAGTACCGCGTCAATAGTTTCGCTCACAGACACCTCATCGGATAAATCCGAATGGATGCAAGTTATATTCCTCTTGCCTTGCTTGACACCCAACTTAAGGCGCCCTAACCCACGCTCATCAATGTCAATAGCTATAACAAAAGCCCCCTCTTCAGCAAAGCGCCTGGCAATTTCAAAACCGATTCCGGCAGCTGCGCCAGTTACTATGGCCACTTTTTTATTTAGGCGCATCATTACAGCGCTTAACAGACCCTTCCGTCCGGATGTCTCGTTAAGACCTCTGGATCATATAAGGGTATAGTGACACCCTCCCAATATAATCAACACATAGTCTCTCTGGAGCTATATAATTAGCAAATAATACGTGTTGGGCTGCAGTGCGGCGTTAGCCGCTGACT
>JAEHDC010000073.1 GCA_016880595.1 Candidatus Saccharimonadota bacterium
ACCGACTACGTCTATCCAATCATTCTGCCGGACAACGGCAAGATCGCGATTGACGCCAGTGGTGGTGCGCTAGTTATCGACGGTGACGGTGCGCCGATAGCTACCCTTGCTGCACCTTGGGCGCGTGACGCCGATGGTGGGGTTGTGGGAACTTACTTCACGACAGATGGCGTTACACTAACGCAGCACATTGTCAATGCAGCAAGCGCGAGTTACCCTATTGTGGCCGATCCCTATGTTTCGTTTTGGGGAGGACCGGCGGCTTGGGTGGTTAGCTGGTGGTTCGGGAACTGGCTCACTAGCCTTGCTGGCTACTGGGTTGGTTGCGGCTCAATCATCACAGAGCCCTGCCGAGTACGTTAGTATAAAATAACGTACATGCCGAGCGGATGTATTTTCTACATCCGCTCGGCAAACAATTCACTACTTTATAAGAGGATTAACAAATATGGACAAGCCTATCATTGCTACAATCTTAAATATTATACCAGGACTAGGATATTTATATGCTGGAGTTCGCAAACCCTTTGCATGGATCTTATTAGCAAGTTTTATTACCAATACCCTGGCAGTAATGCTAGCGCGTGGGGAGGAAGCTGCTTGCACTACACACCTAACTCCAAGCTCGATAATATCTATGGTCAGTCTTTTGCTCATTCAGCTTGCAATTATGGTTGATGTATATCTTGAAGTTAAAGAAAGTATGAAAATAAAATTATGAACTATAGCAACACCAAAAAAATAGAATACTATAGATTAATAACAATTATTCACCTATTACCCAGCTTTTGGACTAATAACCTAATCATTTCACCGGAGTGTGGAGCAAATCAGTTAGGCTAACGATAAAAAATACGTAAAAGCGTAAAGTATTCTATCCGCTGTTTACTAGATAATGGTCCGTAGCCTCATATAAAGGCAGCAAATAGTTCTTGCTGCATATCTATCTCTAATTAATTTCTGTAATAATTATACACGAGTTACGCGCTGCCCACACGTCACTTAATATGATAGTGTCAAGTCCCTACTAGCATTCACCACCATAAAAGAGTTAAGATAATTTTATGGTATTTAATTGGTTTAAACATTTTAAAGAAAATTGGCCTGACTTTAAGGAAGAGGAACGAGAGCGCATTGACCTTGATTTTATAAATATACCCGCTGGCATATCGCCAGATTTTGTGAAATTCTGCAAGGACGTTAGTGACAATAAGATAGTAATGACCACTATAGCTGATGTTAAGAAGAACTGTCTCTGGGCTGTAAACGAAGGCGAAGATAAGCCAACTAGAACCAGGGAATGGCTTTGCAGGATGATGCAAATTATAAATTATTCGGGAATGAGTAATATAAAAGGGCTAAAGGAAAACGAGAATGCTTATGGGTGTTTACGTGAGTTTCATTATACGATGGAGGCGTGCGGTCAATGCCTAGGAGCTAGCAAAGGGTATGAGCTGAAGAAAGCTTGGGAGTATATTAGATCCAGACTTACTGAATATGATAATCTAAGTTTTGAGCGATCCTAAGCGTAGTTATAAATACCACGCCTAGGATCAATAGACTCTAGCATTTACTGATTGCGTCCGCATCCATCGTCATTGTACGAGGCGGCCGAATTGCCAAGAACCCTTTCCGAGACAAGCGTGTCGTTACGAATTACGATGTGGCCATATTTTGTCTTATCATTGGTTTTATGATCCTTCGTAAGCTCACGCAGATCGCCGTAATAGATCTCGATACGAGTTTTGTCACCCTTCTGACCATACTCAATCTGTGCCGGATAACCCTTATACGTGCCCTGCACAACCCTAGCGCCAGGAGTTCGTCCAGCCACTTCACGTGCCCTCGCCTCAACAATGCGTCGCATCTCCGGTTCAAGGCGAGCGAGTTCTTTCTTTCTGTCATTCTCGTGGTACTGGGCTACGAGGCGCCTAAGTAGATCATTGGCTGCTCTACTGTTGGTAGGGTGACGCGCCACTGCAATGATCATACACCCGGCGTAGACAGCAGCTGTCTTAATCAGCTTGCTACCAGATGACAACTAGACCACTCCAATCACAGAGGATAACCGTAAATGATATGTGCCTTGACGGTATGTTATTTTATTTAGATAAAAATGTAAATACTTTTTTGCGTAAGACTAAAATATTTTAGCGCGATAGCCTAACTAAACTGCGGCTTGCCAAGATGCGAATAAGCTTTTGCCGTAGCTTTTCTTCCACGCGGGGTGCGTTCCAGGAGGCCAATTTGCATCAAATATGGCTCGTAAAAATCCTCAATTGTAGCGCGCTCGTCGCCGGTAACCGCCGCAAGAGTTTCCACGCCAACTGGACCACCGCTGAAATTATCTAATATTACATTTAGCAAATGACGATCCGCCGGGTCAAGACCAAGATGGTCAATTTCCAGCAAATTTAAAGCTTGCTCCGCTACCGTCTTGTCTATTGCGCCATTGCCATGAACCTGCGCAAAATCGCGCACACGCTTTAGTAAACGGTTGGCGATTCGCGGCGTCAACCGGGCACGCTGAGCCAGATTTTGAGCAGCGTCATCTGTAATTGCAATCTGTAAGATAATAGCCGAGCGCTGAATTATGTTAGACATTTCACTATGCGAATAAAACTCCAACCGATGCATCATGCCAAACCTATCACGCAGCGGCGCAGCCAAATTTCCAGTGCGCGTGGTGGCGCCAATTAGCGTAAATTTTGGCAAATCCAAGCGCAAACTACGGGCGCTTGGACCTTTACCCAGCATGATATCCAACTTAAAATCTTCCATGGCGCTATACAAAACCTCTTCGATGTTGCGGTTGATGCGATGGATTTCATCAATAAAAAGAATATCGCCATCCGTTAAATTGGTTAGCAAGCTTGCCAAATCTCCGGCGCGTTCGATTGCTGGACCACTTGTGATGCGGATATTGGCGCCCATCTCGTTAGCAATAACAGTGGCCATTGTGGTTTTTCCAAGCCCCGGCGGACCATACAAAAGCACGTGGTCAATTGGCTCGCCGCGTTTTTTTGCCGCGTCAATTGCTAATTTAAGATTAGTTTTTAGCCGGGTTTGACCAATGTAGCCAGCAAAATCCTTAGGACGCAAAGTGTTTTCTAGCTGTTGTTCCTCTGGAGTTTCGTCCTGAGCCGTGTTAATAATCCGCTCAATCATAGGCTGCTCAGGTAACGCAGGGCTTGTTTAATTCGAGTTTGAGTTTCTAGCTCGGACTCAATTTGCGCCAACGCCTCGTTAACTTGTTGCAAATTGTAGCCAAGAGCCAACAATGCGCTAGCCGCATCATCACCGACAAAGTCCTGCTGGTTAACAGAGGCCGAGGGCATTCCTGGCGCGCCAACCTTTTCTTTTAAATCTAAAACAATTCGCTCAGCCAATCTTTTGCCTACGCCGCTGGCACGCTGCACAAAAGCGCTGTCGCCAGTAGCGATTGCGTTGCGAATGCTTTCGGCCGCGCCCAAACTCAAAATCGCCAAAGCCATTTTTGGACCGACGCCAGAAACTGAGATTAACAGCTCAAATAATCGCTTGGCTGGCAATTGCGAAAAACCAAAAAGTTCATGAGAGTTCTCGCGAAGATGGTCATAAGTATAAAATCTCATCTGTTGGCCAAGCAGAGCCACCTCAAAATCGCCAGCCGCCACCAGCACCTCGTAGCCCAAGCCGCCAACATCAATAATTAAAGCACTGCCAGACTTTTCCACAATTTCACCAGATACGTGTGCGATCATAAATCCCTATCCCTCTTGGTCTCCTCTTTAAAATAATAACCAACTACAAAGCCGAGTGGCGACCCAATCATTGCTCCCAGTTGCGCCATGATTTTTTCCAAATCTAGCGCTTCGGGGTTATTTAATGCTAACCAATTGTATAGCGGAACGCAAACCACCACAATAGTAATAGCAATTATATAACCGTAAACAAAAACTAATGCAATATGCTTGCGGCTCCTGTCGGTAAACTCCAAATGGCTAAAAGTAAGCTCGGGCTTCTTCTTGGCGATCTTCTCCATGCTCTCCAGCTGAGAATTTTTACTCAAGCTTTCCAGTTTGTGGAGTAATTCCGTGGTCGACTCGAGTCTTATCTTTTTAGCCATGGCGAGTATCAATCATCTGCAATTGTTTCTGCAAAATCCATATAACTATTAAATAATTCGTTACTCTGGTCAATAAGAGCATCAATGCTTTTATACAAGCTGGCAACACTTTTAGCTAGCCTTTCTTGAAGCTCCGGGTCTGATGTCTCTTTTACTACCTCTGTTAGTGAACTCGCCTGATCAAGCAAATCACGTATTGCAGTGATATTTTCCATCATGTTTTTTCTAATTTTTTTATATTTTACCGTAAGCTCTCTTTGTTTGCTCATATACTTTGCGCTCCTACAAAGTTAGTATACACTCAGTTGGCTAATTTTGAACACTATTATGGATCAATGCAGCGGCCAAGGCGTCGGCTGCATCGTCTGGTTTTGGGACTTCTTTTAAATTGAGCAGTAAACGAACCATCTCCTGCATCTGTTTTTTATCCGCTTTGCCATAGCCAGTCAGAGATTGTTTTATTTGCAACGGAGTATACTCAAAAATCGGCAAGCTATTTTGCTCGGCCAGCAGCAAAACCACGCCGCGAGCCTGTGCCACGCTCATTGCCGTGGTCACGTTGCGAGCAAAAAATAGCTTCTCTATAGATACAACATGAGGCTTAGCGAGTGAAATTATCTCGCTCAAACTATCATAAATAATCTTGAGCCGCTCCGATTCCGGCTGATGAACTTTAGTGCGCACAACTCCGGCATCAACTAACTTTGGCTTGAGCCCAGACTCAATCACGCCAAAACCAAGCAAACCAGTGCCGGGATCAATGCCCAGAATCCGCATCTACTCTTTAATCTCAAAGTTGCTATAAGTGTTTACCACATCATCAAGATCATCTAACGCATCCATCAAATTTGTGGCTTTGCGCGCAACCTCTGGATCTGTAATTTCTATAGTATTTTTTGGAACGAATTGCAGCTCAGCTTCTTTAATAGTAAAACCGGCACTACCGAGAGCATCACGAACTACCGCTAGCTCCTTTGCTGCGGTGTAGATTTGTAGCTCGCTGTCCTCTAGCTCAGCATCCTCAGCTCCAGCATCAATTGCCGTCAGCATGGCATCGTCAGCCTCACCCGCAAAACCAGCCCTAATAACTCCTTTACGATCAAACTGAAAAGCCACTGCGCCCGGCTCTGCCATATTACCGCCGTTTTTGCTGAACGCCAAGCGAACATCAGGATAAGTGCGATTTTTGTTATCTGTTGCGCATTCCACCATCACGGCGATGCCGCCGGGGCCATATCCTTCGTATGTCACTTCTTCGATCACTGCGCCGCCAAGCTTGCCACTACCTCTGTCAATTGCCCGCTGCACGTTAGTTTGTGGCATATTTGCGGCTCGTGCTTGGTCAAGCACCAAACGCAAGCTAAAGTTCATACTCGGATCTGCGCCGCTTTTTGCCGCTACTGTTATGGCATTTGCAAGCTTCGTAAAAACTGCGCCCTTTTTTGCATCCGTTAACGCCTTCTGGCGCTTAATTGTTGACCACTTTGAGTGTCCCGACATATTCAGCCCTTATTTAATTTGACATTTTAAATAGATTATTAATCATATTCTATCATACTTTTACTGAGGTAGTCATATTTTGTAACTCGCCAGAGCACAAAAGCCACAATGCAAATTAAAGCATAAATAGCAATAAAAACTGAGGTAGAAATAGAAACCTCAACCGACGCCCAGCTAACCCCAGACAAAAAATGAACGACTTGACAAATATAATCAAGTAACCAAATCGCCGGCCAGGCAAAAAGCGGACACAGCATCCCAATTAAACCGCCACAAAAAGTAAACAGCATGGCCAGCGGGATTAACGGCACAACCAAAACATTAGCTACTAGCGACAAAACAGAGAGGTTACCAAAAATTAGCAGTATAAGAGGTAAGGTTGCAATTTGAGCACAAATTGTTTCTAGCACAATTTGCCCAAGCAACTTTGGTTGACATTCTTTAAAAATGCGACTTTGTAGCAATGGCGCTAAAACCAAAACTCCTGTAAAAGCCAAGAACGATAACCACCAACCAATATCACCCCAAACATATAACGGATTTATTGCCGCCGTAACAGCAGCAGAAAATGTCAATAATAAAACCGGATGAATTTTCCGGCCGTAATAAAAAGCTAGCAGGCTCAAAGAGGTAACCAGCGCCGCGCGGCTCATGCTGGCGCTAAAGCCGGTTATTGACACAAAGCCAGCTATCAACAAAAAAGAAGCGGCGGTTGCCTGAAAATGCGATAACTTTGCAAACAATCTTCTCGACAGCCTCACCAAAATTGTAAGATTATAGCCAGAAGCAACAACAATGTGGGTCAAGCCAAGAACCTTAAGCTCGCTGTACAATGTGTCTGAAAGCTGCGACTTCACCCCTAGCAAAAAGCCAAGACCAAGCCCGGCTTGAGTGTCTGGTAACAGATTACGAATATTGGCGGTAAACCATTGCCGCAAGCTGTTAACCGGGCTGGTACTTTTTTGCAAAATTGTCGCATTTGCATAATACATGGATGCTTGATAGTTACTAAAACCGTCATACAGCTTGCCATAGGCCTGAACAATATCACCACGCGACGGCTCAAGCGCCGAAACAATTGTTACTCTTACTTTGCCCGGCAGGCCCTGACCATCAACAGAAACTTGGTCAAGCATCATGACAAGTTGATTGTTTTTATAGGTAGTATCTTCGCTGACTCGCCCGACTACCGTTACTTTTTGTTCAAAATAATTACTGTATTGTGCAATCTGGCCAGCAGCTTCCCCGCCTCTGTAAATGCCAAAAATTGCGCCAGAAAAAATTGCCAGCGGCACAGCCACAAACATCAACCTTTTATGGCAAACAAAAAGCAACAAAGTTGCAAAAGCCAACCATAAAAAGCCATTCAAGCACACATTTTCCGCCACTAATCCAATACCAGACACAAACCCGGCGCAAAAAAGCGTTATTAAAACTACGCGCGAAACGCGCAAATATCTTGCTTTATTTAAGATCACGGCGGCATTGTAGCGCATCTTGGGTCAAAATGCTACATAAAATAGCCAGTTTGACGCAATTGCAATTTTCTAGTACGTTAATATTAAAGCATTAACTTAGTAAATATCATGACAAAAAACAAAAACTCTCAAATTTCAAACGACGAATCAGATGAAAAATCAGTTATGGAGCAAATGAGCGATAATGGCACCGAGTTTGCAAAACTCATTATGACGCAAAATAAAAATGCTCAAAATATTGACATCCAGCAAAAAAACAACTTACTCCAAGATCAGGCCTATGTGTGTTCGCAAAGCTGCAACCCACATGACAATGGCTTTCATATACATTGCTGCAACAACTTGGTTAAGTACGTACTATTAGTAACCTGGCAAGCATTATGTATTATCTTAGGCATACTCGCCATCTACACATTATGGAACGGCAACTTTTTGAACATTCTGGATTACTGGGGTTTGCCAGCCCCCGAGGGCAAAGAGCAAACTCTTATACTTTTTGGCTATGCGTTCTTTGCTGGTTGGGTTGGCAGCGCAACTTATGCCGTCTGCGCAGCATTCAACCACATAGTTAGCCCAAGAGGTAATGCTTTTACGAGCCAAGATGACCAATCTGAAGAAAAAGATTTAAAGCAAGTTGCCATCAGCACTGGCGTATACTCAGAAAAAGAAGAGAATCTTAATAACCGGCTGCGCAAAGAACAACGACGTTTTTGCGGGGAGAATATTCCGTATTGGATTTGCCGACCACTATTAGGTGGGATTGGTGGAATATTTGGCTGTTTGCTGATTCAATTTTTTGATTCATCGCTTAGAATATTGACTACTAGCACTACAACGGGCTTTGTCACAGATACTACTAACTGCACGACAACCACTACGGTCGTAAATGCCAAAGGCTATGCTGGTATTGCATTTATATCCGGTATGTTTGTTGGCGACTTTGTAAAAGCAGTTGGTAAATTATCTAAAAAACTGTTCGGCCTAGAGGCCAAGGATGAAGAGTCAAAGACTAAAACTGATACTGATGCAAATAACCTTGGCTTAAACGAAGCCAAAAAAGACGAGTCAAAGCCAACAAACGGCATAAATGTTAACATGAACATAGAAAAAGTTGAGCTCAAAGAACCCGACGCCAAAAAGGGCGGATCAAAAAAATAGATAAAGCCGGCTTTGAACTTTTGACAAAAAAGTGAGATAATAGCCTACGATCTATGGAACAAGGCCCATCTCAACCACCTAAAAACGAGAACCCGCCAAATTTACCGGAGAGACCGCCGGCACTGGAGCGCGAAGCATTTTTTGCGCGCCTAAAAAAACGGCTGCGCAGTCCAGGGGGAGAATCCAAAAAGAAGGCGGAGAAGCCAGAGCAGGCCAAGCCGCAAGAGTCTAAAGAAGAAAATCCCGAAGCCCCGCAGGAGCAGTCAAGCAAAAAAGAGTTTGGTCGCAAAATTCTTGAGGTGTTAAAATTACAGCAACCAAAGCAGAATACTTCCGAGAGCAATCAGGCTGAGGCGCCTGCATCTGATAGTCCAACGTCAAAAACCACTGAGACTGTATCTGAAGTCGAGCCAACTTTGGTGCATGCCGAACGAGTTAGGGGCTTTGCAAGAATTGTGATTGAGTTTGTTCGCGACGAAGCCAAACAAGCCGAGGAAGTAAACGAAGCTGCGCCCGGCTCTGTAGAGCCAGAGGTTTTAGAGGAAGCAGCAGACGATTTAGATATGGCCACCGAAGAACTTTCCGAAATTATCGACGAAGTTAAATTACAAAATGAACAGTCCGAGGTTGAATCAATATTACATGAAGAAACAGAGGTGGCGATAGCCCAAGAAAGCATCGACGCCCCGGATGGTGACGGCGGAGATGGCGGTAATAGTGAAACGGAAACTATCAGCGCACCAGAGTCCAACTTGTCAAAAACTATATTAAAAAAAGTAAGTCAAATAGAAAGCAGAAGTGAAATCAACGAGGCAGTGACGCTCGCCACCTTTATGCTCGGCGCTATTGCTGTTGTTATCGCCGGGCACGAATACGGCGCGCGCAAACGCGTACAAAAAGATCATAAAGTGTTAAAGCGCATGATGCAACTTCACGCCAGAAAAGAAGAAGAGTATCAGGAGCTTGAGGAACGGCACTTTTTGGAAGCAAAAAAAGATCATCTGCGGCAAGAGGAATCCGAAAAAATCGGCAACAAACAGCGCCAAAAATACTACCAGGAATTAAGTGAGTTCACACATGACCAAGCCGCGGTCACACGGGAAACCTCTAGCGATTTAATAGCGGCTGATGCGTTGGCGAACAATCAAAACCACGCTGAGAGCCGCCAATCTACCAAATCCGAATCTGTTAAACCCAGTTCTACTCGCCAAGAAAGGTCTGGCAGTGGCGATAAGCAAGAAGCCAAAAGTGCGCGAACAAATCAGGGTCGCAGTGCAGCCTTGGGCGGTGGCTCAGCCCCTATTGGTAATGTTGTGCAAAATCCAACCACTCCAACCACTGAAGCAAAGGCCCCGCTTTCCCCTGCCGCCTTGCGCAAACTTGAAGAAAAGCAACAAAAGCGCAAAAAAGCAGCTGACGACATTTGGATTTACGGCCTCGGACTGTTCCTTGCTTTGCTAGGCTTGATACTGTCCTTTATTTTAGCTTTTTAATCTAGCATTAGTTATCAAAATGATATATTCTGATATTAAGACATACAAATAGTATGGTGTTTAATTTTTTTGTTTTATGCAATATTATAGAAATTACGAGCTTGCAAAACAGTATAATGTATCGCAGTCAGCCGTTGGTAAGTGGATAGAGTCAGTCAAAAAAGGCAAACTTGGTCTATCTATGATTGAGCGCGAGGGTAAATCATATATCGCCGCCACCACAAAAAACCATACAATTATAAAAGGCCTTGTCGAGGAGCGTAAGAAGTATATGAACAGCAAAAGCCATAAGAACATCTCAGTAGTGCCAGATTTTTACGAACTTTTTGCACCTGATCAAATTGTTGATATTATTAACAGCCTAGATATTCGTTCAGAGATTCCGCCTCAATATTCTTACTTTGGTGCCGGAGCATCAAATTGGGCTGAACGCCAAGAAAAACTTGCACAAGAAAATTCCCCTAATGCCACCTCAATAACAACGCCGTTTCTGCTGGAGCTTAACCGCAACTACCTAGATTCTATTGCTAAAAACTACACTCAAATTAACGTCATCGACATTGGCCAAGGCACATCCGAACCGGTCAAGGACTTGCTGACGCAACTTGTTGAAAGCGAGAAAATGGGCACTTATTTGGCGATGGATCTCAGCCCAGATATGATTGCTGTTTCTAAACGCAATGTTAATGGCTGGTTTGGCAAAAAGGTTTTGTTTGATGGCGAAATTCGCGACGTCACTCACGAGCGCTTTGCCGATGTCATTACAGACATTACCAGAACCAAGAACCCAGACGACACCTTAAATCTAGTGCTTTTTACCGGCAATACTTTGGGGCTTTTCCCGTTTCCGGACGAAATTCTTCACAACATCTACCACAGCCTCGGCCGTAACGATTTACTAATTTTTACTCAAAAAATCGACACAGTAAGCAACCGCCGCTTATTTGACATTGCGCAATCTGGCACGCTCAACAAATTTTATAAATTCATGCCTGATTTGCTTGGAATTGAAGATGACTTTTACGACCTTGAGCTTGGCTTTGATGAAACTCGGCACGAACGCTACGCCAAGATAATACTAAAAGTTGCCTTAACAATCAACTTTATTTTGCCTCACGGTCAGCGCAGCGTGGAGCTTAACAAAGGCGAGGGCCTGACAATTTGGCGATACAAGCATCAAACTGCAGACGAAACCATTGAATTCTTTGCCAAAAACGGCTTTAACGTTCTGCAAGCTAGCCAAGCGCCAGACAACGAACATTTGCTACTAATTTGCAATTTAAAGATTGCACGGCAATAAACTATTTCTGCTCGCCCAAATCGTGCTATACTTTTTAAGCAATGCAACAGAGTTTAGCGCTAGAAATTATGCTGAGCGGCGCAAATGTTTTTCTGACCGGCCAAGCCGGCGCAGGCAAAACTTTTGTGCTGAACGAATTTATTAAACTTGCCAAAGAGCAGCACAAAGTTGTTGCCGTAACTGCAACAACTGGTCTGGCGGCCACGCATTTAGGCGGCAACACCATTCATGCCTGGAGTGGAATTGGCGTGCATGATGAGCTCCCGCGACACTTTTTTAAAGATATGCCAAAAGGCCGCTGCGACACAATAGCAAAAACCGATATATTAATTATCGACGAAATTTCTATGCTGCACGATTTCCGCCTGGACATCATCGACGAAGTAACTCGCAAAGTGCGCAAAAATGATCAGCCATTTGGCGGCCTACAGGTAATTTTGTGCGGCGATTTTTTTCAATTGCCGCCTGTTAACCGGCCAGATTCTCGCCAAGGCGGTTTTGTTGTTCACTCCAAAGTTTGGCATGCAGCCAAGCTTACTATCTGTTATTTGGGTGAGCAACACCGGCAGGAAGATGAAACTCTTTTAGAAATTCTTACGGCTCTTCGCGCTGGAGACATTCGTCGGCGCCATGCCGAAAGTCTACTTAGCCGAATCAATGCCGAGCTTACTCAAAACCAACCGCTAACAGAGCTACACACCACCAACGCCGACGTCGACAGCATTAACCACCGCGCTTTGCAGCAGATTAATGAAACAGAGGTCAGTTACACAATGCAAACCACTGGCAAAGACAATTATGTTCAACAGCTCAAACGCTCCTGTCTGGCGCAAGAAGTGCTGGCGCTCAGAAAAGGCGCGCTGGTGATGTGCATAAAAAATAGCCCTGACAAAAAATTTGTTAATGGCAGTCTGGGCATTGTTAAGGATTTTGACAAATCTACCACATATCCAATTGTCGATCTTCACAATGGGCGCACAGTCTTGGTTGCGCCTGACACCTGGGAGCTGCGCGATGGCGACAAAAAACGTGCCGGATTGGCGCAAATTCCGCTGCGCCTGGCTTGGGCGATTACCGTACACAAGAGCCAAGGAATGACACTAGATGCCGCGCGCATCGACCTCAGCAAAGCGTTTGTGGAAGGCATGGGTTACGTGGCGCTGAGCCGCGTAAAAAACCTGGGGTCGCTATCTCTCCTTGGAATTAACAAAACCGCCTTAAAAGTCAGCGAGGACGCGCTGGCAATTGACGAGTACTTGCAAAAATCCTCAGCTCAAGCTTGTGTCGACTTCGCTCACCTTTTAGAAAAATCCAAAAAACGCAAAAAATCACCAGATTTAAAAAAATCCGGCTGGTCAGAAAAGCTAATAAAAATGCGAGAAATTCATCCAAACGCTTTCCGGCCATGGAAAAAAGAAGATGACGAATTGCTACTCAAAAACTTTAATGATGGCAAAAAACTTGCCGAACTGTCCAGCCTGCTCGGCCGACACAGCGGCGCAGTGCAGGCACGTCTAGTCAAGCATTTAGGAGAAGGCGAGTATAACTAAAGCTGAGCGGATCTTTTACTTTGCAAGATTATGCGCGCTAATTAACTTAGCGTATTTATCCCTAAAAACTTAAAGCTTGCCAGACTCGAGCTAGTCATTATCTTTCACGGTTTTCTGCAACGCTTTGGCGGCTTTTATAAATCTTTTACGTAGGTACGCTAGTTTATGATCTCAAACTCGATGCCTAAAACTCCGTTTTGTTTTTGCTCCTCCAGGCTGTAAAACTGGCTAACCTGTTTTTTGAGCCAGCCTACATCTTGCCCGCCAAATTTCGAAGGATTATTGTGCAAGAACAGATCTTTAAAAGTTGCGTAGCGCAATAACCCTATAACTTTGGTGCGAATAACTTGCCCAGCATCAACCCTGTTTGTAAACACAACAACGTCGCCAAGCTGTATTTTTTGGCGTTTCTCATCATAAAGTCGCGATTCAATTGTCTTTTTGCCGCTCTTAATTGCGTTAAATGGTTCTGCTGCAAGCTTAAAATTGTGTATCATTAAGATTCTATATCCTTAATTAAATGTCCCCATACCAAACGTGCTACATTTGATGAGCGTAATCAACAATAACAGCATTGCCACTCAACTTATTAACAATCGACTTAAGACAACTTTTGGATACCTTACAAGCAAGATATAAGGTTGTGTCACCATGCCTTGCCATGCAATCTTCAGGGGTGACAACAACTACTCCGTTGATCCGTTCTGGCTGAGTGACTGTAAATGAAAGCTTCCGCAACTCGCCCAAAAAATATGAGTAGTCGCGGATTTTTTCCATCTCAAGCGACTGCGCGCGATCAATCAAAATTGTCTTGGTTAAGTGCAACCAGCTCTTCCTCAATGGTGAAAAAAATGAAAATGGTTTGTCCACCACAATGGCAACTGGACCGGCTTTATAGCGCGTCATCAGATGGCGCGCTATGTCAGCGCAAAGTTCAGCGCTGCTGTTAACTGTTCGTTGCTCAACATAATAATTACTCTTCATAAAAAATCCGCCAATCCGTCAAGCCTGCTCCGAGAGCGCTCTTGACGCTTAAAGATAAATGATGCCCAAAAAGCAAACCACGATGCGCGATGACGGCGGTGCGTTTCATGCACGATAGATGGCTTGCAATCATCGTCATTTGCGCCAATTGTCGCCTCAGATAGATCAACTTCTCGGTTACATACCGGGCAGATAGCAATCCGATCCAGACGCTCACTGCCAGGAAGTTCAACAACAGCCATACCCGCTCCACCTGATTATTTTACTGTTTTTACCTAAATTTTTAGAGCATTTATCAGTCGATTTCATACTTATCCCCGCAATTTTATCTTAAATTTATGGTCAAAACAAAGTTTGGCAATTGGAAAAAATCGCACAATGTGTTAACCTCAATAAATAGAATACTTTTGTTACCAAGCAGAAGCAGCTTCTACAAAAATGATACACAATTATGCGTGGGCATGTCAATGAACTTTAGTAAATAATACATCACAAAATGCAATATTATCGAAACTCCGAATTAGCAAAAATATACTCCGTCTCGCGACGAACAGTTAGTACTTGGGTAAAATCCGTGCATGACGGCAAGTTGGACATCCAGCTTTTTGAAAAAAATGGCAAATTTTTTATCGCCAATACTGTTAAAAATATGACAACAATTGAGCAGCTTGTGGCGCACGGCAAGAAGTACAAAAATTCACGCGGGCAAAAAAACATCAAGCCGTTGCCTGAGTTTTACAAAACTTTTAGCCGCAAACAGGTTTTTGACATTATCAACAGCATTGATGTGCATCGTGAAATTCCTAGGCAATATAATTACGTGAGTAAAGGCGCAAAAGATTGGGATAACTACGCCTACAGTTTATGGCAGGAAAAAACGCCTAACACTATAATTCACGCAATTGAGCTTCTTCGTTCTGATCTTGATAATATTGACCGCTTGCTAGCAGGTCGCAAGCAAGTAAACATTGTTGATATCGGACCAGGGAACTGTCTGCCCATTAAAGAGCTGATGACTCATTTTATTTATGAAACCGATGTTTTTGCACGCTATATTGCCATTGACGTTAGCGAAGCAATGCTGAAGATCGCTAATTCCAACCTCAAAAAATGGTTTGGCGAGCAAATAAAATTTGAAGGGCATATCCGAGATATCACGCATGATCGCTTTGACGACATTGTTGCGAACCATTCACTTAGCGAAAATCCAGATGACACCGCAAACCTTATACTATTCCTAGGCGGCACCGTTAGCAACTTCCGCTCACCCGATGATGCACTAAGAACCATCTGCAATAGCATGGGGCGGAATGACATATTAATATGCTCAAACAAGCTTGATTCCGAACTATCCCGAAGAACCTTCAACTTCAACCGAGACAGCGAAGAAATTCAGCGCCTTCAGCCCCAATACAAATTTCTTGTTGATCTGTTAAACATTGACGAATCACTCTACGAGGTCAAGAGCGGCTTCGAAGAAGTTGAGCGTTATCGTTTCTTGCGCATCAAACTCAAGGTCGCCATCTCGCTGACATTTGCTTTTGAAGAAGGCAAGCGTAAAATTAATATCGAGAAGGGCGAAGAGCTCTTAATTTGGCGAGCCTGGCATCAAACCACATTTGAATTTATGGTGCAATTTGAGCGCACCGGCTTTGTACTTCTCCAAGCCAGCACGTCCCAAGATCGCGACTACATCTTAACAACCACTGCCGTTGACATGGTTAGCCACAAGCTATTAGCACCACGGCCTAAATAAGAGATTAACACCTGAGTGTCAAGCTCCCTTCTTCCCGAACACCAACTCTCGAAACCTCGCAGGCTGTCTTAGCGTCTGTGCGTAGCTTCTTGGTGACATCTTTAGTGCCGTGTGGATACGGTCATTGTTGTAGTAGTCAATG
>JAEHDC010000074.1 GCA_016880595.1 Candidatus Saccharimonadota bacterium
CATTGACTACTACAACAATGACCGTATCCACACGGCACTAAAGATGTCACCAAGAAGCTACGCACAGACGCTAAGACAGCCTGCGAGGTTTCGAGAGTTGGTGTTCGGGAAGAAGGGAGCTTGACACCTCGTAAACCTTTTGTTGTAACGCCCTAGTGTTTTGTGAAATTTTGTCGAGTTGTTTCTTGCTTTAAAGCCAGTGAAGATGATGTTATAGATGTGACGTTGATGTGCTATGAGCAGCCTGAAAATCCAGACTGCTCATAGCGCGTGGTGCTTGAGGGGTGGGTGCCATCTACTTTGCCTTGCCTTGCTGTCTGTTCTCTTTAATAAATAAACGTCATCATGCTTGCTGCGTAGCATCAACTCCATCGAGGTTGAGCCGCTCTACCTCATCTGCAGTTAGCGGTCTTGTGCCAACATGGCTCGGATTTGGTGCATACGGCCTCCTGGCCCGATTGGCAAAAACCAGGAAGTAAATCAAGATGTCACCCAGCAATGACGTGAGAAATATTATAAACGTTACGGTGTACCAGCCCATCGAAGGGTTTGGTGGCATAAAGCTCATTTTTACCATCTCTTTGGTACTATAGAACATCATAGTACCAACGCGAGAGTCGCCAAAAGCATCGGCAACTGCCCACACGACAAGTGCAATAAGCACTAATGGCGTACCAAAAATATTTAGTATCGCATTTTTTTTGGCAACTAACAGCATAATTAGGCCATGGTTAACCGCTGAAGTTATTAGCGACAACGCAAATGCTAAAAGCCCATAGCCGATCTGTTTGCCAATACTGGACTTGTCGATGTCCGAGAAGTAAATAAAAAGCGCGCCAGTGACAATATCACACAAGGCGACGCCTATCATTCCCCATTTCATGGCTAGATTGCCGATTTTATCGACAATATTTAGAGTACTGTCCACTGAGTTTTGGCGCCGATCAAACGGCACCGTAATGATTTCGCTACTTGCCATAAGCCCATCATCCCCTAAGCAAACACATTGAAGTGTGTTTTTTGTACCTAAAATAGACTAACAAATGTTCAGTGTTATGTCAATACATTATATTGACTTTTTTGCAAATATCTGTAAAATTCTTATAGTTACTCATCCAAAAATGGCAGGAGTGATTTAGCCGTTTTGTACATTCACAAATTGATATCTATTGCATGATTGGAGCAAGTTAAAATGCCGGGTCTTGTTAAGAGGAAGTCGATTAGCTCTAGCGGGCCGCGAGGTAGAAAGCATCCATTGCTAAGCAGGCGTTCGATTGTAGCTTTGTGCTTTCTTGCGCTTTTTGCACTGGTTCTTCTTGCGCATTTTACGCAGCCGCATAACGCAGAAAATGTTATTGACACTAAGGCGGCGTCAGTTAATTTTGATAATCGTCCATCTGGAACAATGGTTTTAGTGGCGATTGAAGGTAGTGTGCGCTGGCCGCTCGCTAAACTTCGTGAGACTGGAGACAATAACTATAATTTGCTGGAGTCGTCGGTAGCTACCGAGCTTGGTACGCGCAGTCACATTGCAAATACATTTGCAAAAAATAGCTACAATTTTGCGTGGCTTGCTTGCATTGTGATTTTTGTAATGGTGGGCATAAGCGTAAAACGTACGCTTGATCGCCGCAAACAAGGTTATGCGGACACGATTGGTCCGGCGCAGCCGATAATTTTGGCAATACTGCTTTTAGCTGGGATTACCTTTTATCCGGGTGTGGTTATTAGCTGTGGCGATTTGCCCCGCGAGAAGATAACCACTACTGTTGCCGACGCATCGTTTGATCTTGCTGACAAAACCGCTGCTCGTAACCTCGAGCTGGTGGAATATGTTGTTGGCTGGGATAAAGATGCGGATGAAGCAACTCGTAATGCTACAACTGATA
>JAEHDC010000075.1 GCA_016880595.1 Candidatus Saccharimonadota bacterium
GATTAAGGATTCACTTTCGCGCCACAAAACTTAACCACGAATCACCAGAGCTTGATACCGAGTGCAAACAATCACAAGCTCCCGTGCTTGCAAAACCAGCTTTTTTAAGCTCTGCAAACACTCGCTCCTCCTGCCAAAAACAGAAATAACGCGGCGCGCCAAGCTTTTGACTAGTCCACTTTTCTCCATCGCCCTGCTTAAGAGAAAAAACAAACCGACCGCCTGACCTTAAAGCTGCACAAACTTTGTGCAACACCATGCTAAATTCCTGTGGTGTAAAATGCAACAAAACAGCAAATGTCAGAACTAAGTCGTAGTCGCCAAAGATTTCATCTGTAATTGCGTTAAAAATCTTAGCCTCAAAACCGTGGGAGTTTAAATAATCCACAAAAGCTGGCGTGACATCCGTGCATTCAACTCTATAGCCAAGGTTTTGCAAATACGCAGCGTCTCGCCCAAATGCACTGCCGATCTCCAATACACTTACTGTCGGCTCTAAGCTATTAACCGCCGCATCCAGTACTTTTTTAAGCTCTGGAGGTGGCAATTCTGCAAGCTACAGATACCTACCAAAACGCCCAAAACTCGTTCAAGCATAAGCTTTTTGTTATAATGGTAAAGTATGGAACCGCCAAAACGCAGCCCTTGGCTACGCTTGAAGATTTTTACCAACGCACACAGGAAGTTTAGCGTTGTTTTGATTATCGGAATATTTTTACTTAGCGCAGCCGGACTGGCAACTGCTTGGTATTTTAGACCAGTAACAGCCACAACGACTGTAGAGGAAGACACAACAGAAGAAGTTGTAGAAGAAACAACTGTACAAAAATATTATTCGCCGCTAACAGGGGTAGAAGTTGCTGACCAAGCTACAACACAGCGCCAAGTAACAGCAATTATGATAGAAAACAGTCCAGCTGCGCGGCCGCAATCTGGCATAAAAGAAGCAGGGGTTGTGTTTGAAGCCATTGCCGAAGGCGGCATCACGCGCCTGGCAACCCTCCATCAAGAAGACCGGCCAGCACTGATCGGTCCGGTTCGCAGCTTGCGGCCGTATTACCTAGACTGGATTGCGTCTTTTGACGCTTCTATTGCTCATGTTGGCGGCAGTTATAACTCTTTACAAACAGTTCGTGATGGCACATATAAAGATATTGACCAATTTTTTAATGGCAGCTATTATTGGCGCTCAACCGACCGCTATGCGCCGCACAACGTTTACACAAGTTCAGATTTGCTTGACGAGTTAAACCAAAGCAAAGGCTACACCAGCAGCACTTTTGTATCTTGGCCGCGCAAAATTGAAACACCGCTAACAGTACCGATTGCCAGCAATATCGACATAGAAGTTTCTAGCGCAGACTATAACGTTAATTATCAATATGACAAAGCTACCAACAGCTACATACGCAACGTCGGTGGTGAGCCCAGCGTAGACCGCGAGCTTGGTCAAGTTCAGCCAAAAGTCGTTGTGGTCATGAAAGTAGAAACTCAACAAGGCTGGGAAGATGGCTATCGCGAACAGATGACGACCACTGGCAGCGGCGAAGCCTATTTTTTTCAGGATGGAAATGTTATTCATGGATTTTGGCGAAAAGATGATCAAAAATCTCAGATTTTGTTTTATGATAGTAATGTCCACATAGTTTCTTTTAACCCTGGGCAAACCTGGATAACGGTGGTAGCACCAGAAAAAACAATTTCATGGCAATAAAAATTCACGACTATTTCAAAAACTATAAACACAGAACTTTAACGTACTTTTTGCTTTTGCAGATAATTAGCGGCTTATTAGCTGGGATCTTCGTCTTTTTGGCTGCGCAATTTTTTAGCAATGCACCAACCAGTATATTTGTTATGGCGCTATCCATTAACGTTCTATGTAATATCGTCTTTGGGCTTATTCTTTTCTCGATTGCTTCTAAGCCGCATAAGATCTTGAGCCAAGCCGTAGCGCATGTCTCTAAAGACCCAGTAGTCACTGAGCCACCGCACATTGATACTAAGGAGGCTGAAGCCTCTGGTCTACGTCAAATCGTACAAACGGTTTACGAGCTTGCCGCACAAACCCAGCAAAATTTAAGCAGCTCAACCATTGGCTCACAATCAGCAGCCGCAGCTTTTTTTAAAGAATTAGCAGACGATTTGCCATGCGGCTTGGTGGCGCTTTCTAAAGATGGCTCAATAGTTTATTCCAACCATCTAGCGCCAATTAAAGAATTGCCAGATGGACGCATTGAGCCAATGTTATTTTTTGAGCAACGCGATACTTTGGACCAATGGCTTTCCAAGAGCGAGAGCAATAAAGTGCGCGACTTACGCACCTGGCAGCGTATTGCTAACAAATTGCCAGGTGAAGAAGATCGCCATATTTACGACGTCATCGCTTTTTACCAAAAAGAAAATCCAGCTGGAATTGCGGCAATAGTCTTAACTGTTGACCGGACCGAAATTTACAGCGTCGACCAAGAAGACATGGACTTTATTGCCCTAGCCGCACACGAGCTGCGCGGACCAATAACAGTTATCCGTGGCTATTTGGACGTCATCAAAAATGATCTTAAAGGCAAATTTAGCCCAGAGGAAGAAGAACTATTTGACCGCCTGCAAGTTAGCTCTGAGCGCTTGGCTGGCTACATCAATAACATCTTAAATGTTTCACGCTATGACCGCAACCAGTTCCAGCTGCATGTCCACGAGGAAAGCTTAATGGACATTGTCAAAAGCTTAGTGCCAGATTTGGCTTTGCGCGCCCGCACCCAGCGCCGCAAACTCATCTTTAGGATTCCCAAAGATTTGCCAACAATTGCCGCCGACAGCACCAGCTTGGGAGAAGTTATAACTAATCTCATCGACAACGCCATAAAATACAGCCACGAAAACGGTCAAATTATCATCACGGCAAGCGTAAAAGACAACAGCATGGTTGAAATTACAGTTCAAGACTTTGGAGTTGGAATGCCTGAATCCATAATGGGTGAGCTATTTACGAGGTTCTACC
>JAEHDC010000076.1 GCA_016880595.1 Candidatus Saccharimonadota bacterium
AAGCAAATGTCGTGATCGGCATGCTGGATAATCGTCCAGATATTACCGCACCCACAGGCAATAGTATTTTGCCAACCATGGCGCTCGATCAATCGCTTTAGCTTGCGTGTGTTGCTCGCATCAAGATCGCGCATGATTAGTCTGATAGTGTCTCTGTTGATGCCCGTTGCATTAGAAAAATTACAACGAATCTCCTGGTCTTGTTTCGTCATATTCTGAATTACTAAACCGATGTCCCTATTGTCACGGGTAATTATGTTTTTAACTTTCATTAATAACTACTATATTCAATTTTTTCAATGATGTGAACCTATAAAACACAGAAAGCTTATCACCCACTTGTATCGTATGACCGTAATTACCACTGTCTTTTTTATTGAACTCGTCAATAATATTTAGCGGCGTATCTATTTGGTAGATCGTGCCGGATGAACCTTGGAGCGTAAAGGCTCCCGCGCTTTTGGTAGTTGCGTCAGGGCAGTTGCTACGTGGCACTTATGCACATACGCAATGTTAAACGCTATGATAAACCACTTTCGTTTGCTAAGCGCGATCGGCGCGGATGTGTAGTGCTTGGGCCTGGCACTACGATGTAAGATTGAATATTGAAATTACGTGTCATGAGCTTGGTGTGCTTGAAGCTCCGAGAATGCCAGATTCAGATGATGACGTCGAGCCAGACGCTTATGAAGATTACTCTTGGGAAGGTTAGCGGTGCACTATGCCCTGAAGTTGTAGCGTGGTTGCAAAATGTTTAGCTCAATTGTATATTTATAATAATATGTTTAGAAAAGCAATATTTTTTCCTGTTGGTAGCTATGAGCAACATGGATCGCTTTTGCCTCCAGAAACCGATTCTTTTATAGCGAGCCGTATTGCCAAAGATTTGAGTCACTTTTATAGAGATTCTTTACTGTTGCCCGCTTTAAACTTTGGCATATCTACTGAGCATAATGATTTTGCTTCAACCATTACACTTGACAATCCGAGCTATCTGTCATTCGTGTCAACTCTTTTAAACTCAATAAAAATAGACAACTCTTTGATTGTAGTAATCAATGGGCACGGCGGCAATGTAAATATTTTAAGGGCCATTGAGTCAGATTACAACTACAAAAATTCATCCACAAAAGTTTTTGTACCCTCTGTTTATGGCGAAAAAGTCGTAAACCGCTGCTGTGAATTATTTGGCGAGTTCGACACCCATGCTGGCTCGGTTGAAGCGTCATTAATTGCTTATTACGGCTACGGCAAAAAGGACAAAATCACACTTGAAGACACGGATTATATAAAGAAAATGACCGGGTCATTAAGATTTTTTAGAACAAATCAGGTTAATAAAAAAGGTGTTATCAAAAATACCAGTAAACTTGTAGTTGACTCAGCACTAGGCAAAGACATTCACGAGTTTATGATTGCCCAGCTCAAGCTTGAAATCGATGATATTTTTAAAAACGTTAATCGGATAAGTGATGCTATTGAATAAACAATAGCCAATTAAAGAAAGGCATACAAATGATATCGGTGAATAGTAGTATTCTAGGAGCAATTGCAGCCTGGATAATCTTATTGGTAATTGCTCAAAAGTAGGTTAAAGATAATACTGTCCGTGGTGTAATCACAGGCTATGTAATAATAAGCTTTGTTAGCTATATTGTAACCCAGGCTTTTGCTTGGCTTCCCTTTTAGCAGAATTGGAATATGAGGACTTGATGTACTGATATCAAATTTATGCTATATTGTAAACAATAGCATTAAAACAGTAAAGAGTGGGCATGTACTATTACGATGTAAGTTATTATCAGAATATTAATCCAATTTATATGTGGTTTGTGTTGATACTTGCGCTTATTGCGCTTGTTGGCTGCTGGAAGGTCTTTACAAAAGCAAAGCGGCCGGGTTGGGCAATTTTGATTCCAATTTATAACACCTATGTAGTTTTAAAAATAATCAACAGGCCGTGGTGGTGGCTACTGCTTTTGCTTGTTCCGCTGGTGAACATTTTTGTTGCAATAATGATGATGTATGAGCTTTCTTTGGCTTTTGGCAAAGGTCTTGGCTACACTTTACTCCTTGTGTTGCTGCCGTTTATCGGCTTTATAATGCTTGGCTTTGGTGATGCAAAATACAGCAAGCCGGCAAGACGCTAGCAAGGCAGCTGCGTATAATATTTAAAAAGCCCGCTCTGCCAAATCTGGAAGAGCGGGCTTTTGTGCGGCTTGAAAGTTGTGTCAAGCCTGTAGTAGCGTTAAAGAATTACACATCGGCGTGATTGGTTCCGTACTGCCATTGTAGGTGCAAATCAGGTTTTCGTCGGTGCCAACTTCAAAAGATTGGACAGTAAAATGCTCCAAAGCTTTTACCGTTGTTTCCTGAATTGGCGCTGACACAGTTCCGTCAATCCGCATATACGTCCAAACTTCATCAATTACTGGAGTGACGACGTAAGTTCTATTGCCATCTCTCCAGATTGCAGGCACGGGCATGACGGTTGATGAACCAACAATAAACCCGCTATACGAATCTATGGAGTTTGTGCCGATGGCGGCGGCAGGGACGCTGCTTGTTGAGCTGCTTTTGCAATCACTTGTTCTAAGCTCAAGCTCACCCGGCAGCAATAATACGTTTTGTATGTACAGATCTCCAGTTGTTGATCTGCCAGTAGAGCTTTCGGGAGAATAACTTCCGTAAAAGTCCAGGTCCCATAAAATGTTATTGCTATCGGAATAAATTAGGATGATGCAAGACTGACTTGCAACAGCCTCAAGGTCGTCACTGCTATCGCCACTTTTGCCCTTTACGGTAATGTTTAGCTTCAAACCAAAGGCCGCTGAGTACGCCGAGTTGACCGTAACCGTTCGCCCAAATAGATCTGTTGCTTGACCGGAAATGTCTTCCTTAAAGTAAGGAGTTTCTATTCTTTCGACAAGCGATTCGGCCGTATCCTCAAAACTCGTCGTTGTTGACTCCCCTACAATAGTACTAATGGCATCTTTTATGTCGTTAATTGGCGTAATTCTCCAAAGACCGACACAGATGCCAACCAGCATTGTAGTTATCAAAATCCGTTTGAAGGCGCGCATGACGCGTCGACCGAACGATGATCTTCTTGGCGGCCGTGTGGCTTTGGGCGGCCTTTGCCTGGCGGCTGGTTGCCGCGGTGCGGTTATGGGCCGCACAAAAGATGGCTTAACTCGCGCAGGTGCAAACCTTGGTTCTGCTCTTGTTTTTGGTGGACGTAATTGCCATCGAACTCTGGCTGCATGGTCCACAATTGTAGCCCGAACAGTTGGCGATAGCCAGTTAGTACTACTGCCTGCAACTAGCACGCTTGGCGGCAACATTTCTGCAATTTGGTCAAGAGTGGCGCGTTGTGCTGGATCCTTTCGCAAACAGGCTTCCACAATTGGCCGCAACGCAGTGGGCATGATGCTTAGGTCTGGCTGATTGTAACAGATGGCGTGCAGCATAGTTTGGGGATTCCGATGATTCCCAAATGGTGCACACATAGCCATATTAGCTATTGTTACGCCAAGAGAAAAGATGTCGTAGGCTGTTGTTAGCTTGCCTTCGTTGATGTACTCTGGCGCCATAAACGCCGGAGTGCCGATGCCTCTTGCTCCGGTTGATGTGATTCTGGTGAGGTCGGCAATATTGGCAATGCCAAAATCAACCAGCTTAATACTGTTGCTACCGACAATAATATTGCCTGGTTTCACGTCACGGTGAATTACGCCAGCCCTGTGCGCATCTCGTAAGGCAATGCAAATGTTCCAGGTGTAGTTTAGGATTTCTTGCACGGTGAGATGCTCGGACTGCATTATTTCGCCGAGGTTTGGACCGATAATGTGCTCACTAGCGTACCAGTAAGGGCGGTCAGTGACATTGTAATTTAGAACCCTGGCGGTGTGTTTTCCGCCAACTCGCATTGTGGCGCGGATTTCTTGCTCAAAGCGTCGTTTTAGCTCGTTGTTAATTATGCCGTCAGCTATTGTCATAACTTTGACAGCAACAAGCGAGCCATCTTGAGCCGAGCAGAGATAAACCACGCCCATTCCGCCGCGTCCCAAAAGCATTTTAACCTCGTATGGGCCAATTTGCCTCGGGTCGCTTGGGCTCAAGGGTTCCACTGTTATCCTCTCGCGTGTAAACTTAACGAACAACCGCTCACCTATTGCGAGCAGTTAAGTATATCATACAAGAAAACAGATATTAGTCAAATGACTAAAAGCAATTGATAAGGGCGATGGCGCGTGGCTACCGCCCTTGGGTGAAATTAAAGATTAGATATTGTTGAGAGTATTAAGCAATACCGTAAGTTGGCAGATGAACTCCGCCCACTCATCTTTTGTGCCTTCGAGTGCGCTCTCAGCAATTGCATCAATTACTCCAAGCTCTTCGCCAATCAGCCTAATGGCGATTGGGTTTTGAGGCGAGCAGGCTGCCACAAGCGCGTCTAGCTGATCTAGCCGTGCGTCGATAGTGGCTTGCCTCTTTTTGAACACATCCACGCGGTCTTTAGCTATTTGCAAAGTAAGAGCAGCAGCTTCCTCTGCCTTGGCAATGCACTCGTACACCTCCCAACGGACGTCGCTGTCGTCCTTGCCATCCCAAGTTGGTGTTGCGTACAAATCTGCATTTACACCGTTCCAAAGAGGGACAGTAATAGCTTTAATAATTAGGCTGTCCCTATGGCACCCTGCCAGAGCTTCGACGGTTGGAGGCTCGCCGAATAGTAGTCTTTCGACTTCATCATCGTCGCTTTGGTAATGCGTAAGTGCATCGCTGGTTTGCAGGAAAGCTACAACGCTAGACGCATTTGTGTTGACAAATAGCGTTTGATCGCCTGAGCTTATGCCAATAGAGCCTACACCGTCTGGCAGAACTTTGGCTGGAATGTCAGCTGGCGATTTTTGAACCAAGTCGTCAAGCGGCACATTAATGTAGCATACACCATCAACCTCTATAACCTGGTAAGTTTTGCCCATAAACTCAACCGTTGAGGCGTCCATCCCGTGGCTCCAATCTAACTTTAAAATTCATCACGCTGTTTTAGCGTGATCGACTTTTAACGTTACATTATTTTGTGTGGCTTGTCAATAGGCTTATGGCGTAGAAAATAACAAGCGTCCCGAGGTCAAATGACCCCGGGACGCGTGGTTGCTCGGGACTAGCTCTCGACGCCTTGAATAAATGCCTGTAGCCGCCGAATCTGCTCTTGGGCTGCGGCTACGGCCTCAGCCGGAAACATTTCTTGCGCCGTCAGCTCGCGATTAAAATCGGCAACAACCCAAGGAGGAATCGGCAGACGCACCAGCTGATCTGGCAATGGGAAATCGTGTGTAGTCGCTCTCCTAGCGTAGCCATCCTCTGCTTCATGACATTCTGCAGAATAACATAATCTAACGCGTAGGTTGCGCTCCACTACTTCATAACCAACAACTGCAGCAGCATCATTGCCATAGCACCCCACAATATCTGCTATCGCAGCTTCTTGGCAGTCGGCAATAAATTTGGCGTAGGTTTGAATCTCCATCTTGAGCCCTTCGCTAGTCATTTTTCTTAGAGCAACCAAGCCGCCATACTGCACAGGACTAGCTGACAGTTTGGCGACCAAGTGTTTTTGCATTATACAATTTTTTGTTAGATTGGTCAATACTTAATTACTAACCTGAGTCTCAAAACCCACCTTTCTGTCGCAACGGCCCTCGCCACAAAAGTGGTTTAGCCTGCCGGGAAGGCAGATGTTGCGCTAGAAAGGTGGGCTTTGAGACGCACGTTTAATTACTAGTGCTGATGGCGCATTTTTGTCTGGAAGTAATTACCAAAATATGCAAAAATAATATTAATCCCAGAAAGGACGCGACATGGCTATTGTTAGGCCGGCTATTGTTAGCGATGTGCCAATTTTGGCGCAGCTCATGAAGGAGCTAGATGATTTTTATGGCGACGCCATTGTTGAGTCGCCAGAAGAGCGAATCGCGCAGATTAAACAAGAGCTATTTGATGATCTTCCGGCTGGTTATGTTGCGCTTGCATTTGAGGGCGAAACGCTAGTGGGGATGATTGCCTACTCTTTTGCCTGGCCTGCCAGGGGCGTGTCGAGCATGATCTTTGTAAAAGAATTGTTTGTCTCGCAGGAGTTTAGGCGGCAGAATGTTGGTAAGGAGCTTTTTTGTTTTGTGTGCCAGCTGGCAACCGAACGGCGGTGCACGCGCCTTGTATGGCAAACCGACCTTAGCAACGGGCTTGCGCTAAATTTTTACAGCAAACTTGCCTGCTCGCTGGGAGCTTTGAGCCTCGAAAGCGCTAGGAAGATTTCTTATCACCTTAGCGCCGATCAAATTGCAAGACTTGCTGATTTGAATTTCTGAGATCTTGGGCGCGACAGTTTATTGTTGCGCCCATTAATGCCCTTTAGTCGCGACCCATCGTACTGCTGTCGATTGTATCGGCAGCAATGTTTTTTGCAAGCCTTTAGCTTAACGCTACATAGAAATTGATATTAATAATTAAACTCAATCGTTGTAGTGTCTTGCCGCATATCTACATTAGTAGAAATTGATAGTAATAATTAAACAAGAGGCTCAAATTCCAGTATACCGTATCTACATTAGTAGAAATTGATAGTAATAATTAAACGCGATGCTACTTGCGGCCGTGGAGCTTTATCTACATTAGTAGAAATTGATAGTAATAATTAAACACACCACCGCCGACGTCACCGTCGCCGATCTACATTAGTAGAAATTGATAGTAATAATTAAACAGGTCTGGGCGTTGCCCGCCTCTGTAAAATGCTGTGCGAGTTAATCTCGCTGAAAAATTTCACCCCTATAGCTTAAATGTTAAGACTGAGGTTTTGTAACTTATAAATATAATCAATATCATCAAATACCTGGCATGCGTGCGCATGGGCTACGAGCCAGGCATTTAACGATCTTTAATTCTTACACAACTTCTACCAAAAATTAATTTGGTCAAATTTTTAAAGTTCTGTTTTGTTATTCAAATAATATCACAGAGGATTCTTCGTGTACAGCGTATCCCATGCGAATTATTTTTGCGGCGTCGGCTCTACATATCGGAATTATCATTACCGAATCTGTTTGTTTAAAATGCGGTTTAAATCTATGCTCAATTTCTATCATGACATTATTTAAAGCTCGCGGCGAATTATTTAGCTCATAAACGCTCATTTGTAGTCTTCGACCATATTTCATTATCATTTTGCTAAATCTTGTGCGCAATTTTGTGTTGCTGATGTCGTAAGTTATAATTAGCATTATCTTTTTAGCCTAAAGCTTGGCGCTGCATTATGCTGTTCCATCATTAATTTGTAGAATCCTTGAATATATAAAAATATTGCCTGACGATTTTCCATTATTTCTTTGGCATATGTTTGGGTAATTTTACTTGTGTTTTGCCATTCTGTAAAAATTCCGTAACTTCCTTGTTTAAAGATATCTGGAGAAAATATCTTTAGATTTAACGCGCTTCGAGTACGGTTGTCTATTAAACAACGAAATGGCTCCATTAAATCGCAAACCAGGCTGCGGCGAGCAAAAAATTGCGTGTGATAAACTCCCTTGTAGGTGTCTAGGCCAAAATGCCTACAAACCGCATCCACAAAATTAAAAAGAGTGGTGTAGCCAATGTCTAGTAGAAAGTTAAGGATGTCTTCTTTTGTGCGTGGGCTGCGACGAACCCAGCCGTACGCGCCGTAGTAATCGCCAAAAAAGGCCTTGCTCGCACTTCCTTCAACGCCGAGTAGTATTTTTGCATTAAATACGCTGTTCACATCTCCAAAATATATCTGTAGCAAACTATCGTCAGCGCCAATCCTCCTTAGCAAAGCTGCCTGATTGTAGATTTTATCCGCGATTATTTGCTTGGCGATATTTAGATTTTGCTCATTGCTTAGCTGATACTGCCTACTTCTTAAAACAAAGTTTGCCTGAGTTTCAAAACCAAAATATGCATATGGCGCAAGGTTATTTTTTAGCAAGCAGATGCATACGCCGTTATCGTTTAAGCCACGAATTAAATTGGTCGTTAGACTTATATCGCCAATTATCATCAGAACAAGTATGCGGCTTAAGCTACACTGCTTGACAACCTCTCCATCTTTTTCATAAACAATGTTGCCGTTTTTGATTTTAAGTTTTGAATCTTTGCCAGGCTCTACGCAAATTGTTAGTAATTGTTTACTTTCTATTTCGGGACGAGTTAACATAGATTTTCCTACCAGCTTAGCGGCGAATAAATATTATTATTACAATTTGCGCAATGGTGCGCCAGTAAATCTTCTTGCGTATAACTCTGCATTTGGCGAATTATAGTTTTTAATCTGTTCTTCTCGATTTCGCCAGGCACAGCAACTGGATATTTTTTATTGTCGAGCATGCTGTAAAAAGACAACACCTTTGGTCTGTAGCCCATCTCTAGTAAGCAAAAATACTGAGCATAAAGTTGCATATAATTACCTTCTTGAAGCTTAATGATTTTAGTTTTGCGCTCAACAAGCTCACCAGTTTTGACGTTGAACGTATCAAGCTTGCCCTGAACCTGCAGTTCTTCACTATAAATACTTAAACCCTGCAAAATATCTTTACGGTGAGAATAACGCTTTTGATCAACCGCAGCGTGAGTTTCATTACCGCGAACCTGCGGCGCCTCATGGTAGCTGCTAGGCAAAATATCCCCAGCCGCCAGATGCATATACAGCGACCGAGGGCAAAATAAGAAATCGTTAATAGTGGAGATGGGGATTATGGGTTCCATGCTTTAGGTATATGTCAGACTTCTTCCTGACCTTTTATGAGTTTTCCACCCCTTTTAGCAATATTAAAGGCAGCAAGTTCATCACACGTTTGTAGAAGTTTAATTTTCTGGTAGGCGTCATTATCATTTTCATGAAGATGGTCATGCCCTGTGCCGCGACCGTCAAACCCGCATGCAAGACAAGATATGGGGTCATACACATCTCTAGTAGACAATTTGGCATTCACAACTTTCCCTGGACGAACGGACAATTTTACCCCGTCACTTTTGTTATTGAGGTCGAAGGACTCATCGATTCCTCTTTCGGTAAGCCGAGTATCACCCCATTTATAAGAAGTATTAGAGCTACCACTAAAAGACAGTCCTTCGTCAGTTCTTTCGCATCGAGTTAATGCAGTATTAACACTAAACCCACAATTGCAGCATTCTTTTGATGTGTTTGCAGCATCTACATATAAAATACAGCCAATTTGATAGCAATTTTTTTTGCCTTTTCCTAAGCCACTTTTTAGAGCCTCAACCTGTTCTTGTTTTTTAGGGCTAGTTATTAGATTTATTTGTTCATTAGTCATAGAAGTGATGACGCCTTTGTAATCTATACTTTGCGTAAATTGGCCCTTAAGGGTGAGGCTATGTGACTGCGCATCTTTGGTTGCTAAGTAATTAAGCTTATTGATAAGCTTCTGTTCCATATTGACATAAAAGCTAACACCCTTGAGCTGGTTTTGTTGTTTAGGGGTTAAACCGCTTATCTGTTCGCCTGACAAAAAATTTATTTCTCTCGTGTCGCCGTTCTTCTTATTGAGGTTTTCAAATACAATATATGCATTGTACTTTTCGGCAAGTTTGCATACATGGTGAACAAAATAGGCTGAATAATTATCCTTGATACTATTAGTTGCGTGTAAAAGATATTCCTTGCGTTGAATCTTTTCTTGCTCAAAGTTACTATCAGTAACACGAACCTGCTTCTTGCCAAGCATGTATTTTGCTTGTAGCAGAAGGATGTTATACCTACGAATATAAACATAATCTATGATGGGCGTGTTAGTCTTGGCTAAATACATTTTGCGGCTGGCTGGGTTATATTCTGGACTCTCAAGTTTAGAAATTAGCTTTTTTAAATCTTCAATATTCATTTCATCGAGACATGGAGATGACTTTGACGGGATTACCTTCTTATCTTCTGATGGCGGCAATAGCTTGTATAATTTATCTCTGTATTCAGTGAACATCACATCGGACAACTTTTTAATTTCTGTTTTATCTGTTAATGCGTCTGTAGCTGATTTTGTAGCAATGTACACAGGCTCATCGCCTGTCAAAAATATATATGATTTTTTAGCAGAATGAGGTGTTATATCACTAAATATTGCCAAGCAGGACATATCTTGTTTTAATATTGCCCTATTGTTTTCATCTATTACTACGATATTGGCGATTGCATTCTCTCCTCTGTCTATACCAATGAAGTGCTTGGGGCTATCTGACTGACTGATCGCATTTTTAACAGAACTATTAGTCTCTTCCCAGCTTTCAGATTTATTCGGCACAAATGCTACACGGAATTCAACATAATATCGGTCTATAGACTTACGTCTTGGAGTACTAGGCTCGGCGCCACATTTATGCTTAAAGTACTCAACTCCCTCTCCGAGCAATTGGTAGTGATTACCTATTTCATCCGTTAATACATTGTCAAGATAAGTGGTGAATAAATTAGGCCTACCAGAGCTACGGTTAAGTTTTTTTCGATCACGTTCATCGCTAGTGAAGTCTGGGTGGATGGAATGATCCTTGTTTGCAATTTGAAACAACTCGACAGATTTAGTCGTCTTTAGTTTTTCAAAATTAAGATGACACCAACTGATGCTATAGCTTTGCCTATTGAAGTGCCTCTCAAAATCGCGCCAGACATCAGCCGCATTTTTAGCCGCATCAGTATTGCCGTACTCTGTATAAGTAATTTTGGGATTGGTCGTTCCTGCAATTGTATCTACAATTTTTTGAATGTTTTCATCGAGCCAAGCTATGAGAGTCTTCGACTTTTCAAGCTCTCTAGAGTGTTCTTTTGATAAAAATAGCGGTTTAACCGTTCCATAGCGCTCAAGCTTTCTAACTCCTGACAGGTTATCAGAATCGCTCTCAAATATGATCTGAAGTAGCGATTTTAGTTTCAAACAATTATACTCCATATACTGATAGCCTGTTGATTGCGCACTTTTGAACTTTGACTTGTCGCTCAAGTTTTCCATATGATCACGATCAACAAGAGCCAGAAAATATTCAAAGTCACCATCGCAATTTTTACGACGAAATATTAGTCCGTACTTATTCATAGCTTGAAGCTTTTTAATCTCGGCGACCAGAGAATTGCGCTCCTGAGTTAATCTGCCTTTTGAATTAATATCCTCTTTCTTCGGCTTTTGGGCCGATTTTTTGATTTTGTTCGTTAAAGCCCCTAGTTCGCTCTCGATTTCATCAAGCTCATTTTTCTTTGAATTAAGAATGTCACGTTTTCTAACTGCGCGACTATTTAATCCAAAGTTGGCAATCTCTATGGCGCCGTCTTGGCGTACATTGCTAGTCAAACGAGCCAAAACGTCAACAACCTCAGGAAGTTTAAACCCACCACTTAATAACAGATATTTCTTGTCATTGTCAACTGTTTTTTTGATACCGTTCAATACCTCAAGCGCATTTGCGATAACCATACTAAGTAACTTCAGACTGAAGTCAGCGTCCACGAGTTGAGCATTAGGTAACTTATTTACGCAATCGACATATTTAGTATAAGTATTGAAGAGAGACACCTCCTGTTCTTTAATAGTTGTATCAAATCTGGAATCGCACCCTTGTTGCATTTAAAGAACTTCGTTTTTCCAGGAGATAAATTTATCTTTTTACATATGCTCTTATTTATCAAAGGCGGTACATGATTGATGCTATCTATTTGCTTCACGAGGTCACTAGTTAAATCGTCGACAATAGATGTTAGACAATGCAGAATTTCCTTGTGTTTTATGTTTCCGTAATCATCTCGGTATGATGCCAGATCATCCCCATAATCACCATTAATTAATTGAGACGGCACACTGTTTGCTAATGGCTTTAGCTCAAATGATAATGATTTTATTACTTCAAAGCGTTCTTTATTAATCACCTCACTTCTCCCCTCCTACAAACCCATCATATTCCTCACTTGACACTTTGCAATTAAATTCTTTAGGCGTTGATGCTTTGTTTAATTTCTGTAGCAAAATTGCGCCTTTGCGGGCTATGTTGTATACGCCGTTGGCGTCGCCGTTCCATTTGTATTTGCCATCAAGCTTTTGATTTCGGCTGTCAAAACCGTTTGGATAAACAGGAGAGATTATGGCATCTTCGCCGTCAATTTGATTTCGTAACTTGTTTGCGAGGTTGAAGCAATAGACAAAACTCTTAACAAACTTGGAGCTTAGATTTGTATTTTTTACTAATTGCAATTTTATGTCTTCATTCAGTTTAATACCAGCCTCGTTTAACGAGCAAATTAAGAGTTGCTGAGGATTGACGATCTCGGTTTCTGACTTTCCTGCGACGTTTTTGTGGAACACTGTACGCGGGACGTCCAGCGTAATACCCCACTTTTTATCTTGCTTAATATCTGTCTTTTTATTCTTACTTACACCAAGACCATTCTGCGCCTTGGCAAGTCCGCGCCAGTTAAACTCAAATATCAGCTTATCGTCTTTAAAGTAGATTTTATCAAAGGCGTCATCAACGAATTTACTAAAATTCTTAGTTTTTACGCGATCATCAAGGCGAACGTGTTGACGGTAGCCAGTTTTAGGGTCGATAGCAGACGTATAGCTTGGGTCAACGTAAAATACAAAGCCCATGTGATTGCTTATTTTGCCTGGCGCAACATCTGGCGGAGCAAGCTGCACGCCTTTTTGTACGCCAAAAATCTCGTCGTCATCCTTGTTTTTATCTACAACGTATTGCAGCTTTTTAAGCAAGGCTTGCTCAAACTGATTATACGTACTGCGCTCAATTTTTGAGCGGCCCTGCTTAAAGCCAAAATTTAAATTCTCCAAGGCCACAACAGCGTTATGTTTTACCATTAGGTCAACAACTTGTTTAACGCAATGGCCAACATAACCGTCTTTTAGATCCTTAATCCTGCGCACAGCATCCCAATCTTGGCGGTTGCTACGTCGTTCGTCCTCGCGCTTTTTAAGTTCATCAAAATAATCTTTAGGAAAGTCCCTGCCTTTACAAATAGAATGAATCTGATTCAAACTAACAGGCTTATCCAAAAGCTTACCGTTTTTATCCACCACAGCCACGTAGGCCAGATGCTTTTCGCCACGATCAATTCCAATTACAGCGTTAACACCGTTTGTTTTAATGCGCTCAATGGCGTGCTGGTTGAAGGCAAAGTTACTAGAAAGTTTGGAATTTCTGTTAAAGGTTATTGGCACATGGAATAGAATTTTATCTTCGCTAAAGCGTCGATTTTCAATAATCTCATGCTTAGATTTTCTTTCTTTATCTACTTTCGCTTCAATGCTTTTTGGACGGAAAAATATTTCGGCTTCACCGTTTAACTTAAAATCTCCGCCTCTAAAAGTGTTCAAAAAATATTGAGTGTGCAGATTTGCCTTGCCTCTAGCCTCTTTTAACCAATCCTTGTTACTGATCTCAAATAGATATATCTGTCCGTTCTCATTCATTTTAGACAGCACTTGGTTGTTAATATTTACAAAATCTAGTCTATAGGCGAACCGATCAACCTCATGATAAAATTGGTCTATACTCTGGTAAGTTTTCGTGTCGCTGAATACAAACTCGTACATTGACCAACCTTCGTATTTTTTAATGGCGTCTTTGTAAAAGTCGATTAGTTTATGCATTTTGTTAATGTCAAATTTATCGCCTTTTTTATATTCATCATTTTTATAAAGCACATCGATATCCGACGGAACGCCAAAATTTTCTCTAAAGCTCTTTGAAAAAAGGCATTTTGGCAGCATTTTATTGGCGCCAGGCAAAAGTTTATACTCCATTTTCTGCCAGTCGTCCGCGCCTGCAGTGTATAGATCAAGATTCTCCTTTTTATCAAATGCGTTTTTGGCAGAATTGTCGATTATCGCCAAATAATATTGCTGTTTATGTCTGAGGAGCACGCCGTGTTTTTCGGGCTCTTTATTCAAATCCCAGCCGCCCAATAAAATAGAGCAATCGAAATTCAACTTCCATTTATCCAAACTATATTGCTTTTTGGTCAAATAATTACGAATTAAATCATAAACCTGCGAGAAGCGCTTGTCTTTTTCGTTGGCAAATGGCGTGTCTTCGGCGTTAAAAATCTGGTAGAATTTAGCATCCTCGTCCATGACGGCGACTGGCTGATTTTTGTAGCGCAGTTCAAAGTAACTGTACATTCTAAACAAATCATTAAAGCTATCAAGCGCCGATTTAACGCTATTCTTATTGGAAGTATCTATTTTTGGAGCTGAGTCTTTTGCAACTTTCACATCTTTCTCGATGTCGTTGCACAGCTTATTCCAAATAAATTGCGATGGCAATAAGGCGGCGCTCTCATCACTTCTCAAAATAGAAGTTTCGGATTGCTCCTGGACTTTATCCAAGGCTTCAAAAAAATCCTTTACAGAGATAAATTGATTGCGCAAACTTTCATCGTCATCGGTTTTGCTAGATTTATTCTTGGCCAACTCAGGCAGTTCTTCATTTATGAGCGGCCTAACATCAATGGAGATGTATTTTTGTAGCAACGTGTTAATTGCTTTTTTGCCGAGATAAACGCCCTCAGGATTTTGCAATTGTTTGGCCTGACTTACAAAATGATCTTCAATTTCTTCAATCCATTTTGGCATTTTGTCTTTTAGATTGTGAATAATTGCCTTGTATTCAGCGTCGTCCTTAATGAATTCAAAAGGAACTTCTTTGGTTGCATCGCCTAAAATTTGTTTATACAAAACCTTAAATAGCGGCAAGTTCGCCTTTGCATCTTTTTTCTGTTTTTGGCGTTCTTGATTGATTATGTAGTTTAGCTCGCCAATTTTAACATTATAGTTTTGAGCTATAGATTGTTGAGTTATAAACTGATTATAATTTTCCAGTAAGAAGTATTTACTGACGTCATCGGCAAGTAAACTATTGCCAGAATAATATTTGTTGAACTTTTCTATATTCTTATAAAATGTTATAAGATTTTGAGCAATTGTTCGGTTGGCAATCTCTGTGGCTTTACCGTCAAAGGAGTAACAATTTTTGCGATTTTCTGCGTAACCCTTAAAGTACGTGCTAAATTTGTCAAATTGTTTTAGCGTATTTTTAACATCGTCCTCATTCATCTCGAGATTTTTTGCGATCTTCTCTGCTAATTGTGACGCAATTTCTAGCTGTATTCCTGGCGATTGCAAAAAAAACTTTTTGGCATCAAGTTTTTCTTGCCATTCATAATTTGTAATTTTGTACGCTTGCTCAAAGGAGGAAAAAATCTTCTTTTGGGCCTTTTGAACATCTGCTTTTTTGCTAGCTTTGTCTAACGTCAATTTAATATAATCTTGCAAGTCAGAGGTGCTTAGGCTGACATTTTTTAAAGCGTCATTTATAAATTCACGATGAACTTCATCTAAAATCTTCTTGGCCTGCTTAAAATGCTCGTGCCTAATCTTGTCGGTTTCCTTAACGCCACTATCGTCTAGTAGTTTTTTTGTTGCTGGAGTTGGCTTAAGCTCAAATCGCAGTGTTTTGCTTATGCTGTATAAACCAACAAAATCAGAATAGTTCAATTTAGCCTCCCAAAAAAGTTATTTATCTAAATATACCAATATTTTGGCCTATTGAAAAGATTCTAGCATATTATCTTAATGCTTTTAATACACTGAATCTGCGCATTACGTTAAAGCAGGAGTCACTGAGATCTAAAAGATCTAGGAGGGCTCCTGCGCACAACTGTTTTTCTATTGCGTTTTAGCGGTCATTTAAATTGCTCAGTTGGATATTCGGCAACGACGCGCCTACCACCGTTTTCGAATTGAACTAGCGAAAGCGGGTGGTTTGTATCTACAACCGCTAGGTAGACAGTTTTATGTAATACGCGTGGTTCTGGACATCCAGTGAATCTGAACCCCCAGCATGGAGCGCCAATAATGCGTTGGCAATATTGCCCTTTTCCAAGTTTTTTGTGGGTGGCTGTAGGCATGACCAGCTCATGGGTGGCGGATGCCATTGGAGCAGATGGTCTTAGCCTAAGGTACGTATCGGTTGCAATTTCGATGCGATCCGGTATAGTCTTATTTGTTTGACCCGGAGAACTGAATCCAGGAATATCGCACCCATCAACGTCACTAAGTGGCACGCGATGCCATCCGGATTTGCTGCCGTTAGGCGTTTGCCTAATCCAGTGGCGAAGTCGTACACGCTTGTTCACCTCCATGACCCGAAGGCTAATGATCTGCTCTTGCATTGGTGGCCTGCTGCAGTACCACCAAATATCCATACTTCCAGACCAGTTTGAGCCAAGCATCGCCCCAGTCAGTCTAGCGCGCCATACCTTAGAGCGTCGACCACTCTTCAATACTGTCCACTTTTTCCAGACAAGATCTGGAAGCACGGTGCTGGCGCTGCATATTGCCGCAAAGACCTCGCGACGTCTAATTACCTCGTACGGCCGCGGCATATTGTTGAGACACGCTGGGCATTTTTTTGGTTGTTCATCTGCTTCAACAACTAGGCCAATTAGTCGTAACTGCTCTGGGTCAAAAATAAACTCTTCTCTGCATTCAGCGCATATTAATCGACGTGCTGTACACATGAAGGCACCTTTCTGCCGCCCAAAGCGTAAGGGCAATAGATAAAACGAGTTGTAAAATGGTGCTTTGCACCCGTGCACTTGTGGGCAAAAAAGCCTCACCAAGTCATAAAATTAGGCAATTATATACTTGACGTTACCACCTCACCCCTGTAGAATAAGAGTATGAACGCAACAAATCTCATCGACTTCTACAATGAATTTGCAACCGAAGAAAAATGTGCTGACTTTTTAGCGAAGCAACGTTGGGGTAATGAGATTATTTGCCAGAAGTGCGGTGTGGTTGGCATTAAGGCATACAAACTTGCTAGTGGTCGCATTAAATGCGCAGAGTGTCGCTCAACTTTTACCGTCCGCATGGGTAGTGTCTTTGAAGATAGCAAGATTCCCCTACAAAAATGGTTCTTCGCCATCTATCTATGCACTAGCCTCAAAAAAGGCGTCTCGTCAATTCAGCTCGCAAAATACCTAGGCGTTACTCAAAAAACAAGCTGGTTTATGCTGCAACGCATCCGCTATGTATTTGAAAACGGCACTTTTGAAAAGCTTAAAAATCAGGTTGAAGTGGACGAAACATATATCGGTGGCCGTGAGTCTAATAAGCACACTAGAAAGCGAACCAAGGGTACGCAAGGTTTTGGAAGTAGCAAAACGAAAGCTCCTTGACACCCTCCCAATATAATCAACACATAGTCTCTC